>JAYEIP010000083.1:0-13424 GCA_034660155.1 Actinomycetota bacterium | reverse complement strand
CCCCGGTTGGCGCCGGTTGTGTTCGACTCGCCGACGCCGAAATCCTGTACGACATCCTTGCTGTCGGCGCCGCCGTGATTGTGAAAGACTGACGCTACTGCCGTCTTCGGCACTGAACTTACGCGCACCCAGATCCATCGCTGCATCTGTTTGATGCGGCACATAGGCAGAGACTACCGAGTCGTCTCCAGCGCACGCCGCGCGACAACCACGTCGAGCTGGGGCTCTACCCGGAGATTGTGGCGCGTGAGCTCTTCGCCGCAGTGGGCGCAAGCCGGAATCATATGGGTGGCGTGTCCGCAGTCCTTGTGGATCATGACGCGTTCCACATCTGAGTGTTCCCACTTGTCGCCGAAGCGCCACACCGCAAGAAGGACGTCCAACAGGTCCCGGCCCTTATCGGTCAACCGGTACTCGTGCCGGGGAGGATTGTCCTGGTAGGGGACCGTCTTGAGGATGCGGTGGGTGACGAGCTGCTGGAGTCGGTCGGCAAGCACATTCCGTGAGATCTGGAGGTCACGCTGAAAGTCATCGAAGCGACGCACACCAAAGAAGACGTCTCTCATGATTAGCAGCGTCCACCTGTCGCCGATGATGTCGATTGTGCTGGCCACCACGCAGTCGAGGTGTTCGATGGACTTCTTGGTTGGCATGAGCACGACTCTATCCGAGTAAGTTGCGTATAGCAACTAACCTTGGTACTGTCAGTTGCATAAAGCTACTGACAGTCAGAGGCAGACATGAAAAAGCCAACACGTAAAGAACGCCGCCGGCTACAGCGCCTCCGCAGACATACGTTGAACGTTGATATCGATGCGGGCGATGTTGTGCGTCAACTAGGAGGGCATTCGTCCTCGGAAGAGCCTCGCCGATGAAGAATCCGTTGCTCCGGGCGATCTCGATTGTCAGCAGGATCTCTCCCCGGCTGGGCGGGAGGATCGCCTGGTATCTGTGGTTCCACCCCCATGGCCGGGCCAATACGCGCTACCCAGACGGGGCCGAGAGGTTCACTATCAACGTCTTTAGACATGAGATCTCTGGATACTCGATCGGCGACGGGGAACCCGTGCTCCTTCTTCATGGTTGGGGCGGCGCCTCCACCGACATGGCACCACTCGCGTCGGCCCTGGCAGAAGCCGGGTACCGGGCTGTCGCCCCGGATCTTCCGGGTCACGGTTCGGACCGGGGGTCCAGCACCGATCTGTTCCGCATGGCCGCAACAGTTGACGCGACGGTGAACCAATTCGGTCTCCCCCGCAGCGTGGTCGCCCACTCATTTGGGGCTGTTGTGACATTCGCCGCTTTCGCTCACGGTGGCCCGGAGCGTGTCGTCTTGATTGCGCCGGCGGTAACCGGGCAACTGTTCATCGATGCGTTCAAGGCTCAACTCAATCTCAGCGACAAAGCGTTCCAGCGCTTCGAGGATCGATTCGTAGCATTTGCAGGGCCACACCTCATGGACCTATTCGCCGGCAAAGGCGACGTTCGCGGCGCCGACATGCTGGTTCTTCACGACCCGGCCGACGATCGCACACCGTTTGCCGAGGCCGCCGCATACGCTGCGTCGAGGCCGGCTACAAAACTGATCGAGGTTCCGGACACGGGGCACAAGGGCATCCTCCGCGACGGAATCACACGATGCGAGACCGTCGCCTTCGTATCTGGCGGCTAATCGCTCACAGCGAGGGGATTCGACTGGCCAGCACACCAGAGACCCCTCACCGACCCGGCGTGGAGCATCCCGGTCTTCTCAGCCGAGGTCCAACCCCAGCACTCGCTCGACGAGAACCTCGAACCGCGGGTCACTCTCAGCCCGGTAGTCGCTTTCGAGATAGTGGCCCAGGATCAGCTCGGCGGCGGCGGCCAGTTCCTGCCCGAGCGGCTCCGAGCCCACCTCTTCTGCTGCCTTAAGCAACAAACCGACCTGGTGAACCCGAAGGAGCCGCTCGAGCAAGCTTCGAAAGTGAAGGGCCCCGTAGTTGGGCTCTTCGACACAGCGAGCGACATGGCCGGAAAGATCCTCGAGCACCGTTTGTGCCCGGTCGGCGACGAGCCCCAGATCGTTGTCGGAAATACCTTTGAGCATGGTTGCCGTCCGGTCGACGACGGTTCCTGCCAGGCCAAGCTTGCCCATATCCCTCAGGACCTGGGCGGTGAGAACATTGTGTGTCCCCTCCCACTGCTCGAAGACGATGGCATCGCGCAGCAAACGCGGCAGAACGCTGAACTCCTCGATAGCGCCGTTGCCGCCAAGAATCTCGATAGAGCGGCGCACGACATCCGTTGCCGCAAGTGAGCAGACCAGCTTGTTGGCGTTGACCAAATAGCGATGGAACCCGACATCGGCCTGGTCGACCGCATCCCCACCCATCGATTCAACATCGATGGCTTCATCCAAAGAGGTGAGCTCCCAGGTGCTGTGGAGCGCGGCGAGCCACTCTGCCTTTGCCTCCGCAAGCTGTCTGCGTACGAGCGGGAAATCCGCGATGCGTTGGCCAAAGGCCTCCCGGATCGCGGCATAGTTGCTCGCCTCCAAATAGGCGCGACGCATCATGCCGACGTCGCCGATGGCATTCATCCAGCGGCTCGTGTTGAGCATCGCGGTGACCATGATCTTGAACCCTGCATCGACCTCACCAACGATTTCGGCCGCGGCACGATCAAAGTCGATCTCTCCCGATGCCATGGCCGTGGTGCCGAGCTTGTCCTTCAGCCGACGAATGGAAAACCCGTTGAGCCGACCTGCGACAGTCCGCGGAACAACAAAACACGCAAGGCCGCGCGTGCCGGAGGTTGATCCCTCGGGCCTGGCCAGCAGCAAGAAGACTCCGGCGTCGGCAACCGAACAGAACCACTTCTCTCCGGTAATCTCCCACGAACCGCCGACGTCGCGAGCAACCGAGGCATTGGCGCCAACATCGCTGCCGCCCTGCACCTCGGTCAGGAATTGTGCCCCGCGCACCGCAGCGTCATACGAGCCGGCCGTCAACTCAGGCAAGTAACGATCCTTGAGGTCGGTCGAAGCGTGCCTTCGCAGAACTCTGACGAAACCGGTCGTGCAGGTGGCGGCACACAGGTGGCCCATCTCGCCTTCGAGGGATGCCAGATAGAAGAGATTCGCCTGCTCAAACGAGTTGCCTGCCCTACCGGCACGCTGCAACAGACCTGCTGCCCACACTCGACGGCCCGCCTCGTGGTAGGCATCGTGGAAACGGACCTCGTCGATGTGGTTGCCATGGCCGTCGTACTTGGCCAACTCCGGCAGGTGGGTCCGATAGCTTTCGACCAGGCTCCCGATCTCAGCGGCGACCACCTTGCCAAACTCGCCCGCGGCAACCTGCAGCTCCGTCAGGCGGTCCCCATCGAGGTAGCGGCGGTTAACCAGATCCAGATGCGAATCGCTCTCGTACAGGTCGAGGGGATAGCGACGGCGCCACCTATCGAAGGCGCGACGAGCATCAGCAAAAGCACCGGTATCGCTCATACTTAATATTCTCGCACGCACCGCAAGCAAACGGGTAGCCGCGCCTCGTATCATGCCCCTATGAAGAAGCTGATTCTGATAGCGATTGCAGCCATCGGTGGGGCCGCGCTCTACAAGCTCCTCAACGCGGAGTACACGCCACCGCCGCGCCCTTGAGCGAGTTCCCCACCAAGCGGGGACAGCTTTGGGTCCGGACGTTCGGTGATCCGCCGGCACCTCTCGTAGCCCTGCATGGTTTCACCCTCCACGGCGGGATGTTCCAAACGTTGGCGGACGAATTGGGGGCGACGGTGGTGGCCCCCGACCTGCCGGGTCACGGACGCACCGCAATCGAACCGATCACCATGGAGTCTGCCGTCGCCTCTGTAGCGGAATTGCTGGCGGACTTGGCCGCTCCCCCGCTGTTGCTCGGCTACTCCCAGGGGGGCCGGGTCGCCCTACAGATAGCTCTCGCCCACCCGGAACTCGTCGAGTCGCTGGTTCTCATCTCGACCGGGCCCGGGATGCCCTCCAGCGTAAGGAAGGTGCGCCGGGTCGCCGACGATGCCTTGGCAACACGCATCGAACGGATCGGCCTCGAACGCTTCATCGACGAATGGCTGGCCAATCCCGTCACCACAACTGATGGAGTCTCCCCCGACCTGCGCCGGGCCGACCGTGAGATACGTTTCGAGAATACCGCCACCGGCCTGGCGGAAGCGTTGCGAGGAATGGGCCAGGCGTCGGTCCCCGATTCCATTCGCCGCATCAGTTCGTTACCGATGCCCGTTGTGCTGATGGCCGGGGAGCGTGACGCCAAGTACTCCGAAATGGCTTACGAAATGGCGGCCACCCGCGACGAGTACCCCGTCATCGTGAGAGGAGCCGGACACAACGTCTTGCTAGCGGCACCGACGGCGGTGGCCACCGCCGTCGGCAACTTGCTCAGCCCATAAACCGGCTGATCGCATCAATGCACTCCTGCGGACGGTTCAACACCGACTCGTGGAAACCACCGGACAGCTCGACAAGCTCCGCCTCGGGAAGCAACGCCGCCAGTTCGTACTGGGTCTCCGGAGGTACTACCTCATCCTCGGTCGGGAGGATGATCATCATCCGCTGGGGCAACCGCCCGACCCAGTCCCGGGAGTTGAAACGCCACACCGCCGCACCGATCTCGTAGTACAGATCCGCGTCTCGCTTGAGCAAGGCCTGATGCATCCAGCGACGGTGACCATCGCGGATCGCGCCTCCTCTGTGAAGCAACTCGCCCGTTACCAGGGCCGCCTCGTAGTTGCTCAGTCGGAGCGCGCCCCGTGTCAGCCAGAAGACGGATCTGGTGAGGAGGCGATATTGGGCAATGGGACGTGCGGCAGTTGCCGCCAGGATCATCGAACCCACAAGCCGCGGATGACGACGGGCCAGTTCCTGGACCACCATGCCACCCATCGAATACCCGAGCACAGTCGCCCCGGACACCCCGATGGCGTCCAACACGCCGGCAACATCATCAGCAAGGTCGGCAATCTCGACGGGCCCACGAACCCAGTCGCTCTTACCGTGGTTGCGCAGATCGGGCACGATCACCCGGAAACGGCGAGCCAGCGCCGGGATAATGCGATGAAAGGTCATGGCGCCATCCAGATTCCAACCGTGGACCAACACCAGCACCGGGGCGTCCTCCGGCCCGGTTTCGCGGACGAACAGCTCGTGTTCCCCGACCATCACCGTCCGTCCCGGGACGGGTAGGGGATTCGTCTGTGGCGATCGGTAACGGGGCACTATCTCGGGTCCGAAGACTCGCCACAACAGCCAACCCCCCACGGTATAAAGGAGCCACCTCACCATCCGCACGTCGTTAACCCTCCAGGTCGATCCGGTTAGGTACCCCCGTATCCGGCCCGGGGGTATTGAGCCCGAGTGTATCGACCGCAAACGTGTGCTCAGTGACCGGCTGCCCTCCGATCAGGTGCTCGGTGATGATCCGCTCCATGACCTCCACATCCACGGAGTGATACCAAATCCCCTCCGGATAGACCACGGCAATCGGACCTCGCTCGCAAACCCGCAGACAGTCGACTTTGGACCGCAGCACCGTTCCGCCGACCCCCGGTCCCGCCGGCGGGGCCTGATCAATGTCGTTGCCTCGCCAGGGCGGTGGGGCCGAGGCGAGGTTCAGCTCCTTCAGCCGACGTTTGAGATGTCGCCACACGGCGGCGCTCCCCTCATACGTCGAGCAACGCGGGGTCGATTGCTGCGCGCAGAGGAAGATATGCCTGTCGAGAGCGCCGATTCCAAGAGACCCGGAGATCGAAGCCAGCCGATGTTGTGAGTTGTCATCCATGGATCGCTACAAGGTACTTGCTTTGGAGGGTCCCAGTGTCGACGGTGGCCTACTCGGTATCATCGCGATACGGCAACGTGGGGCGAGCATGGCAAAGCAGATCGGGATACTGACGGCGGGTGGCGATTCGCCGGGTCTCAACGCGGCGATGCGCGGCTTAGGGAAAGCAGCCATCACAACCCACAGCATGTCGGTGATCGGGTTCCGTGATGGTTTTCGCGGCCTCATGCAGAATCGCTTCATCAGGCTGGGTAGCGCCGAGCTTTCCGGCATTCTCACCACCGGCGGAACAGTCCTCGGCACCAGCCGCGACAAGCCACACCGGATGGACGTCGGCGGCAAGATCATGGACATGACCGACCTCATGGTGGAGAACATCCAGAACCACCAGCTCGATGCACTGGTGTGTCTAGGAGGCGGCGGGACGGTCAAGAACGCGATGCGCCTCGCCGCGAAGGAAGTCCCGGTACTGACATTGCCCAAGACCATCGACAACGACATCTGGGGAACCGATATCACCCTCGGCTTCGACACCGCCATGGGCATCGCCACCGAAGCAATCGATCGACTGCACTCCACAGCCCACTCCCATCACCGCATAGTCGTGGTGGAGGTAATGGGTCACAACACCGGCTGGATTGCTCTCGGCGCGGGGCTGGCAGGAGGCGGCGACGTAATCCTCATCCCCGAGATCCCGTATGACCTAGATCGGATCGGTGAGGCGATCCTGGGGCGCCGCGCCGCAGGCACCAACTTCAGCATCGTGGTCGTGTCGGAGGGCGCCATGCCCAAGAAGACTGCCGCCAAGAAGGCCAAGGCGCGCGCCATGAGGGATGACGATGATGACGTTGTGGCCGAAGAGGGGAGAGAGCGTCTCCGGGACATCGCCACCTCGCTGCACAATCACACCGCCAATCTGGCAACGGAACTTGAAGCTCGGACCGGTCTCGAGTCGCGGGTCACCATCCTCGGTCACGTGCAACGTGGCGGCACGCCATCGCCGTTTGATCGCCTGCTCGCTACCAGACTCGGGACCGCCACAGCCGATTTCATTGCCCGGGGCGAATCGGGCGTGATGGTGGCAATCCAGAACAATGAGTGCGTTCCGGTACCACTCGAAGAGGTGTCCGGTCGTCGCAAGACGGTCCCCCTCGATCACCCCTGGATCCTCACCCTCCGTAATCTCGGCATCGGATTGGGTGACTAGTAGGTGGACCACTTCCAACGGATCTACGACTCGGAAGCCGGCACCTACCACCGCATGGTGGCGACCGAGGACACCCACGGCGAACTGGCCGAGCGTCTCGAACAGCTGACCGCTGCTGCATCGACAATCGTCGATATCGGGACGGGCACCGGCCGACTGGCCATCGAGCTGTGTGGTCACGGCAAGCGGGTCCATGGTGTCGACGTAGCGACCGCGATGCTCGATGTGGCCGCGACCAAACTCACCAACTGTCTGGGCGATTGGGCTCTCAGTGTTGGCGATGCCAGGAAGCTGCCGATCGATGACGACTGGGCAGATGCAGCAGTCGCCGGGTGGGTCTTCGGCCATTTCACAGAACGGTGGCCCGACTCGTGGCACAACGAACTGAACCAAGCCATCGCCGAGATGAACCGTGTGGTGAAGCCGGGCGGCATTGAAGTGGTAATCGATACCCTCGGCACCGCCGTCGACCAACCGGCTGCCCCCTCAACCGCCCTTGGTGGCTACCACGCCCGGCTCGAAGCCATGGGGTTTAAGCGCACCGTCCTGCGAACCGATTACCGGTTCGAAACCGTAGCGGAATCGATCGAGCTCCTCGATTGGTTCTTCGGGCTTGGGGATTGGGCACGCGATCACAACGACCCGCTGGTACCGGAGTTCACCGGTTGGTGGGAGCGTCGGAACCCGATTAACTGAGCGGTTTGATCTCGAACGGGGTGCCACCGACCGGGTAGTCAAAGCGAACCGCGGCAGTCTTCTCACTCATGTGATGCACCCGTAGGAACAGCTCGACGAAAGGGTCGCCGTATCCCGACGACCCGGCGTTCACTGCGAGGACTCCCCTGTCGACGGTGAACCCACCATCGGAGATAACCCCGACGAGCGTGACACCGTTGAGGGTGACGAGTACGCGGGATCCAACCGTGAAACCTTCGGCTTCCAGATGGGATTTCCGCAAAGTCGTCTTGATGTTGCCAAAACCGTCCGTCCAGGCAACCAGGTGCGAGGGAACCTCTTCGATCAGGGCCGGGTCGAGTTCACCGGTGAGCACCGAATGGTCCTTGTCGACAACCGCGGCGACACACTTCGGGAAATAGTCCCGGGAACGAAACTGTGATCCGGCTGCAGGGCTGGCAACGTCACGGAACTCGACAACCCGGTCTTTGACGAAACTAAAGGCGTACCCAGAGCCCACGCTGACGATTTCCACACCGGTGTCGAGTCGAGCGTACTGAAGGCTACGACCGCGATTTGCTTCGGCAACCGCGTCCTGATCGCGGCGGGGGGCCGCGTTGCCGTAAATGACCATCCGTGTGAACACCGGGCTGAACGCCAGTTGGGCAGTGACAAAGCCAACGGCAATCGTGTCGAGCGGTGGCGTGGCCGTGTGATGGATACGGGTAGCGACGGGGTCCGCAACGAGATTGTGCAAGCGGGTGACGATTTCAGCGAATTCGAGCCCGTCGGGGGCGTAGTCGCAGATCATGTGAAGGAGGGTCTGCTCTGATGACGTCATGAGGTCCTCGGTGGATGGCTCCGCGATGGTAACCCGCCAGCGCCGGGGTGAATCCTCAGCGTAGTCAGCCGGGCCACGTGGTTCGGACACCTGCGAACTCCCAATGGAGGAGTGGGGAGACTGCACGATCGGGCATGGTTTGCAGTGCCCATTCTCAAATCCGAGGGGTACGGTTGATGCGGACGCATCGTCAGCGACCTAGGGGGTCAATCATGGCTGAGAGCAAGCGTTTTGTAGTCACTTATGTGAAGCAAGAGGTCACCAGCGCGTCGGCGGCTAGGACTATTGGTGTTTCGAAGACGCGCTTTCACGAGGGGATGAGTCTTCTCGAATCGGACGCTGAGTACGAAGCGAAAGATGTTCTCCACTTCGAGGAGATTGGCGTCACTGTCGCGACACTCACCGAAGAGAAGGCGGAGGAACTCAAGAGTGCGGCAGCCGTTGCTGAGGTTGTTGAGGACTTCGAAGTGTTTGCTCTGGGTGCCGAGGCTCCGGGAATGGGAGGCGGTAGCTTCTTCGACAACCTCGGTTCCCCCGATTCGTATCCGCAGGGGTATTGGGCAGATGATGTTGGGATTCAGGCACTCGCTTCCGACCAGGACACCTGCCCACCAGGGTCCCGTCGATTCTGCATCAGGCTGGCGCCATGGATGCCACCGATCTGCTTCTGTTTGCCCGGGGCGCCGTCACCTGCGCCAGGACCACCGGTGCCACCTCCTTCGAACCAGCCCCTCCCATGGAATATCAAGATGGTGGGTGCCGACCAGGTTTGGAACCGGGTGACCGGCAGCGGCGTGAAGGTTGCGATACTCGACACGGGGATCGACGACGATCATCCCGACCTGACTGTGTCCGGCGGCGTGTCGATGGTTCCCGGAGCTACGAGCTGGGATGACGACAACGGACACGGAACACACTGCGCTGGAATTGTTGGTGCGAGGAACAACACCACCGGGGTCGTTGGTGTCGCTCCCGGGTGCGATCTCTACGCCGTAAAGGTACTCAGCGGTGCCGGTTCGGGACGCCTGAGTTGGATCCTCGCCGGAATGGGTTGGGCTGAGCAGAACGGGATCGATGTGGCGTCGATGAGCCTCGGTAGCAATGTCAACAGCCCGGATGCCGAGTGCACGCTTGCCTACCAACGTGCCGCGGAACGGCTTAATCGGGCCGGTTGCCTCGTCATCGCCGCCGCCGGGAACAACGGTCGTGCCAACAACCCGTGGGTTGGCAATCCGGCACGCTGCGCCGGCTTCATGGCCGTCGCTGCCGTGGACAAAAACCGCGACCTCGCTGCGTTCTCCTCACAGGGACCAGCAAGCCTCTGCGGTAACTGCGGGGTGGAGATTTCGGCCCCCGGCGTGTCGATCAACTCGACAGTACCCGGAGGCGGATTGGGGGTGAAGTCGGGGACCAGCATGGCCTGCCCACACGTTTCGGGTGCGGCGGCGTTGCTCAAGGAGCTTCATCCCACCTGGACACCCGACAGGATTCGTGCCCGGCTACGGGCAACGGCGTCGGATCTGGGTGCGCCCGGCGATGATCCCGGCTACGGATCGGGGCTTTTGGACTGCCGTCGAGCGGTCTTCGGATAGGTCGAGAAGTGACTGGTCGGTTCGGTCGATGGCGGTGGTTCGCATGGAAAAGGGAACCACCGCCCTCCTCGTCGCCTAGGGTCGCCCACGTGAACGAAACCTTACTGAAGCTGTGGGCCGACAACCCCGATGCATCCAACGACGTGGTGATAGTGCTGGCGCACGACAGCGAGGACACCTCGCCGGTCTCTCTCGGCATGGTCGGTTACGAACCGATTCCATTCCAATCGGGCATGTTCAAAGCGACGATGACCGGCGCCGCCCTGCTACGCCTGGCTGAGCGTAAGGAAGTCGAGGACATCACCCCCGACGAAGAAGCCACAATTCTCTGAGCCCTTCAGCTACCGACCACAGTGACCACACCCGAAGGGCCGTCGGCGAAGTCGCGTTCTACAATCCGGCCGATAACGGTGCCGGTGTCACCCTCGTCTTCGAGCGCTTGTAGCAGCGCATTCGCCAGCGGAGCTTCGATCGCTATCAGCAGGCCGCCGCTCGTCTGCGCATCGGCCAACAACAGCCGGTCGGGACGGCCTAATTCTCCAAACCGGGTGAAACGCTCAGCAGCTGCGAGGTTGCGATCCGTACCCCCCGGGACGACATTGTCTTTCGCCAACTGACGAACTCCGGGCAACAGCGGGATGGCTGCCAGCTCAATCTCGGCGCTGACGCCGCTGCCGCGGAGCATCTCGCCAAGATGTCCCAGCAACCCAAAACCGGTTACATCGGTGGCGGACTTCGCCCCGACACGGTGCAACGCCCGGGCGGCACCGGCATTGAGCCGTGTCATCGACTCCACCGCAGCGTCGCGGACGCTCTTTCCGACAACTCCCCGCTTGATGCCGGTGGTGATCAGCCCGGTTCCGATCGGCTTAGTCAAGACAAGCGCATCACCGCGACGGGCGGAGTCGTTGGCGATGATGCCATCGGGGTGAACCAAGCCGGTTATAGCCAGGCCATATTTAGGCTCCGCGTCATCGATGCTGTGGCCGCCGACCAGCGTACATTTTGCTTCTTCGAGGATCGCAGCCCCACCTTCGAGAACATCACCCAACATCTCGAAAGGAAGCAGGTCACGGGGCCACCCCACAATCTGCAAAGCAGTCAATGGTGTACCGCCCATGGCATAGACATCGGAGAGCGCGTTGGCCGCGGCAATCCGCCCCCAATCAAAAGGCTCATCAACAATCGGGGTGAAGAAGTCCACAGTCTGCACGAGTGCGATCTCATCAGATATGCGATAGACGCCGGCATCGTCGGAGCCACCGATGCCCACGAGTAGATCATCGTGTCGGACGATGGGTGAGTTGTTCACGCGGCGCAGGACCTGCGCCAGCTCGTCGGGACCGAGCTTGCATGCTCAACCAGCTCCGTGCGAGAACGAGGTAAGTCGCTCCATGGCTCCTCCTTTCGAGTGGTCGTCGCGGCGTGAGAGCGAGTTTACGGCCAATGAGCGGCTGCCATATCGCTCGCTTTGGGCCAGTGTCCCGGAGTAGTGGCCGACGACGGACTATCAGCTGCGAGCCGACTGGCTGTCGGGTCTTCGACAGTTACTATTCCGTAGCCGGGTGATTCACCACCACCCGGGTTTCCAACAGGCCCCCTCGTCCCCCCTGGGGGGCCTGTTGTTTTTTGGATCGCTTTCTCGGAGCCTTGTCGCTCGACTAGATTGCGCGTCCCTACGGCGGCCGGGTCCAGAATTTCTGGCGAGCCACCTAATCTGGCAACGTCATGCGTCTCCCATTCCGCTCTCGTCTAAGCCGACTCAGCCACAGGCTGCGCGAACTTGCGCGCAACCGTCCGGAGGAGGCCGAGGAGTACCTAGACACCCACCACCAGGAGTGGGAGGAGATTGCCGAGAGCGATCCCGGTTCCGCCGCTGACATCCTGGAGGCTCTCCATGAGGAAGACGCCGCGGATCTGCTGCAGGATCTCGAAGCGGATGAGGCTGCCGACGTTCTCGACGAGATGCGGGCGCCGGCGGCCGCGGACGTCATCGAGGAACTCAGCATCGAAAGCGCCGCTGAACTCATAGCCGAGATGGAGACTCATCAGGCAGTCGACCTCCTCGCCGTACTTGAGGACGAACTGCGCGATGAGGTAACGGCATCGCTCGACCCATTGGTGCGACTTGAGATCAACCGCCTGATAGTTCACCCCAGCGACAGCGCCGGCGGTCTGATGACTACCGATTATGCGGCCCTGCCGGTTGGCATTACCAGCGGCGAAGCCATCGAGTCGCTCCGTCGCTTGCACCAGGAGATTGGCTCAAACCTGACCTATGTGTACGTGGTGGATACCCAGGGCAAGCTGGCCGGTGTCGCCCCATTTCGCGAATTGGTCTTCGCCCGCCCCGGGACAGGGCTGGAAGACATCATGCTCGCAGACCCGGTTGCCGTGACAGTCGATACCGATCGGGAAATCGTCGCCGAGTTGATCCAGCGGTACCACCTCATCTCTCTCCCTGTGACCGATGCCCAGCACCACCTCGTTGGCATTGTCAAAGTCGACGAAGCCATGGAAGCCGCTCAGACCGAAGCTACTGAGGACGTTGCCCGCATGGTCGGTGCTGGTGCCGAGGAAACCGTTTACACCGAGGTGATGGTCTCAGTTCGTCGCCGATTCCCCTGGATCACGCTCAATCTGCTGATCGGCTTGGCGCTGGCCAAAGTGATCGGGGGCTTTGAATCGATCATTGAGGCGAAGACGGTTCTGGCCTCATTCATGCCGATGGTTGCGTTGCTCGGGGGCAACTCAGGAGCACAAAGCCTGGCAGTGGTCATCAGGGCGATGGCGGTGGGCAGTTTGCCACCGGGTCGTGCCGGCAGGGCCATCCGCCGCGAAGCAACAATTGGCTTAATCAACGGCGCCCTCATCGCGATCCTGTCAGGAGCGCTCGGCGGTATCGTTGCCGGCGATGCCGCCATCGGCTTGGTAATCGGCATTGCCGTGTTTGCGAATCTGGTCGTGGCCGGGATCGTCGGCGCCTCGATCCCGATCATCCTGCGTGCTCTCGGTCAGGACCCGGCGCTGGCATCTAATATCTTCCTAACAACCGTCACCGACATAGTCGGTTTTGGAGGTTTCCTCCTCACCGCCAAAGTAGTCCTAAACCTCTAATCAGTCCTCCCTCGCACCAGTCCCCCTCTTGTCAATCCCCCTCGCAGCAGTCCCCCTTTTCCGAGGGGGAAGTATCGCAGCGGCGGAGCCGCTGGGGGTAGGGGGAACTCACCGGGTGAGTTCCTTGGGTGTTCACGAAGCGAGCTCCAGGGTCTGGTCGGGTGTCCGAAACGCGCGGAACGCAG
>JAYEIP010000082.1:0-2775 GCA_034660155.1 Actinomycetota bacterium | reverse complement strand
CCGAGCACGAGGAGCAGGGCTCCGATCAGGATCCACGCGGTCGAGGCATCCAGCGACGCACCGATGGCGGAGAGTACGAGGCCGCTGAGCGCCACACCGACCGCAGTCAGACCCATGGTCAGGGGAAGGTGAAGGAACGTCCACATCGCCGTGTTCAACCTCACCATCTGGTTGATCGGACTGTCTGCCACGTCATCGAAGTATGTCCACCACAGTCCGCCGACGACGAGGAACGCCAGCGCCCCGTGAACCAGCGTGTCCGCGGTGACGCCGAAGTCGGCGACGCCGCCGATGATCTTGATGATCGACTCGCCCAACACGATGAGCGTGAACAGCGCGAACCGCTCCGCCATATGGGCCTCTTCCGGCGGGTAGTCGCGGGCGACATTCCGGCGAACCCACGGCGAGGCGATCCAGGACAGGTCGATCAGGAAGGCAAGTGCCCAAAGCCAGAACCGGCCGGGTGCCGGTACCACGACGGACACCAGCCAGAGGGTGGTCGACAGCCCATTCACCACAAGAAACGAGGCCGCGAGGGGCCGTGCTCGAGGGATGTGCAGCCAGACGCGCCCATACATCACTACCAGCGACAGCCTGATGAAGAAGTAGGCGAGGGCGAAGCCAGCGGAGTAGGCACCGAATGCGTCGTCCACGATCACGGCAAGCACGCCGATGGCGAACATCTGGCTGACCATGAGCCAGCGATGGGCCAGGTCGTCGACATCGATTCGATTCATCAGGAACGTGGTGCCCACCCACGCCCACCACAACAGGGTGAAGAGAGCAACGAAGCGGCCGATCCCGCGGAGGCTCAGGTCGCCGACCAGGGTCTGGCCAAGCTCGATGAGCGCGGCGACGTAGATCAGGTCGTAGAAGAGCTCCAGCCAGCCAACCGTCCGCTGATCGGGGCTCCGTCGCGAGATGAGCCGGGGAGGTCTCCACCGCCCCAGCGTCATCGGCGACTCTCCGGTGCATTCAGTCCCAGCATGGGAAGGGCGACATTATGCATTGCATCGTGTACCCAGGGTTCCAGGGTCGTGCCGCGCTGCCGGATCAGGGAGCGCATATCGGTGGTGGTCTCAGGGGGTCATGGCAACAGGTCGGCGAGTTTCTCGGATGGTGACATCCAGCCGAGGGTTTGTCGAGGCCGATTGTTGAGCGAGTCGGCGGCAGCATCGAGGTCGGCTTGGGTGAGGCCGGCCATGTCGGTGCCTTTGGGGAAGTATTGGCGTAACAGGCCGTTGGTGTTCTCGTTGCTGCCCCGTTGCCACGGCGACTGGGGGTCACAGAAGTAGACCTGGACGCCGGTGTCGATGGTGAACTGGGCGTGTTGGGCCATCTCCTTGCCCTGATCCCATGTCAACGAGCGCCACAGGTGTTCGGGGAGCTGCTGAATGGTTGTCGCTAGTGCGGTGCGCACGGCTTCAGCGGTATGACCCTCGGGGAGGCCGAACAGCATCAGATACCGGGTGTGGCGTTCCACCAGGGTGCCAATGGCGGTGGATCGTTTCCCCATCACCAGGTCGCCTTCCCAATGACCCGGCACCGCCCGGTCCTCAGCCTCTGCGGGACGCTCCGAGATCATGATCGGGTCAACAATCTGGCCCTTCCCCGACGGTGGCCCCTTTCCTTTCGGTCTGCGATTGGCCCGGCGGGTGCGCAGATGTCGTGTCAGTTCACGCTTCAAGCCACCCCGGGCCTGGATGAACAGCGACAGATAGATGGTTTCGTGGCTCACGCGCATCGCCTCATCATCAGGATACGTGCGCCGGAGCCAACCCGAGATCTGCTCCGGGGACCACCGATCAGCGAGTTTCTCCTCCACAACCTGGCGCAGCTGCGGGTTCTGGGCGAGCTTGTGTTCCTTGGGCCGACGAGCACGCATCAATGCTGCCTGGTCCGCCCGATGCGCCCGATACCGGCGGCGGCCACCATTACGGGTCACCTCCCGTGACACCGTCGATGGAGCCCGCCCCAGGCGACCAGCGATTACCCGCAACGACTCACCCGCAGCCACCCCACGAGAGATCTCCTCACGTTCGGTCAAAGACAAATGACGTTCGGCCCGACAACGCGGTGCCGGCCGCACCCCGCCGGCGTTCTCGAACACCCTCCGGATCGAAGAGGCGTTGCGACCCAACCGACGAGCAATCACCCCGGTTGGTTCACCCGCCCCCCGACGCTCCCAAACCTCCACCATCTCCGCCTCGGTGAACCTTCCCATCGCAACCTCCACAACGAGTCCGTAACCCGCCATGATGTTGCATCCACCCCTTGAGGCCGCAGCACATATGCGCTACCGGGACGTTGGGTATTTCGGGGCTCTAGTGACTAAGGACCCTTTGGATGCCGAGCCCGATACGGAACAATCGGCCCACGAGGTTTCGAAGGAGCAGACCTATGGCTGAGGCACCGCATGATGAACAGACCGAACGCGCCAATCTGCGGCAGAGAATCCTCGCGGTGGCGATCCTGAGTGGAGCGGCGATCGGGGCCGTGGTCGGTGCTCTGACGGACTATGTCGCCCTCGGCGTAGCCGTCGGCGTCGGCGTGGGTTTGGCGATAGGAGAAGGCATCTACCGACGCCGATAGCTCTGTTGGTAGGGAACCCGCCGATATCGAAGCCTCTTTGTGTCAAGGGGGGTGTTTTGGGCGCGGTGGTGTGTCTCGGCTCGCGCCGAGTTGGTGACGCGTAGGCTTGGGGACGGGTCCGGGGTGACTGAGCCGAAGAGCCGGTGATCAGGATGCGAGGCCGGCCACGCTGGTTACAGAGAC
>JAYEIP010000081.1:0-13597 GCA_034660155.1 Actinomycetota bacterium | reverse complement strand
AGCTTCCGACGTCTCTGCGCTTCGGAAGTGCCGCAGCGGTCCTGATCCTGATCCTGGCTGCCCTCGTGATCCTCGCGCAAGCCAGCATTCTGAGCTGGAGCCCACTGCCGACCCGCGCTCTCACCGCGGCCACGTGGACCATCGCTGGATACATGGCAATCAACACGTTCGGAAACGTCGCGTCACAGAGCAGCTTCGAACGGATCGTCCTCGCCCCGACGACAACACTCATCGCAGTGCTCTGCGTCGTCGTCGCCAACAACGGCACCGGACCAACATAACCCGGCAGCGCACCACACGCGACCCACGAAATGACGCATCGTTGGCACCAGAGGTCGAAGGATCCGGCCGCTGGCTCGCGAACCAGACGGTGGCCGACATGCTGAATCCCCCGGTCGTTCACACCGAGCTCCTCTCCAAGCTCGGACCGAAAACGGCCCCAATATGAACCCGGCCTACGCGAGAACACCCTCGGGATATGTGGGGTCCCAAGGGTTCTCTTCGTAGCGGGGGCAGGATTTGAACCTGCGACCTTCGGGTTATGAGCCCTACGAGTGGGCTCCGGATACCGTTACGCCTCGTTATCCAACGTTGAGTAACGATTGCGCACTTAGGTATGCCTGTCAACGAGTGTTACCCAATGTCACCCCGTATCAGGCGGTTTGTCATCAGTTCGTCATCAGAGACCGGAGCAACACTCCAAGATGGGCGTTCGAAGAGCAACCACTCTCCGTAGGCACCGCTGGATCGACATCGACAACACACCGGAATCTCTGGCGGCTGAACGTTGGTCGGGTCCACCGACGCCTGCTTGCCGATCTCGAGGTCGCGTCCCAGACGTGCCGCAGCCCAAGACCAGGTGGCTCCCGCTCAGCTATGCCAGGTCCCGGGGCGAGTGATCTAGCAGCTCGAAGAACTCCGTCGCTTCGTAGACCTTGGTTGGCCGGCCACGCCTTGCCTTGCGCAAGGGTCTGAACGTGAGAATCCCACGCCGCGTCAGGTCATCGAGGGACGCGCGGGCACCCCGGTCCGTCACGTCGTGGCGTTTGGCAACCTCGGAAGCCGACAGGATCGGGTTCTCCAAGAGTCCAGTGACAATGCGTCGGGCCAGGGCATCTTCATGTGTGCCCGCAAGCCGTTCCATCCAATCAGCGTTGAGCGCGTCAAGCTGCATTCCCAACGAGTGCGTATATGACACAGCCGACTGAACAACCTCGAAGAAGAACTCGAGCCATCTGCCGACATCACCATCCCGATACGCAGTCAAGCCCCCCACGTACGCCTCTCGGTTCTCCACAAGCACTCGACTTATGGGCGGGTTAACCAATCCGGTGACCCCCCGATATGCCCAGGATCGATACACGAGGGCGCGCCCAACGCGCCCGTTCCCATCTGGGTACGGGTGGATTGTCTCAAACTGGGCGTGCGCCACAGCGGCTTGGGTCAGCGGTGCGACATCGACGCGCCCCATGAAACCCGCAAGGTCGTTGATCGCGCCAGCCAGGAGCTCCGGTGGTGGCGGGATGAAGTCTGCGCCAGCGGGAGTGTCCGTTCTCGTACCAATCCAGTTCTGCTTCGTCCTGACCGTCCCCGGTTCGAAGATGACAGGAACTCGGTCGAAGAGAAGCGCGTGCCATCGGTCGATATCCTGAGGCTTGACGCCTTGCCCGGCGTCTGCGATGACATCGCCCATCACACGAATCGAGTTGACTATCCGTTGCGCCTGGTGATCCGAGACGTCGTCAGGGGCGTATTCGGCCTCGAACACACGCCGGGTCGAGGCCACTTCGCCCTCGATGCGCGATGAGGCGATCCCCTCGGATCGAAGAAGGATGGTCGCGATCGGTCGAAGTATCAGATGGCCCCTCAACGAATGAAGGGCGCGTTCTGCAGCCGCCTCCAAAGTCGAGTTCGAGGAGATGATGTGTTGGTCCGCGATCGAGGCCGGGATGTACACGTCGATCTCGTCCGAGCGGCGGCCGTCTGCGGATGTCCAAAGCCGTGGCTCAGTGTATCCAGGCCTCATCTTCGTTCCCCTTCGGCTCTATTTCGGAATAACATACATTGTTTCGTTCCGCAATTCGATCTTTTCGGAGCGAAACCTTAAGCAACCCCTGTCAGTTCTATAGGTCAGATCGGCGATCAGGCGCTCCAGTCGCAAAGGGCAAGGAACCGCCACTCCTGCCTGACCGGGTGCTTGTCCAGAGCTGTTGAACGAGTGCCGCGGTACCGGCGCCGACCGCAATCGGGACGATCAGCGACGTCGGCGCCACAAGGATGGTCACGGCAACACCCAGCACCGCTGAGCCCATAGCTCCTGTCACTGCTGCCGCAACACCAGCTGCATACATGACGACAGGGTCGGCGCTCGCGATGTTTGCGATCACGACGGCTGTTGCTCCGCTGATGAACATCAAAGGGAAGATCGGACCGCCCTTCCAGCCCATGGCGAGCACGACCATCAGAGCGATCCATTTCGCGGCGGCTGAGTAGAGGAGTTCTCCGTCGGCAATCGTTCCGTCAAAGAGTGTCTGCATCTGCTCGGCGCCCGAGAACAGGACGAGAAATGACTGCGTCGCAGCGATCGCAACGAAGAGCCCCCCGGCCACTCCAGCAATCACTGGGTTCTCGTGATACAACCGGCGAGACTCGCAACTGTCCAGCACCGCGCCCGAGAAGCTCAAGACGGTACTTCGGCAACCCGTCAAGAAGTCCAGGCGTCGTACATCTCTGTTGTTACCCAATCCGGCTACATGATCATCATCGTCCACAACCACGAGTCGCGATCATCCACCGTGAACACCGTCATGTCTTCCGACCACCACAAACCCTCAAGCGGCGACACGGTGTAGTCGCGTCCCAACTCGGTCTTTGAGCTGAACTTGACCGCATGAGCCACGGCGTACAACCAACCAACCGCCTCGGCATACGCATCTCCTCCCGGATCGCCGGCGCCGTCCACCTCGAGGAACTGCATCTCCGAATCTCGGCACGCTACGCAAGGAATATCGCTGCGCCGATATTGGGTCCCAAAAGGAGGACCGAGCCGAATCCCCCAAACCTATGTGTAAAAGATTCTTGACACATTCCTAGATCCTCTGATACGGTTCCTCTGTCAAATATTCCTTACATAGAGGACAAGCATGAGTTTCCAAGCAAAGAGCACCGTTGTGATACTGACGGCATTGGTCGTTGCTTACGGATGGTATGGCATCCAGATACTCCGGCTCGTAGGAGACAGCCCGGTGGAGACCGTGAACTATCAGCCACTCATGCTCATCGTTGTCGTGCCGCTGGTTGCCATCGCCACGATCGGCCACATTGTGATCTCGGCAGCGAACCCTTCGGAGGCCGACTCCTCGGATGAGCGTGATCGCGAGATCGCCCGCCGCGGTGCAGTGATCGGGGGATGGATCGTCAGTATCGGTGCGATCTCAGCTCTCTTCGCAGCAATGGCCGAGGTGAGCCACTTCTGGATCGCCCACCTGTTGCTGGCAGGGTTGGTCCTGGCCGAGTTGATCGACTGGTCGTGGCGGCTGGTTTTGTACCGGCGCGGAGTCTGAGATGACCAAGCCAACGAAGGTCACCAACAGTATTCGCCAGCTGAGGTCGGACCACGGAGACATGACCCAGGCCGAACTGGCTGATCGGGTCGGAGTGACCCGACAGACCATCAATGCCATCGAACAGGGCAAGTACTCCCCGTCGCTCGAGGTCGCCTTCCTGATCTCAAAGGTCTTCGGTCTCAGGTTGGAGGAGGTCTTCGACTACCCGCCCGAACTGTGACAGAGTCAGCTCGACCCGATACGCGATCTAGCTCTGCCGCTCGACAATCGAGGGGAAAGGGTCCAGCGAGAAGATCGCCTCCACCGGCAAGTAACGATCGTCAAGAGAGTGGGCTCTTCGGGCTGGTCGAGCCTCCCCAGCTTCGGGCTGGCGTTGCCGCACGTCTACGTCTGTTTCCACAGCGCCTACGCTCCGGTTCGCACAGGCGTCCTAGACACCACCATCTACGCAGAAACAGGAGCGAGGGTTCCGTGAGGAAGCATCTGATCCTGGTCTGTCTTTCCTTGGTGATCGGTTCCTGTGGCCAATCAGAGCCTGCTCCTTGGAATGGGCCGAGGTTGAGTCAACCGCGGGATCAACTAACGGTGGCACAACTGCAAGGTAATGAGATCCTGCCCCTCATTGATATGAGTTACTTCGCCAAGCCTGACTGGGCTGTTGAGGCTGCGCATGGTTTCTCCGGTTCCCTTTCGTTTGCTGATGCAGGCTTGACATTCCCTATAAAACGGGATTACTACCTCGGAGAGGACACATTCCCGGGTTTCACCGTCGATTTCATTTCCCATGATGGAGAGTTGGTTCCCCTACAACGAGACATCATTGTCACCAGACATGAGAGCGAGAGCTTGTGGGATGTGTTCGTTGGGGCGGGAGCCGTGTGGCAGGAGGAAGGCGATAGCGAGTGGAGTCGAGCCTCCTTCCCGTTATCGCTGACGGATCGATTCATTGGACAAGTCAGGAACTGCGTGGCCACGTTTGCCTACACGCCGGAAGCCTTGAGTAACGTATACGTGCAGTGCAGTCAGGAGACAGCCGATTATGCGGCGGGTCAGGTCGGCGATATGCGGGCCATGCTGCAGCCCGAATACGAGCCGCGCCGCTATGCCGAAGCAGATCAGGCCATCCAACGGCATTTCCAAAGCACTGCGGCCAGGCTCCCCGTTCATCAACTGAGCGATATCGATCGTGACGGTGAGATTGCCGACTACTTCGACGAATCACTGCTGACTAATGCGTCTACAAGCATGGGAGCGGTGTTGGTTGACAAACAGCTCTATGTGCATCCGGCCAGCACGCGTCATGGGCTGTACCCGTACCCCAGCGAAATGCGCCATGGCCTGTACTCCGCCACAAAAAGCATGGCAGGCGCGCTGGCTCTCCTGTACTTGGCAGAACGGTACGGGGAAGAGATATTCAACGAGTTGATCACCGATCACGTCGCAGCGTTGGCTAACCACCCAGCGTGGCGGGGCGTCACATTTGCCCACACGCTGAGCATGGTGACGGGCACTGAGGGGAGCGAGCGGTCGGAACATCTGTTTGAGATTCTTGTTTCGGCGGACACTGCGGAAGAGTCGATCAACAATATCGCCACACTCGGTGACTATCCGGCAGCGCCAGGAGAAGCGTTCAACTACGCCTCGACCAACTTCTTTGTCCTCTCCTATGCGATGCAACACTATGTGGAACAGAAAGAAGGCCAACAGATCTTCTATTGGGACCTGGTACGTGACGAGGTGCTGATACCGATTGGCGCTGAGCAGTTCACGGTGCAGCACGCCCTCGAAAGGGATGGCTCACGAGGGATCCCGCTGCTGGCGTATGGGGCCACGCCCACTCTCGACGAGGCGGCGAAGATAGCACTGTTGTTCACCAACGAAGGAATCCACAACGGGGAGCAATTGCTGCACCGAAAGAGGACCCAAGAGGCACTCTTCCGGAGTGAATGGGCCGGCTACCCAACCGGCGATAGCGACATAACGTATCGAGATTCCTTTTGGTCAACAACTGTGGCGACGTCCGACTGTCGTGTCGACGTGGCGTACATGCAGGGGTACGGGGCAAATCACGTGTTGTTGCTGCCCAACGACGTCATTGTTTTGCGATTCATGGATGAGAACGCAATGGATTTCGGTGATCTTGTGCGCAGTGTGGCAAAGCAAGTGCCTACTTGCCCGTGAGGCGGTCTGGTTCAATCGGGGTCAGAGGGTAGAGGCTGCTCATCACCCCCCCCCAACCGGTTCCCTTCCCCCTGAACCTGTGACAGGCCCCTGAGGCGCATACGAAGGCTCAGGAGTGCACTTCCGCGGCGTTCTCCGAGCTTACGCCCCGATCCGCGGTGCCGACGTGACACTGGGCGTCACCAACGAACGACCGCACAGCCCAGCGGCTCGCGTTCTGTCCTGTCAGGCACCAAGCCCTGCAACCTCGAACCTCAGCGCCCCTGGCCCAACCGCACCGATCACCAAATATGGCGCCATATCGCCCTTCAGGACCAACCGCCCATATCGAAGCCTCTTTGTGTCAAGTGGTTTGTTTCGGGCGCGTTGGCTCGAGGCCGATCCCGGTTCGGTTGGGGGCGTGTAGGTTTGGTGTCGGGTCCGGGAAAGGACTTGTCCGAAGAGCCGGTGATCAGGATGCGAGGCCGGCCACGCTGGATTCAGTGACGTTCCTGGGTGTCCTCCCGGACCCACCTCTGATGGTCAGTCACTCGGGCGTTCGGCGTCTGCTTTGAGCCGTTGGTAGACGACGTTCGAGATGCGTCGTTTCAACGCCCGGAGTGCTTCTTTGTCGGTCTTGCCTTCGTCGATCTTGCGGTCGTAGTAGACCCGTCCGGGGGTGTCGTGGCTGATTTGGGTGACGGCGATCATGTGGATGGCGTGGTTCAGCGTCCGGTTCCCACGCCTTGAGAGGCGGTGACGGACCTTGCCCCCGGAGGAGACTTCGATCGGGGCGGTGCCGTTGTATGCCGCATACCGATCCGCCGTTTTGAACCGTTCGATGGGTGGCGTGTAGCCGATCAGGAACGCGGCGACGACCGGGCCGACGCCGTAGATGGCGGTCACTGTTGTGTCCGTGGCGGCGACCGCTGTACTGATCCGGGCCTTGACCGCTTCGAGGTCCCGATCGAGACGGCGGATGTCCACCAGATGCTCTTTGGCCATGCAGCGTCGCTGTTCACCAACTGGGTCGAGACCGCGGAGGCCTCCGAGCATCCTGGACGCTTGTTTCGCCGATAAGCGGTGTCCCATACCGCCTGGGCGTAGCGCGGCGAGGATCGCATGGAGACGGCAGACCGCCTGGGTGCGTAGCGAAGTGAGCTCGCGGTGCCGCTTCGCCAACATCTTGAGGATCGCCGCATCGTCCTCACGGCGTACTTCGGCGAGGCCGTCGCGGCGCAACGCTGCGATCGCTACCGACCAGGCGTCGTTCGGATCGTTCTTCTGCGACTTGCCCGACGACAACACCCGAATCCGTGAAGCCAACACGGGCGGCACGTCAACCACAGTCTCACCGGAGGCGACGAGCTGCTGGGACAAGAGATGCCCGAGCCCGGTGGCGGCTTCGACCGCCCACACCCTGGCGTCACCGTTCACCGACTGTGCCCAGTCGAGCAGCTTCTTCGTCTGGTTCTTGTCTGCCCGGATCGTGAACTCGGCGAGCACCGTCTCGTCGTCGTCGATCGCGACCGCCGTATGGGTCGCCTTATGCGGATCGATACCAATCGTCGTGACCATCATCAACCTCCTCGTTCCTGGGGTCACATGGGAGCCGCGGTGAGCACTCCTGATCACAACAAACGTGCGCGTTGCCTCGGCGTTCGCCTCTTTCGAGCCACACCACGACCAGGGGACTCGACGGGCCGACAATTCGCTACCAAGACACCCTTCGGATGCCAGGCACCTGGAGAGCCAGACCCGCCGACGCCCCCAACGCTACGGAACAAGAACGTCCCGCAACACTCCCAACATCATCAATCAGGCACTTATGTGGGCGGGGTGTCCGTGCTGAGAAGGTACGTTGGTGAGGTCAGCGAGGTTCTCGCGTTGGCGGCGGTGATTCTCGGCGAGTCAAGCGTTCAGTAGCGTGTTTTGCGATGCTGTCGCCATCGGCCGATACGGTGGCGTCTTCATGCTGTACTGGTTCGCTCCGTGTCGTCGATTGCTGTGCTGCCGAGCCATGTGACGATTGCCTCGACAACGCGACTGTCTATCGGCTGGGTGATCTGTTTCTTGTACTTCTTTGGATTGGACACCAGGCCCGTTTCGGTCCTCAGGATGTGATCGACATCGGCCACCAGTATCGCTGTGGCGTGGTCGCCGGATATCGCGTCGATGGTGTCGATGTCTGCTGGGTTCACCTGTACGTCTTTGGAACCTGTGATCGCCAGTAGCGGTGATGTTGTCGAGCGGAGAACGGGTTTGGGGTCATAGGCGAGGAACTCCCGCATCCACTTTGCGTTGATCCTCTGCCCCTGGATTCGGACTACGTCCTTGGAGGTGTTCTTCAGTTTGGTCAGCGCTTTTGACTGTTGTTTCTCGATGCTCGTTCCGAAGATCCTCAGCAGGGCCTTGACGAATCGGGGGACGGACTCGCCGATCTCGCCGGCCTGCCAGATGAGCGTTTCCTCGCCGGTGCTGGTCGTGTAGGCGAGTAGAACGGCACCCGACGGGGCGTTACCGGCAGCGGACATTTCACCTGCGTACAGTGCACCGGCGCTGTGCCCTACGGGGACGACTCTGGTGATATTGGGCTGGGACACGAGCCACTTCAGGGCCGAGGTTGCATCTGCAAGTTCGTCGTAGAAACCGTTGCTGAGGTAGTCCCCGCTCGACTCACCGACACCTCGCTTGTCGAACCGAAGTGACGCCCAACCTGCCTCTTTCAGGATCAGTGCGAGATCCCTGCTCAGAGCCAGTGGAAGGCGCTTGTGATTCCCGTCGCGATCGAGAGGACCCGACCCTGCTACCAACAGGGCGGCAGGAAACGGACCCTCACCGTCCGGTGTGGCAAGGGTTCCCTCCATGGACGCCTCGCCAATTGGTATGGATACGTTCGTTTCGATCATCAGTTCCGAATCCTTCATTAATGTTCTCACGAATGATAACAATGACGGTAGGCTATTCGAATGGCGACCGGACGATCCGACATTCTCTTGCACCCCGTCCGCCTGCGTATCGTGCTCGCGTCGGTCGGTGACGACGTGACGACAGCCGACATTGCCGGACGGCTACCGGATGTGCCCCAGGCAACGTTGTACCGAAACATCGCGAAATTGGGTGACGCCGGGATTCTCGAGGTCGTCAGCGAGCGCCAGGCAAGAGGTGCCACAGAGAGAACGTACCGAGTGAACGCTACCCAGGTGAGCGTCGGGACCGCCGAAGCATCGGAGATGTCCGCAGAAGAGCACCTCGAAGCGTTCGTCACGTTTGCAGGAGTCCTCATCGAAACCTACGGACGGTACCTGAAGACGCGGGGTTCGAACCCAGCCACGGATGGTGTCAGCTTCCGCCAAGCACGCCTATGGCTAGCCGATAGTGAGCTCGACGAACTCGTGACCGACATGACGATGGTTCTCGCCAGGTATCTCGACTTCACCGAGACGCTCGAGCGAACGCCTCGACTGCTCAGCACAATCCTCATGCCAGAACCGGCGTCAGAACACGAGTGACGACAGCTTCAGGTCCGCCCATAACCGGCTGGGCGGGCCTCTCCAGGTGTGGGCTACTCGGGCTCGACAGCCGTTGTGCCGAAGGCGTTGCTGTATTGCGACGGCTTCGGTCTGTAGAAGAACAGCTTGCAGGTATCAAGCGGATCGACGGTCCACTCTTCGGGATCGAAATCGACCGTCAGTAATCATCTCCTCGGCCGTGAGTGGCGGGCCGTTCGAGTGGCCCAGCATCCTGTGGGCGAATCCGTCGTTGGCAAGATGTGGGGGAGTCATTAGGGCACCTGGTTGACGTGCCACCGGTCGGACCTCTCGGCGGCTAGCTCCGCTTCCTGAGAGCCGCGCTACCGGTCAGAATGCCAAACATCAGTCCCAGAAGAACCCCCGTCACCAAGTTGCCCGTGGAATTCCCAATCGCAGCGCCGACACCGACTCCAAGAACTATCGGTCCCCAAAATATCGGTCGCCGCATGATTGCACTTCCTAACGATTCATCGGTCGATGAGCAGATTGTAGGACGTCCGCAGGTCGTCCTACAACCATAGGCTCGGTCCAAGGGCTGACCCTGTCAGCGTTCAGGTAATCCACCGCGGTGGGGGTGATTCGTTCAAGTTATCCATCGGGTCGGCGTTCACGTTATCCACCGCGGTGGTGGGCGTCGGGGTCTGTGGGCTTGGTTCCTTGTCCGTGTAAATGTTCGTCCTCGTCGATGTGATGAGGAGGAGCGGTTTTGGCAAGGAGAACGTTCGACATGATTGACGTAGTCGAGATATTGCAGCACTGGCATGCGGGGCGGTCCAAGACCGACGTCGCGATGATTGGCCGCCCAGATGATTGAGCCGTGTAGAAGGCACGGGTTGCCGGCGCCGCGAGCTGGGCACGCGTTCAGCTGAAGGTGGGTGTAATCACTGAGTAGAGCTGCCATTCTCCTTCGATTCCCTTGAGTTGGTGTGCTCCCCGGTCAGAGAAGGCGATTTTGGAGCCAACCACCAGATCGCGTACGGTTCTCGACACGAGAATCTCGCCCTTTTTCGCTTCGGCCATGACCCTTGCGGCCAGATGAACTGCGATTCCGCTCACGTCGTTTCCTCGTATCTCAATCTCGCCGGCGTGGATTCCGATTCGCAACTCGATCCGCACCTTCGCAAGCTCGTCGCGCAAGTCAGTTGCGCTACGGATGGCGCGGCCAGGCCCGTCGAACGTCGCCAGTACACCGTCGCCGGTGCTCTTCACGACGACGCCTTCGTGCCGTTCGACTAGTTGGCGCGTCGTTTCGTCGTGGACGTCGAGCAGGGTTCGCCATGACCGATCGCCGAGGTCTTCAGCACGCTGGGTTGAATCGACCATGTCTGTGAATAGCAACGTCGCTAGCCGCCGTTCAGGCGCAATCGCTGGCTGGACACCCGTCAGGAATTCTTCGACAGAGGATACGAACAGGTCAGGGTATTCCCAATACGGGGCACCATCGGTACCAGGTAGTTCAATGAACGTTGCTCCAGCGATGTGTTCCGCGATATAGCGGCCAAACTCGATAGGAAGAATCGGACTGTCGACGTGAACGACAAGCGAGGGCACCCGGATAGTTGGTAGGATCGCCCTGGCATCCATCGCGAGACTTTGGCGCGCAAAGGCCTCAGCGGCACTGGGGCTGTAGACCGACCGCTGGACCTTGGCCAACCACGCCAAGAATGGGGCATCGCCAGTCTTGCTTGGCGTCCACTGGGCAGCGGACTCGATCGTTCCCCAGCTGTTACCGAATTGGTGGACGTACTCCTCAGCCTCGTCGGCCGGGACACCAAACGGGTAATCGTCGTCCACGAGAAGCCTGGCATAAGAATTGAGGATGATGAGCGAGCTGACACGTTGAGGCCGATTGGCGGCGTACAGCATGCTGACCGGACCACCATCGCCAGCTCCGATAAGCGCCGCCCGCTCGGAGCCGACCTCATCCATCACACACTCCAACTCCTCAACGAAGGACTCCCAGGGCGGTAGCCCATCGAGCGGAACCGGATCAGACGCACCCGAACCGCGACGGTCGAAATGGATGACCCGGCTGAATCTGGCCAGATGCTGATAGAAGAGACGAATTCCGGGATCGTCCCACTCGACATCAATCGAACCCCATGAACCTGTGTTGATGATCAGGTCCACCGGACCCTCACCAACGACCTGGTAGTAGATCCTCTCCGCTCCAAGACGCGCGTAGCCTGTGCTGGGTTGCATGACTTTCAGGATACTGACGCCCGCACCGTCCGGCCGTCGTGGCTATTGGAGGTCGCTTAGCCGCGCGTAACCAGTCTGTCCTCAACCCGTCATTGCATCACTTTGGCAAGTTTCTGTGATGGTGTCAACCAGCCGAGAGCCTGTCGAGGCCGACCGTTCAGCGGATGTGCAGCGTGGTCGAGGTCTGCCTGTGTGAGGAGCCGCCACCACACGTCAGAGACGCATGTGCGCGGTCGTCGCATGGACTCAGGTTGGCCCAACAACGGACGGCCCCCACTGAGTGCAAAGTGGGCGGAGGATCACGGGGTCGTTCGATAGACGACCCGGCCTTGCTTGATGACTGCCGAGACTGAGTCAAGGTTGGCAAGGTCTTTGAGGGGGTTGTTCTCCAGTACCAGGATGTCGGCTGACTTGCCTTCAGCAAGCGTGCCGACATCGTCGCTGATTCCGAGGGCTTTGCTCGCGTGTGATGTAGCCATGGCGAGGATGTCGCTGTTGGCGACGCCCGCTTCGGCTAGGGCATTCGCTTCGTTCGAGACCGAGTGCCAGAAATTTCCGATGGTGAAGGGCGTGTCCGTTCCGAAAATGAGGGGCACCCCAGCATCGTGGAGGCTTGCAGTGTTCTGAAGGCTCATCTGTCTCCATACTTCCCATTTTCTGAAAGCTGAAGGCTCGTGAAGAGCAAACCGGACGAAACCTGGCATCTGTAATGCACCGGTTGTTATCAGAATGTCTCGGCGCACGCGAGCAGTGACGTTGGAGACGATGTCCAGTTCGCTGACGAGGTGGTCGGGATCGTTGAGGACCTTGGTCACACTGTACGAGGACCCGGCCAGTGTCGGGCAGACGTAGATGCCGCGATCGCTGATCTCTTTGACAAGGTCATCGTCGAGAGAGTGCGGGACGTTAACCAGGTGCTCGATTCCGTCAACCCCTCCTCGCACCGCAGCCCAGTTGCCTTCATTGCCGTAGGAATGGGCAGTCACTTTCAATCCGGCATCGTGAGCAACATCTACGATCTTCTTGACCCACCGCTCGGGCAGGTCCGGCGCCGCATCCCCAAACCCAAGGTCGCCGTGTGTGGTGCTGATCTTGACAACGTCGATGCCCCGGGAAATAAGGGTGGTTAGTTTGGGTTCGATCTCATCGTAACTGTCAAGATTGACAGCAGTGAGGTCCTGATCTTCCTCTGACAATCCAGCTGCGATTCCACCCGAAATGTAGCCACCTCGCGTGTTGACATGGACTGCGGCCGTTAGGACTCGGGGTCCGACAACGCTCCAAGCCGCTAAGTCATCTCGGTATGAAAGGGAGTAATACCCGTCACCCAGAATTCGCATCGTTGTGACGCCGGACTTCAACTTCAGCTGTCCGCGCTCCACGACGTTTTGCGTATAGCGGGTTCCTTTATCCGTTTCGTCAAGCCAGTCACGAATCAGAGACTGAGCGTTTTTGAGTAGTGAAGCGTCGCTGTCGAAGAGCATGTGTACATGGGTATCAATGAGTCCAGGCATGACGAACCCGCCGGTGGCGTCGATGACAGTGAGCTCATCGTTCCTGTCAACGGTCTCGTCAGGGTCGAGGCACTGGCTGATCCGGCCACGGTCAACAACCAGCGATCCGGGACGCTGGCCCAAGGGTTCGTCCCAGAGAGTGGCTCCCTCGATGAGAATCCGTTCTTCGATCGGAGATTCGACCAGTCCGTCGAGGCGCCCGGCGGAGCCTTCATGAATGTTGAAGAGACCGCGACGCATTGCCCCTATGCCCGAGAGTGTTCGTGATGGCATGGCTACCACCATATGGTATGTGTCCCGTGAAGTGGTGGAAGTTGGGGTAGGTCCTTCTCTTTGAGGGGTCACCGTGTGACTCTCAAGCGCTGCCACGCACCGTGGTCAAGGCCTCATCGACCATGGCCCTTGAACGAACCCCCAAGGCCGCGGAGCGCGACCGTTGGGCTTCAGAATGGCTTCAGGAGCGACCAGGAGAGCGACCCAGACGCGAGAAAACCCTCGGCAGATGTAGGAATGCCAAGGGTTTCCCCCGGTCAGCGGGTGGGGTGTTTTCGGGCTCATAACCCGAAGGTCGCAGGTTCAAATCCTGCCCCCGCTACGAAGAAAACCCTTGGCATTCCTACAT
>JAYEIP010000080.1:0-2788 GCA_034660155.1 Actinomycetota bacterium | reverse complement strand
ATCCCACCCGTCCGGCGAGTAGCCCAACTCGAAACGGTCAACAACATCACCTTCGTAGCCACGACCTCGAAGGTAGCTGCGGGCGACACCGGCATCGCTGCCCGTTTTGAGACGCTCCCGGTAGAAGTCCACGGCACCCTGGGTGACCCGCACCAGCTCGTCTCGCCTCCCCCGTCGCTTTGCTTCACCCGGGGTCTCGGTGAGGGTGATTCCCGCTCGCCGCGCCAGTAGTTCCACGGCCTCCCGAAAGTCGAGGTTCTGGCTCTCCTGGACCCAGCCAAAGATGTCGCCGCTCTTGCCGCAACCAAAACAGTGAAACAGCCCACGGGCCGGGTCAATAGACAGAGAAGGCGTCTTCTCCTGGTGGAAAGGGCACACCGCCATCACCGACCGGCCCGATCGCTTCACCTTGGTGACTTCGGCAGCCAGCTCGGCGAGATCAGTCCGCTCGCGGATTCGCTCTATGTCTTCGCGGGGATACGCCACGAGCGGATTGTACCTAGTGCGCCGGCCGGAAAAACGCCCAAGGAAGGGGCACATAGAACGAAAAAGAAGGGAAGCCCGGAGGGAGGGGAGGGAGTGGGCTTCCCTTCGATTTCATTAAGGGGATCAATCCCCTTGACCTATCGCCTTCTGCTGGCGATGTCGGCGGCTGCCCGCCGCGCAATGACTAGGTGAAACACTGCGTCAGGATGAATTGTCATCCTGATCCTCAATTCCACAACTGTAGTTTGTACTAACAATAACGATTTGTCAAACGATTAATTCCCTATATCGACTACTTCTGATAATCTTTCAGCAATGGACGCGATAGACCATCAAATCATTATGCACCTGGCGAAAGATGCTCGAATGGCCTATGCGCAAATCGCCAAGCAGGTGGGGATGTCGACGGCCACCGTTCACCAGCGGGTGAAACGTCTCAAGGAGCGGGGCTATATCAAGGCCTTCACCGTCGATCTCGACTGGGAGGCACTCGGCTACCCGGTCGATGGGTTCATTAGCATCCGCGACAACGCATCACACGGTCTTGCCGAACTATCAGATCGACTGTGCACGATTCCCTTTGTTCAATCGATAGCCGCCGTCACGGGCGAGTTTGACCTTCTTCTACATATCAAGGCACGCTCCTCAAGCCACCTCGGTGAGATCCTCGACGAGATCCGCCAGATCGCCCCCGGGCCGAGCCGCACCGTTGTCACGCTCTCCGCCTACCTCGACGGTCGGATCCCACCGCTACCGGCCCAAACGGGGACCGCGCAATAGCCGATCCGGACCTAACTGGTTCTTATACTTGCGCCGATGGGTATCACTGGACTAATCATCGTCGTTGTAATCGTCCTCGCCGTCACCGTCACCGCCATGGTGCGTGAGAGTGATCCCTTCAAAACCGCGGCGTCCCAGCTCAATCTCGACTTGACGAGAACCGTGCCCGAGCTCCGTCCACAGCTCGACGGGGTCGTCAACGGCCTTCACGTCAAAGTCGACATTGCGACCAGCCGAGGACCAACAGTGCGGTACCGGGTGTTTTACCCGGCGCTCGGTCTGTCACTGCGCCTCGAACGAGAAACCACGATCAGCCGCACCATGGGACAACTCGGCCGGACCGACATCCAGATCGGAGCGACCGGCTTTGATCACAGCTTCCGCGTTACCACCTCCCGGCCCGACGCATTGCGCGACATGATGACGCCGCAGCGGCAGCGGGCGTTAGTCGAGCTCATCGAAGACTTTCCGCATGTCCTCATCGAAGACGACTCCATCAGCCTTGTGAGCGACACCTCCGAACCACCTGCGGCAACGATTGTTTCGACAATCATCCACCTGGCCGCGGCCGGCCATCTGCTCGTCGAAGGACGCCCTCCCCCACCGGAGAAACCATCGCCGACACAGGACGCGATTACGGCCGTTGCCGAGCCCGATCCTTCGCCCCCGGCTCGCAGCCAGGAACCGGCTTCTCCTCCGGCGGCGGAATCGCTGGAAGCGATCCTGGTTCCCCCCAGCGTGGCGTCACCGCCACCCGCGAGCGGAGCGCAATCGACCGGTCTCCCCGACGGATTCTTCGAGGATGTGTTCGGAGCAAACCGTCTCACCTTCGAAGCGGACTCGGACTTGACAGAACAAATCCGAGGAACCCTGGTGACGTTGTCCGGGAGCGTCAAGCAGGCCCGAGAGTACGACCAAGACTCCGATTTCGGAGACAGCCCGGGGACCAAGGCCGTAGTCACCGTGGCACAGATCGACACAGATCTCTATGGCAAAACCACGATCGATGCTGTTGTGCAACTACCGGCAGGCGCCGCCACCGGTCTTAGTCGTGGCACCACCGTGACCGTCGAAGGCATCCTCGATAGGGTCGATCCGTTCATGCGCAGCCTGTTCGTAACCGGCGCCCGTCTTAGGAGGATCAGCGAATAGGGACTGATTGAGGGCTGAGCGAGCTTCGGTCGTCGATGCCTCGGACACCTGCTCAGACCCTGGAGTTCGCCTTGCGAACTCCCAAGGTGCTCACCTTGTGAGTACCCACCTACCCCCGGCTGGCGCCGGCGGTACTTTTTCCCCAAAGGGGGGACTGATAGAAGCTGTGACTTCCCTATCCGCGCGTCTTCTTGGTACTTGGTACGAATCCCCAGGTTGCTGCGGTTCACCGCCAACGACTAGCCATGACCAGTTCCCAAAGCTTGATCTAGATCGGCGATGATGTCTGCCGGTGCTTCGAGACCGACCGAGATTCGTACCAGACCGTCCGTGATGCCGGAGGCCGCACGGTCCTCTGCTGGAACGACAC
>JAYEIP010000079.1:0-13650 GCA_034660155.1 Actinomycetota bacterium | reverse complement strand
GTTCAGATAGTTGTAGATGGTGATCCGGCTGACACCCATGGCGTCTGCGACATATTCGATTGACTTGCGGAGCAAAAAGGCTCCTTGTTCTTCGAGCAAGCGGACTGCTATCTGTTTGTCGACCCGATCGAGATCGGTGAGCTTCGCTCCCAGCTCCATCTCGATTCGAGAAACGAGTAGCTCGAGTGCGTGCGACAACGGTGGCAACCGGACCGCCCCCACGATCGCACCCTCCCACTCCAGGGGAATGTCACCGCCCTGGATTGCTTCGACCTCGACGGCATCGCCACCGATCGCATCGAGCAGCGGTGCCAGGGCTTTGAAGAAAGATTGACTCGATCCGCTCATTGGTGCTCTGTGTCTATCTGTACCGAGACGCGGGAGGCCCCAGCTGCGGTAGCGGCGTCCAACATCTTCCTGACTGCGGCGATTACAAGATTGGACTCACCTTCGATGGTGGTCCCGAAGGGTCCGATCGACGGTTCGAACCCGAGGCTCTTCACTGCGTCGACGGCGGCCACCACGTGGGGACCGGGGTTGCCGACCTCAAATGGCTCCACCATGAATTCAGCTTTGCAAGATGCCACCGCACTCCTCCCGAAATCTGTTCAACCTTAGAGCTTCTGGTGATCGAGTCCGATTTGACAATTTGTACAACTGCCAACATGATCAAAGTGGTTGTATAGAGGAGGAGGTGCGATGTCTGAAACCACGTCTTTCTCAGTAAATGGGCGTGATGTCCAGGTCCGGAGTGATCATCCCCATTTGCTCGCAGCGCTGCGCGAGGAATTGGGTGTTACCTCCCCGAAGGATGGTTGTTCCCCGTCCGGCCAATGCGGTGCTTGCACTGTGCTTCTCGACGGGAAAGCCATCCAGAGCTGCCTCGTCAACATGGAGAAGGCATCTGGCAAGGCAGTCACCACCCTCGAAGGATTCGAGGCCGAAGAGCGGGACCGGCTTGCGAACGCCTTTGCCGTAACTGGTGCCCTGCAATGCGGATTCTGTACCCCCGGCATCCTGGTGCGTACCAAGGCGCTGTTCGACCAAAAGGGCCCTGCCGGTGTCACCTCTCAGGTAGCTGCGGGCCGCCTCGGCGCCCACCTGTGTAGGTGCACTGGCTATACCAAGATCCTCGAGGCAGTCGAACTGCTGGCATCCGGCGAGATTCCCGAGCCGGAGACTCCGCAGAAGATCGGTGACAACGGCGCCAAGTACGAAGCGTTCGATTTGGCTTTGGGCGACCGCGGCTATGTCGATGACCTGCACCCCGATGACATGCTGCACGGTGCTCTCCACCTCACCGACCACGCCAGGGCCGACATCCTCAACATCGATACCACGGCAGCCGAAGCTGCCGCCGGAGTTATTGGCGTGTTCACCGGCGCCGACGTTCCCGGTGAGTTGAAAGTCGGGATTATCTATACGGACTGGCCGGTCTTCATTCCGGTCGGTGGGCGTACGTCGTACTACGGCGACGTTCTGGCGATCGTGGTCGCCGAGACCAAGGCTCAAGCCCGCGCCGCTGCCGAACTCGTCGAGGTCGAGTACAACGTGCTCAAGCCATTCGCCGATGCCAAATCTGCGCTCGCTTCCGACGAGGACGCGGTGTGGGGACTGGATGGCAACACCCTGTCCACCTCCAAATATAGGAGAGGCGATGTCGACGCGGCGTTGGATGCTTCGGCGCACACTCTGCACGAAGTGTTCCAGACCCAGCGCGTCGAGCATGCGTTCCTTGAGCCCGAGTCAACCCTGGTGGTTCCCGATAGTGACGGCAATCTCATGGTGTACTCGGGTGGTCAAGGTGTGTGGGACGATCGCAACCAGATCGCATCGCTACTTGCAATCGACCCGAGCACCATCACCGTCGAGCTGGTCTCCAACGGAGGCGCCTTCGGTGGCAAAGAGGACATGTCCAACCAGGGCCAGACGGCAATGGCTGCTCATCTGCTACAACGACCCGTCAAGTGCACTCTGTCACGTGAAGAGTCGTTCCGGATGCACGCCAAGCGCCATCCGATAGAGATCGAGGTTTGGGCCGGATGCGACGCCACCGGCAAGCTAACTGCCTTGCGCTCCCGGATGATTGGCGACTCAGGTCCGTACGCGTCCGTGGGGATGAAGGTGCTCGAGCGGGCGGCCGGTCACATGACCGGGCCCTACGTCTTCGACTCGGTCGACGTCGAGGCTATTGCGGTCCGCACCAATAACCCCGTTTGTGGGGCATTCCGCGGCTTCGGGGCCAACCAGGCGCAGTTTGCGATGGAGGGTGTCATGGACCGGCTCGCCGACGCCGTTGGTATCGACCGCTGGGAGATGAGGTCCCGGAACGTCATCACCCCGGGAGTTGTCTGGGGTCCTGGCCAGATCATGGACGACGGTTGCCGGGGGGCGCGTGAGTGCCTCGATGCCGTCAAGCCGGCTTACGATCAGTCCCGTGCCGACGGCAAGGCTGTCGGGATCGGGCTCGGCCTCAAGAACTCGGGTCTCGGCAACGGGTTCCTCGAGATTTCCAAGGCCGTGGTTCGTTTCGAGGAGGACGGCACCGTCGAGGTCCGCCATTGTTGGACCGAGATGGGACAGGGCGTCCATACCGTCGCCCTGCAGGTGGCAGCCGAGGAACTTCGGATAGACGCCGATCGAATCAAGGTCATTGTCGACACGACGCGTGAGCTGGGTGCCGGTCAGACAACTGGCTCCCGCGGAACGTTGATGGCTGCCGGTGGTGTCGCCGATGCCTGTCGGGTCGCCAACGAGAACAACCAGGCGCCCGGCGTCGACTACGAGGGGGAGTACCGGGTGGACTGGACGAATTCCCTCGAGGAGAACATCGAGAACCCGGTCATCCACTCGGCATTCGGGTATGCCTGTCAGATCGTCATCGCCGACAAGGCGACGGGGAAGATTGAGAAGGTCATCGCCGCCCACGATGTGGGCCGTGCCATCAACCCGAACCTCGTGGAAGGCCAGATCGAAGGTGCCGTCCATATGGGCCTCGGGTATGCGCTCACTGAGGACTTCCCGACCGACGACGACGCTCGCCCGACCAACTGGACCTTGCGCAGCCTCGGTATCCTGCGTGCCAAGGACATGCCGGAAGTCGAGACGATCCTGATTGAGGTGCCCCAGCCACGGGCTCCGTATGGAGTGAAGGGAGTCGGAGAGATTGGCTTGGTGCCCACTGCGGGCGCGATCGCCGGAGCCTACTTTGAGGTTGACGGTAAGCGCCGCACCAGGGTGCCGTTCAATATCCATCAACCTCTGGAGGTAGCGAAGTGACGACGACGACACCCGGGCTCGTTTGCGCCCACCACCACCTGTATTCAGAACTGGCGCGGGGGATGCCGGCACCACCAAAGGTTGCGACCAACTTCCAGGAGATCCTGGATCAGGTTTGGTGGCGACTAGATGCGGCACTCGATCTCGACATGCTCTACGCCTCGGCCCGGCTTGGCGCTCTCGAAGCGCTCGAAGCGGGCACGACCGCGATTGTGGACCACAACGAGACGCCCAACGCCATTGAAGGATCCCTCTCAGTTATCGCAGACGCCTGCGCTGAAGTGGGAGTCAGGGTGTTGACGGCCTACGGGATCTCCGATCGCAATGGGGCGGACGGCGTCACCCGCGGCCTCGCGGAGAACGAACGATTCATCAAGGACGGGGGCAAGGCGCTCGTGGGTATCCACGCTGCTTTCACTTGTACCGACGAGTCGCTAGAAGCTGCCGCGGGCCTTGCCAAAGACCTTGGTGTCGGCGTTCACATCCACGTGTGCGAGGGCATCGGAGACATCGATGCTCCGCAGCGGCTGAAAGGCCTCACCGAGGACAACTGGCTCATCAGCCACTGCATCCACTTGCCAACCGACCATGATCTCAAGGGCACGATCCTGCACAATCCGCGGTCTAACCTGAACAACGGCGTGGGCTATGCCGAACCGGCACGGTTCTCTAACCCCGTAGCCCTCGGCACCGACGGTATCGGTGCCAACATGATCGAGTCGTTCCGGCTGGCCTACGTAATGCAGCGGTCGGTCGACGTTACCGTCGGTCCAGACCCGGCCTGGTCATGGCTGGAAGAAGGCTGGAGCATCGTCCCCGAAGCGCGCAACGACGAGGTCACCTGGTCATACGATCCCATGGACCCGTGGCACATTGCGTTCACGCCGGGAATCCGACCACTTGAAGTCAAAGTCGATGGTGAAGTTGTTTTCACCGACGGCAAGCCAACCAGAGTCGATGGTGAGGAAATCCGCACCAAGGCCCGGGAGCAAGCCAAGAGATTGCACGCAAAACTCTGAGAGGAGCCGCAGATGTCGGACCGTTTCCATCAGATCACGATGGAGCAGCTTACGGATTGGGTGTTCACTGAACTCGAGGAAAAAGACTCGATCTTTGGCATACCCCGTGCGGCATTCTTCGTGCCGTCCGAAGATGACCGTTTCCGTTTTGAGAAGTACGGGCAGTTGCTCGAAACGCCGTTCGGCGTTGCCGCCGGGCCCGGTACTCAGATGGCCCAGAACATCATTGTGTCCTGGCTGGTCGGGGCCCGTTTCCTCGAGTTGAAGACCGTCCAGACTCTCGACGAACTCGATGTGAACAAGCCGTGCATCGATATCGAAGACGAGGGTTACAACGTCGAGTGGTCGCAGGAGCTCAAGGTATTCGAGTCATTCGACGAGTACTTGCGCGCCTGGATCTTGATCCACGCGTTGCACCATAAACTGGGCTTCCCAGGGGATTCGCCCGGGATGATCTTCAACATGTCGGTCGGGTACAACCTCGAAGGCATCAAGCAGCCGAACGTGCAGTGGTACCTCAACACCATGGCCGATGCGTCTCCGTACATGCAGGCGTACATCGACATCGTTGCCGAGCGTTACCCGGAGATCCGTGACATCACGATCCCGGACACCGTTTCGGACACGATCACGCTTTCGACAATGCACGGTTGCCCTCCCGATGAGATCGAAGCCATCGTTCTTTACCTTCTCGAGGAGCGGAACATCCACACGTCGGTGAAGTGCAACCCGACCCTGCTCGGCGCCGAACGGCTTCGTAGGATCGTCAATGACGATCTGGGATACACCGACATTCCGGTGCCCGACGAGGCGTTCGGGCACGACCTCAAGTATGTAGATGCAGTGCCCATGTTCCACAACCTGCGGCGCGTGGCCCGGGCGCACGACCTCGTCTTCGGGCTGAAGCTGAGCAACACGCTCGAGGTGAAGAACCATCGTCCCGTGTTTGATCGTGACGACATGATGTACCTGTCGGGACGCGCGCTCCATGCCGTGACGACGAACCTGGCGCTGCGGCTGTCTGAGGAGTTCAAGGGCGACCTGTTGCTGTCGTTTGCCGGCGGGGCCGATGCGTTCAATGTCTCCGACCTGATGCGGTCCGGCATGACCACCATCACCACGTGTAGTGATCTCCTCAAGACCGGCGGCTATTTACGGATGCCGTTGTACATCGAGGAGCTCAACAAGGCCATGGATGCGGCCGGGGCCGACAGTCTCAACGATTTCATTGCCAACACTGCGGTCGCGCAAGAGAACATGGGTGACTTTGTGGCGACGCTGGTGTACTCGGCTCTGACGGAGAGCGGGCTCGCATTGGAAAGCGGCGAAGCAGCTTCGCTGAGTGAGCGACTTCGCTACGAAGCTGAGGGCCAGCCACCAATTGATGTGATGAAGGCGTGGGCGGTGGAGCAGGGCTTCTCCGAGGAGCGTGTAGCGGCCTTAGTCAAGCTAGCCATCAACGCCCTGAAGCGGGTCAACCTCCGGCAGTACGCCGAGTTTGTTCGTCAAGATTGGCGCTATCAGAAGGGGTCATTCCACACCGACCGGTCGAAGACCGCGCGTGAGTTGCATCTGTTCGACTGCATCGAAGCCCCGTGTGTGGACGAGTGCCCTGTCAGCCAGGATGTACCGGCCTACATGAGGGCGGTCCGGGATGGCGATTTCGACAAGGCCGTTCAGATCACCCGCGCCGACAACCCGCTCGGGTCAATGCTGGGCCGGGTGTGCGACCACTTGTGTGAGAACACCTGCATCCGAACCCACCTGGACCAGCCGTTGGGAATCCGTGCCATCAAGCGGTTCATCATGTCGCACGAAACCGCGACCGGCGAGACACAGTCCAGCGGGACCACGGGCAAGGTTGCCATTATCGGTGCGGGGCCGGCCGGCATTGCGGCGGGTCAGGAACTGGGCCGAGCTGGTTTCGCAGTGACCATCTTTGAGGCACATCCATATGCCGGCGGCATGGTCGGAGGAGCGATACCCGAGTACCGGATCCCGCAGGCTCAGATCGACCAGGACATGCAGATCCTCCTCGACCTCGGTGTCGAGGTTAAGTACAACATGACGGCCGGAAAGGACTTCTCGCTTGCCGAGTTGCGGGACCAGGGCTACCAGTACACCTTCGTGGCGGTTGGCGCCCAGCTCCCGAAGTATCTCGGGTTGGACGGTGAGGACAGCGAAGGTGTCATTGACGCCCTGCAGTTCCTCCGCACCTCGCGGGAGGGGAACCCGATGAAGATCGGTCCCAGGGTTGGTGTGATCGGCGCCGGTGACACGGCAATGGACTGTGTCCGATCGGCGTGGCGGCGCGGCGCAACAGAGACCTCGCTGATCTACCGACGAACGATCGACCAGATGCCGGCCGATCCTGAGGAGATACATGACGTCATCGCAGAGGGCATCAACATCCTCGAGCTCTCCAATCCGTATTCGATTCATGTTGAGGACGGGAAGCTTGCGGGTTTGGTTTGTACCAAGACCGAGTACCGCGGGGATCGCGATTCCTCCGGGCGCAAGATCCCGTTTGATATTCCGGACTCGCAGTTCGAGGTCGAGCTCGACACTTTGATCCTGGCAATCAGCCAGCATTCCCTGCTTGACTTCTTCGGCGATCAAGAGCCGGAGTTGACCAAGCGTGGCTACCTCGTTGTCAAACCGGACACGTTTGAGACAACGCTGCCCGGTGTCTACGCCGGTGGTGACGTGGCCGCCGACGGCCCGTCGTCGATTGTTAAGGCTGCCGCCGATGGCAAGTCGGTAGCTGCCGCGATCATCAATGCTGCCACCGGAACGCCGGTTCCAACGCCGGAGACGTGGAAGCCGTTGAACGTGAATCTCAGCGAGATGATGCAGCGACGCTCCCATCGGGAGTATCGGGTTCCGGTGCGGCATACGCCGTTGAACGCTCGTGACAACTTCAACGAGACGATGCATACCTACACGCAGGAGGAGGCGCAGGCTGAGGCGGCACGTTGCCTCGACTGCGACACGGTCTGCAGCCTATGTGTCGGGGTGTGCCCCAACATGGCGTTGCTGACCTACGAGATGACACCGTTCCGGGCGCAACTCCCGGCGCTGTCGGTAGCCGGCGGCTCGGTTGTCGTCGGGGAGACCCGTGACTTCCGGATCGATCAGCCGTTCCAGATTGCGGTCCTGACCGACTTCTGCAACGAGTGCGGAAACTGCGTCACCGCCTGTCCGACCTCGGGGGAGCCATACAAAGACAAGCCACGCCTGTACCTCGACCGTCCCGATTTCGAGGCGGAGAAGGACAACGCGTTCTGGATTCAGCAGGATGGCGACACGACGGTCGTGGAGGCACGCTGGGATGGGGAAACCCACCGGCTGGCCATCAACGGTCAGGTCGAGTTCAGGTCTCCGGCGCTGCGGGCAAACCTCGAGGAGGAGACGTTGGCGTTGGTGTCAGCGGAGGCCGGCTCGGCCGCGGTCGATGGTCAGGCTCTCTCGCTGGAGTCGGCAGCACAGATGTATGCCTTGTGGCGTGGTCTCAACCAGTCACTGCCCCAGTTGCCGCTTGCCGGTGTCGAAGGCACGATGATCAGCCACCCCGGCTACGAGGAGTAGGTGACGGGCGCCCTTCGGGGCGCCCTCGCCATTGGCTCTAGATGAGCAGGCGACCGATCGTTTCTACCAGCACATCGGTTACCTGCGCCGTCTCGGATAACGAGACCCACTCATCTGGTGCGTGGGCGGCGGCAACGTCACCCGGTCCGTAGACGAGGGTGGCGGCGCCACCCACCCTGATCCAAAGAGCCATATCACAGCCATAAGGCTTGCCGGCGAGCGCCGGTCGCTTCCCGGTGATGGCCTCGGCTGCATCGGCCACGGTGGTCACCAGCAGATGGTCCGCGCCGATGGAACTCGAGCCAAAGGCTGCTCCGGTGCGTTCAATGTGAGGCGGGTGGAGACTGAGCCAGGGGTCACCAGCGATCGCTTCCTGGAGCGTCCGCGTAAATCGTTGCTCCGCCTGCTCAATCGTCTCATGCAGGGCAACCCCGACCCGGAGTTCGGCGGTGAGGCTCTCCATCACGTTCGATGCCCAGGTGCCGCCACGGATGATGCCGACGTTGGTGGCGTAGGGGGTTCCGATGGCTGTCATGAGCTCGTTGCCTTCGGCGCAGTTGACCTCACGCTCCAGGTCGCGCAGGCTCTGGTAGATCGTCCAGAAGTGGTCCAGCGCACTTTCGCCCTCGCTGGGCATGGACCCGTGGGCACTCCTCCCGGTCACGGTGATTGAGAAGGTCAGTGCACCGCCGTGAGCGACAACGATTTCTGGGCCCCGCCTTCCCGAGGTGGGCTCGGTAAGGATGACGTAGTCCCCGATGTGCCCGCGCCTGATGGCCGCCAGTGTTCCGGTGCCACCGTCTTCCTCACCGGAGACAGCCACGAACCGCAGTGTCCCTGCAAAGTCCCGGGTGGTGAATGCCTGGAACGCTTCGAGTGCCGCAACTAGCCCTGCCTTCATGTCGCAGGAGCCCAATCCGTACAATCGATCGCCTTCGACGGTCGCGACAAGAGGCTCATGTGTCCACAGGTCACTTGGTGCGACCGTATCGAGATGGCCGGTCAGGACCACCGTGGGACCGGGCCGTGACCCCTTCAGATGGGCGGCGACTAGGTGAACCCAGTCGCGTTCCACCTCACGACCGGGGTAGTCCGGGTCGGTTTCCAGCTCAGCCATAGGAACCGACCACCGATCGGTGATCACTCCATTTGCGCCAAGCCAGTTCGCTACCAGGTCGGCAGCTTCAGCCTCGTAACCGGTAACCGACGGCGTGGAGACAAGCTGGCTAAGACGCTCGACAATGGGTGATGTCACAGTGTGACGTTACCCGAGGCAGCTCGAGCTACGGCGCGACGTCCCGTGGGGCGAAGCTCATCTTGTCGAAGCTGTCTTTGTACGGTGATTCGCCGAGACGCTCGATCATGCCTTTGCCGAGCTTGAATCGGTAGCGGTTGGTGATCGGGTCGGGTACCCGGTGGACCAGGCTGTTCGCCGGGCTGCTCGGATGCAGAAAATTGGTGAACAACAACCCGGGGAACACCGCTTCGGTCACGATGGCAACTGCCTCGACCTCGCCGCTCCCGATCCGGATGTGTCCGTTCTCCATTAGCCAGGTGAAGCTGAACTCTGCCGACTCCACCCGGTTGAACCCACCCGTCTGGATCAACACATCGTCGTTGTACAGGCGCACATTGTCACCGCTCTCGATGCCGAACTTCTCAGCATCGTCAGGGTGAATCTCGACAAAGGTATCGGGCCACCGCTCTTCCATATAGGGCTTGCGAATATCGTCGAAGCCCGACTGCCAGATCTCATTGATCCTGCCGGTGGTGATCCAGTACTCGCCCTTGTCCGGGTCGGGCTTGATCCGCTCGTAGAAGTCGCTGAAGATGTCCCACGGACTCGTGATGAGCAATGCCTTGGAGCTGTGGCTCTTGAAGTGGGTTAGCCACTTCGATTGGACGGTCGGTCCCTGCGGGTTACCCAACTCGAGCGTCGAGTCGTGAAGCCGCAGCGTGCCCTTGAGCTCACCGTCTTCCATCCGCACCGGCGTCTGGATACCGGTGGTACCCAATTCGCCGAGAGCGTCGTGGCCGCGTATGCCGCGGTTCTTGGCATCCCAGACAAGTACGCCAAAGTCGAGTACACCTCCACGGCTGGCTTTGGCGGCTTCCTCGAAGACGGCATTGTCGTCTTCCCAATCGAAGCCTTCGAACCCCATCTTCTGGGCGAATTGGGCAATGGCCCACCAATCCGGCTGAGACTCACCGGGGGCGTCGTAGAACTTCGAATATAGGCGCAGCCGGCGCTCACCGTTGCAGCGGGCTGCGTCGTGCTCCCCCCACGCCGCAGCCGGGAGAACGATGTCGGCAAACTCGGTTCCCATCGGCTCCACCGCATAGATGTCGGAGTCGACGATGACCATGCCGCCGCTGTCGACGCGGGCAATGAGAGTGTCGATGATGTCCTGCTTGTCGGTCGAGGTGATCTGGTTGGGGTTGTCGGTGGTCAGCTCGCGGAAGGTCGCTGCCAGCTCCTGGCTGGCGGCCATGGCACCGGTCCAGGTGGTGCCGATTACCCAGGCAAACCGCACGTTGCCGCCCTCAACCCAGCGATCGAGATCGATCTCAAGTTTGCGACGACCGGGCAGCTTCTCCGGGGACTTGTCCCGCGGGTAACTGGCCGCCCCGATCCAACCGCGCTGGTGGCCACCAAGTCGGGAGATCATATGACCGGGCCGGTTACCGGCCCCACACAACAACCCCATGGCGGCAAAGGAAGCCGTGTTGAGATAATTGTTGGACCAGTAGTTGCCCTTCTCAAAGCCAAAGCTGGTCTTGGGCTGCGGTCCGGTGCCGCCGCTGATCATCTCAGCGGCTTGCTGGATCTTCTCGGCCGGGATCCCGGTCTCGCTAGAAGCGAACTCCAATGAGGCTGCCTCGTTCTCCAGCAGCCAGGTCTTGTAGTCGTCGTACGACTTGGCACCGATCTTGCCCCACGTCGAGCGCCACTGCCATGGTGTGTTACGGGTGCCGCGGCCCATGCCGGCACCGATCTCCCAGGTCGAGGCGATGTACTCGTCGATCCACTCCTTGTCTTCCCAGCCGTTCTCCAGAATGGTCCGGCTGATCGCCATGTGCAGCAGGGCATCGGTCCCGGGGATGATCTGGAGGAACAGCCCCCCGTTGGCCTCGGCGTAGGCGACCCCGGCGCTGCGGCGGGGGAGGACCATGATCATCTTGGCGCCACCCGGCATCATCCACTGGGTGAACTGGATAGTTTTGGTCTCAAATGGATCCGCCCCTGAGATGAATAGGACGTCGGCTTCCATCCAGTCCTGGTAGGAAGCGCTGAAGGTAACGATTCCGGCATCGGAGACGCCGGCGGTGTCGCTGCCGGGGCCCGGCTTGTCGTGTGGCGAGTATGCCGGGGTCTTGATGGCGGCAAACGCCAGCTTGCTGATGGCGAACGTATTCTCAAAGAACTCGTAGGAGTACGTCTTCATCGCCCAGGCGGCCTCGCCGTAATCAGCAATGACGTGCTTGGAGACGGATGCCATGACATCGATCGCGGTATCCCAGTCGACTCTGGTCAGCTCGCCGTTGACCCGGATCTGCGGATACATAAGCCGGTCGGCGGTCGGTGAGTTCTCGTTGTAGCACTTCAAGGCAAGCGTCCCACCGCGGATCGAGTGGTTGCCACCAATGTTCACCGCGGTTGCGTCGAAGTCTGGGAGCACGACCACGTGGTGGTCCTCGCCGTCGACCTTGACGATGTTGTGCTCGTTGGGGCTGATCCACGGCTGGAGCACCCCTCCAGGGAAGCTGGCGCCCACGGCGTTGCCGGCCGCATCGGGTGTCCCCGGCTCCGTGCCGACCGGCCAGGTGTAGGTCTTGTAGCCACAGCCGACGATGCAGTAGTCGCAGCCGGTGGTGTGGACCGTGGCGCTCGGCGGCGGTAGCGGGACCGAGTCAAGGGGGATGTATTCAATCGCCATATTCAGCCTCCCAGACCTGCAGGGTCGATACGGTTGTCGTAGTAGCCGAAGATGAGGCCGATAACCCCGGTGGCGAAGATGTCGTCACTATCGGTCTCGAGCGTTATTTGCGGCAATCCGAGTGTTGCGTGGCCGCTCACCACCATGCCATGGCGGGTCAAGTCAAACGTTGTCCAATGGAGCGGACAGGGCCCGGCGACCCCGACGTCGGCCTTGAAGGTTCCGGCCAGAGGCCCACCCTGGTGGGTGCAGAAGGTGTTGAAGGCCACCACATCCTCGTCGGGCCCGACACCGCCGGCAGCCCGTTGGCCGAGCTTGATCAACTCGTTGGTTGATTGCCGCTGATCCCAGGGGTAGGTGAACGTGACCGACTCGCCGACCGTTAGGTCCCCGAGACCTGCGATCCGCTGTCGTGGAAACTCCGCAATTTGGGCGTACATCTGATTCCCGAGGCGAGGGGAGCGCATCCAGGCGGGCAGTGTGAGCAGCACCATCGAAGCCGAGGCCCCGAAAAGGAACTGGCGGCGACTTAGCAGAGCATTTTCCAGCGTCGCCGGATCGGTAGCGGCAGGGTCCACCGCGCAGCCTGCTGCTTCCTCAGCGGGGATGTGTTTCGTGGGTTCGCTCATGGCTTGATCACTCCATAGGGCGGAAGCTCGGGGGCAGTGTCGGTGACTTCATCGCCGCACAATCCTGTAGAAAGGAAGGCGACGAGATCGGCTTGCTCGGCGTCGGTCAAACTCAACGGGCTCAAGAGCGGGTCGAGGTTGTCAGCGGTGCCGCCGCCTTCGTTGTAGAAGGCAACCACCTCCTCGAGGGTCGAAAAGACACCGTTGTGCATGTAGGGGCTCGTGTAGCAAACGTCCCGCAAGCCAGGGGTACGGAACGCTCCTTTGTCCGATTCCTCTTTGGTCACGTAGAACCGGCCGAGATCCTCGGTCGCAGTTCGGTACACATCCTCGGGGGTGCCCTTGGCCCATTGCTCGTAACGGAACGTGATCTGCTTGAGGGGGCTCTCGAGGAATTCCGGGTTCTGCGGCACGCCCGTAGCGTGGTAGCCGTTGTCGCTCAGAAGCGCGCCGTTGTGGCAACTGGAGCATCCGGCTCCGCCATCGAATAGGTCGAAGCCCGCCTGCTCTTGCTCCGTCATCGCACCGGTGTCGCCGGTGATGAAGGCGTCGAAGGGGACGTTCACGCTGACCAGCGTCCGCTGGTAGCTGGCTACAGCCTTGAGGGCGTCGTCCCACCGGGGCGTGTCGGTTCCGAATACGTCGCCGAAGCGCTCCACGTATTGGGGGATCTGGGCGAGGCGTTCCTCGCCGAGGACTTTGTCGAGATTGCCGGCGACGGCTCCGCCCCAGGCACCGGAGTTCTGGTTCTCGATGCTCTTTTTGGCGCCGTCCCAGTTGAACGCGTTGTAATAGGCGACGTTGAGCAATGTCTGTGCGTTTCGCCAATGGCTGGTCCCGGGACCACCGAACGAGATGTCAGTCCGGGCCCCCCAACCGGCGTCGGCGGGATGGCAACTGTTGCAACTGATTGACCCGTCGCCCGACATGCGCGGGTCGAAGAACAGCAAACGACCCAGTTCTACCTTGTCATCCGTCAGCGGGTTGTCGATGGGTACCGGCACCTCAGGCAGAGGAGCGAACTCGGTTCCGGCTTGCAGCGTCGCCTCAGACTGGCCTGCACCGATTGCAAGCTCGACGAGCAACACCGCGGCAACGATCAAGCCAATCCAGATCAGTCTCTTGGTGGAGAGCACTGTGCTATTCACCCTGGCCTCCTCCCAATGGAACCAACGAGTAGCCGGGTAAATCGGGTGG
>JAYEIP010000078.1:0-2836 GCA_034660155.1 Actinomycetota bacterium | reverse complement strand
CCATGACCAGTTCCCAAAGCTTGATCTAGATCGGCGATGATGTCTGCCGGTGCTTCGAGACCGACCGAGATTCGTACCAGACCGTCCGTGATGCCGGAGGCCGCACGGTCCTCTGCTGGAACGACACGATGGGTCATCGACGCCGGGTGTTCGACGAGGGTGTCGACGTTACCGAGGCTTACCGCCAACGTGCACAAGTCGATCCGGTCGAGGAATCGAGTCGTGTGCTCGTAGCTGCCAAGGTCGAATGCGATCATCGCACCAAAGCCGTCCATTTGCCGCTTAGCGAGGTCGTGCTGCGGGTGACCGGGAAGGCCCGGGTAGTGCGTAGCGAGGATGGTCGGGTGAGCGTCGAGAAAGCGAGCGACTTGCATCGCGGTCGTGCTGTGTTCTCTCATCCGGAGCGGCAGCGTTTTGAGCCCGAGATTGGTCAACCAGCAGTCGAAGGGGCTCGGTACTCCGCCGGTGAAACGGATCAAAGATGCGATGGCTTCCTCCATCAGCCCCGAGTCGTTGCTGATTACAGCTCCACCAATCACAGTTCCGTGCCCGTTGATGTACTTGGTCGTGCTGTGAACTACGACGTCGGCTCCGTGCTCGAGGGGGCGTTGCAGCACGGGCGTGGCGAACGTGTTGTCGACCACAACCTTGGCGCCATGGGCGTGCGCAATCTCGGCGGTCCGAGCGATGTCGACGAGGGCCATTGTCGGATTCGCCGGCGTTTCCAGGTAGACGGCCTTGGTGCTGGGATGCAGCACCAGTTCACGCTCGAGGGCAGCCGGTTCTAGTCCCGCGATCCGGGTATTCGTGATGCCGTACCCGGGCAGGACATCCGCGATGAGGTGGTCGGCGGAGCCGTACAGAACCTGTTGGGTGACGATGTGGTCCCCGGCCTTTGCCAAACCCATTAGGGCGGCTGTTATCGCGGCCATGCCGGAGCCGAAGATTTCGGCGGTGACGACGTCCTTGCCGGCTCCTAACCCGTGGCTCTCGAGCGTGGCGAGTTTGGTTGCCAATGCCGTCCGTGCCGGGTTGCCCCCGCGGGAGTAGATGTAGGCCCCCGTATCGCCTCCTGCCCATTCCTCGACGGCGCTCATGCCATCGAAAGTGAAGGTAGATGTTTGATAGATGGGTGCAATGTGGGCTCCCGACGGATCATGTATCTCGCCGGCATGGATAGCTTCGGTCGCCATCTGCCGTGTCAGTTCGTCACTCATCGCCGGCTCCCTTCAAGCACTTGACGTCGATTGATCAACGGGGTTGGTGCCGCGAGTGTACGGTCTCCCACTCTCTCCTCTTCTGCTGAGGTTCCAGTCGGCAGACTCGTTGGGGCCATCTGACCCGATGGCATGACTGAACGACGGTGGCAGAGTGGGGCCACGGATTGCAGACAGGAGATCAGATGACGACCCGGGTATTGATCCTCGGCGCGGCCGGCCGTGACTTCCATAACTTCAACACGATGTATCGGGACAACTCCGACTACATCGTGGTCGGCTTCACGGCAACGCAGATCCCCGACATCGTCGACCGTCGCTATCCGCCGGAGCTTGCAGGAAGCTTGTACCCCGATGGCATCCCGATCTTCCCGGAGGACGAACTCGAAGCACTCATCGATCGACTATCCGTTGACTACGTGCTTTTCTCGTACTCAGACGTGACCCATGAGCATGTGATGCACCTGGCCTCGCGCGCCGTCGCCGCCGGGGCGGCGTTCGGAGTTCCCGGTGCGGCTTCTCTGGTCAGGTCGACGAAACCTGTCGTGTCGATCACAGCCACCCGAACCGGCACCGGCAAGAGCCAGACCAGTAGGCAGATTCGAAGCATCCTCGCGGCCGCCGGCGTACGGGTGGCCGCTATCCGCCATCCGATGCCGTACGGCGACTTGAACGCCCAACGAGTGCAGCGGCTGGCGAGCTTTGATGATCTTGACGCGGCCGACGTGACCATCGAAGAGCGGGAGGAGTACGAGCCCTACATCCGCCAGGGGGCGGTCATCTACGCCGGGGTCGACTACGAGGAGATCCTGCGTCGCGCCGAGGAGGAGGCTGACGTCATCGTCTGGGATGGCGGCAACAACGACCAGTCGTTCTATCACGTGGACCTTGGCTTCTGCGTTGTGGATCCTTTCCGTGCTGGTCACGAGCTCCGATACTGGCCGGGTGAGGCCAATGTCCGCCAGGCCGACGTCGTGATTATCAACAAGATCGAGACCGCACCCGAGGAGGGGCTTGCAGAGGTCAGGCGCAACGTGGCCAAGCTGGCACCAGCTGCTGTGGTGGTTGAGGCTGCTTCGCCCATCAAAGTCGACAATCCCGAATTGATTGAGGGGAAGCGGGTGCTGGTGCTTGATGACGGGCCCACGATTACCCATGGGGAGATGCCCTTCGGAGCCGGGGTGGTTGCAGCCCGGCAGCACGGTGCGGCAGAACTGATCGATCCGCGCCCCTATGCCGTTGGCTCGCTTATCGGCGTCTACGAGAAGTTCCCCCATATCGGAACCGTGCTCCCCGCAATGGGATACAGCGACCGGCAACGCAAGGAACTCGAGGAGTCGATCGCAGCCGCTGCCCCCGACGCAGTCGTCATTGGGACTCCGATGGATCTGGCCAGCGTCATCGATCTTGGAGCCATTCCCAGCACCCGCGTCTACTACGAGCTAGAAGTCCGCACCGGCCCCTCCCTCGAGGACCTCCTAAGCCCCATCATCAAAGCAGCAAAGAGCTAGTCCCGCGTAACGCAAGCGGCGGTTGTCAGTCCCCACTCTGGCAGTAAGGCAAGCGGCGGTTGTCAGTCCCCACTCTGGCAGTAAGGCAAGCGGCGGTTGTCAGTCCCC
>JAYEIP010000077.1:0-2869 GCA_034660155.1 Actinomycetota bacterium | reverse complement strand
CCCGGGCACATCTCCAGCGCCTGATGAGATCTAAAGACGAGTTTGTCGCATCGGTGTCACACGAACTCAGAACCCCGCTCACCGTCGTGGCTGGCCTGGCGCTTGAATTGGAAAGCCACTGGCGCGGTTTCACCGCGGCGGAGACGGCTGAGTTCATCTCACTAATCGCCGACCAAAGTCGTGACATGAGCGACCTCATCGAAGACTTGCTCGTGGTGGCACAGGCTGACATTGGAAAGGTTTCGATCCACCTCGCGGACACAAACCTGCGGTCCTGCGTCGACCAGGTTGTTGCCGCGTGCTCACTAGCTGATCGTGCCCGAATGTCCGTCGCGGGCACCGGTATTTCCGGAAGCGTCGATCCGGTCCGATTCCGCCAGGTGGTGCGGAACCTTGTCACCAATGCGATTCGTTATGGCGGCCCCAAGATCCATATCCGGCTCGAGAACGGTGACGGCCATGCCCGGATAACCGTGTTTGACGACGGTGCCGGCATCCCTGAGGAGTATCGCGATCGCATCTTTGACCCATACGAGCGAGCCCACTCAACCAGTGGCGTCCCGGGCTCCGTAGGTCTTGGGCTCACCGTTACCCAGAAGCTCGCAGAGCTCATGGGTGGTTCAATCAGCTATCGCTACGACGGTGGCAGTGTTTTTGAACTTCAAGTCGGAGTGCCGACAGATCTGCCCCGCAGTACTTGACAGGCCAGTTCCTTACCGTAATTGGCCCATCTTGTCGGCGACAGTGGCCAGCAGGTCATCGAATGAATCCGAGAAAGCACGCACTCCGTCTGTCTGGAGATCTGCGGTTATCTGGTCGAAGTCCAATCCGACCTGGGCTAGCGCCTCGATATCGCGACGAGCACCGTTGACATCGGTGGAAAGAGCCGTGCTATCGATCTGTCCATGGTCGAGGAAGGCATCGATGGTGGCCGGTGGCATCGTGTTGACTGTGTTGAGGCCGATGAGAGGCTCCACGTACAGAACGTCCGAGTAGGCAGGGTTCTTCGCCGACGTGCTTGCCCACAGGACTCGCTGGGGGCGCGCCCCACGATCGAGCTGGTCCGCAAAGTCGGGTCCATCGAAAATCTCGCGGTAGCGGTCATAGGCGAGCTTGGCGTTGCCGACCGCGGCCTTGCCGCGTAGTCCAAGTGCAGCGTCGGAGCCGACCTTGTCAAGCTCAGAGTCGGTATCGGAGTCGACACGGCTGACGAAGAAGGATGCAACCGAAGCGATCCGGCGAGGATCCTCGGAGCGACGGATACCCCGCACATACGCTTGGGCAACCGCCTCATAGTCGTCGAGCGAGAACATAAGCGTTGCATTCACATTCATGCCGGCGGCAATCAGTTCTTCGATCGCCGGGATACCTTCGGGCGTCGCAGGTACCTTGATCATCAGGTTCGGACGGTCCACTAACTGCCATAGTCGGTGCGCCTCGCTGATAGTCCCGGGCGTATCTGCGGCAAGGTGCGGGGACACTTCGAGGCTGACATAACCGTCTGCGCCTTCACTGGCGTTGTATATGTCGTTCAGTGCGTCGGCCGCATCCTGGATATCAGCAACGGCAAGACCCTCGTATACGGTCAGTGGTTGAATATCTGGGTCTGCTCCGAGGGCAGCGCGGATTGCGTCGTCATACGCATCGGATCCGCCGATCGCTTTCTGGAAAATGGTTGGGTTCGATGTCAACCCACGAATCCCGTCGGCGACCATCGTGTCGAGTTCGCCGTTCTCCAGCATGTCGCGGCGGATGAAGTCAAGCCAGACGGACTGGCCCTGGCTGTGGAGATCGTGCAATTTGCCCATGAGTTCCTCTTCGGGTGGATAAAGCCTTGATTCCAACCGTGTATCCCCGGCCGGTGTTCCCGAAGATACCCGATCAGCCTGCAGAGAGCAGCTTTGAGATGCGGTCGCGAACCTCTGTGCTGAGATCATCTCGATCAAGTGCATAGGCAACGCCGGCGGCGAGAAACCCGGCCTTGGTGCCGCAGTCGAAGCGAGTGCCGTTGAGTCGAAGCCCGTTGAAGGGACCCTGCCCGATCATCTTCACCATCGAGTCGGTTAGCTGGATCTCGTTGCCGGAACCCGACGTACCCTCACCGAGGTGATCCATGATCGAGGGTTGGAGGATGTAGCGACCCACGATGGCCAGGTTGGACGGTGCGTCTGCTGGGGCTGGCTTCTCAACCAGGCCGCGGATCTCGACGAGGCGACCGTCCGAGTTGCCGGGAGCGATTACCCCGTAGCGGGAGGTGTGCTCGTCGGGGACTTCCATCAAAGAGATGACGTTGCCACCCTTCTCTTCGTAGACCTCCACCATCTCAGCAAGAGTCGGTTTCTCTGCTTGGATCAGGTCATCTGCGAGTAGCACCGCAAATGGCTCGTCGTTGACCAAGTGACGAGCGCACCACACCGCGTGACCCAGGCCCTGCGGGGACATCTGCCGCACGTACGCGGCCTGTCCGGGAGACAACTTCGCACGATTGATCTGTTCGAGTTCAACAAGCTTGCCACGCTCGCTGAGCATCTGCTCGAGCTCATAGTGATTATCGAAATGGTCCTCGATAGCGCTCTTCCCGCGTCCAGTCACGAAGATGAACTCTTCGATCCCAGCGGCGCGCGCCTCTTCGACCGCGTACTCAATAAGGGGCGTGTCGACCACCGGCAACATTTCTTTGGGCAGTGCCTTCGTGGCCGGCAGGAATCTCGTGCCGAGCCCGCCTACGGGGAAGATCGCCTTACGAACGGGCTTCAAAGTGTCGTCCTCTTTCTGGTCCGGTGTCTAGTCAACGTTGTGTTTTCGGCATCCGACGCTAACGCGTTGAGGTCTTCGCCAGGTGAGATCCTCCCCGATTGTCGGGAACCCG
>JAYEIP010000076.1:0-2871 GCA_034660155.1 Actinomycetota bacterium | reverse complement strand
GCAGGGCACTGTACCGAGGCTCCGGCGGTCAGCGCCCTGCCGTCAAGAACAAGGTCGACGACATCAGCGTTCCGCTGCATCGCCACAATGGGTTCCCATCGGCGTCGTCGGCGACCATCAAGCCCACGTACGGATGGCCTTCCTCGTCAAGCTCGCCATTGGTGATGGCGCCGGCCGGTGCTATCACCGCCAGGATCATTGTTAGCGCTAATAGCGCGCCGAATAGTGCACGTCTTCTCATCATTCCCTCCCCAGGATTGTGTCCCCGCAGGAAGCGGGTTCACTTTCAGTCTATGCACCGGGAGCAGTGTTTGCTCCGATCTGTTGTTCCAATCCTGTGCCCGGTGACCTGCATTGAGCTATTCACACGAGTGTGGTCCGGATGTGAGTAAACCTCGACCTGTATACGAACACCGAGAGTGGTATGTTGGGCGGTAAGCGTCTGAAGGGGTGTTCGGTGGTACGCATTCGTCTGTTTCTGGTTGTGGGTCTTCTCGCTTCACTATTGGGTTTGGTCCCCTTATCGGCCTCCGACACGCCCGACCCATCGGGCGTCGCTATTGCCGGCAGCCTGCAAGATGAGCTGGGTTGCCCCGGCGATTGGCAACCCGACTGCGCCGCGACAGAGTTGGCGTTCGACGGCGAGGATGCCGTCTGGCAGGCAACGTTCAATGTCCCCGGAGGGGCGTGGGAGTACAAGGCCGCCCTCAACGACACCTGGGATGAGAACTACGGAGCCGGCGCCGTCTTCAACGGCCCCAACATCCCACTTGCCCTCGCTGCCGCTACCGATGTCAAGTTCTATTACGACCACGAGACCCACTGGGTCACCGACAACAGCAGCAGCATCATCGCCACCGTGCCGGGCAACTTCCAGACCCACCTCGGCTGTGCCGCCGACTGGAACCCGGCGTGTCTGCGTTCGTGGCTTCAGGATGCCGATGGCGATGGTATCGCCTCGTTCTCCACCACCGCCATCCCCGCTGGTGATTACGAAGCCAAGGTCACCATCGACGAGGCCTGGGATGAGAACTACGGAGCCGGGGGAGTGCCCGGTGGCCCCAACGTTGCTTTCAGCGTTCCCGGCGACGGTGCTCTCACCGAGTTCACCTACGACACCGTGACCCATATCCTCACGATTAGTTCCAACCTGCTGTACGACACCGTTGCCGTGGTCGGCAGCCTCCAGAGTGAATTGGGCTGCCCGGACGATTGGCAGCCCGACTGCGCAAACACCGAGCTGACCCGTGATGCGGACGACGGCGTCTACCGCGATCTGTTCAACGTGCCGGCCGGCAACTGGGAGTACAAGACCGCTCTCAACGACTCCTGGGATGAGAACTACGGCGCCAACGCTGTGCCCGGCGGCGCCAACATCCTGCTCGACCTGGCCGCGGCAACCGACGTCACCTTCTATTACTCACCGGTGACCAACTGGATCACCGACAACGTCAACAGCCGCATCGTCACCGCCGCCGGCAGCTTCCAGGATGAACTGGGTTGCCCCGGTGACTGGGACCCGAGCTGTCTCAACACCTGGTTGCAGGATGTCGACGGTGACGGCACCTACACCTTTGCCACCGATGCCATCCCCGCCGGCGACTACGAGGCGAAAGCCACCATCGGCGAGTCCTGGGATGAGAACTACGGGGCCGGGGGAGTGCCCGGCGGCGCCAATATTGCGTTCACCTCGTTCGGCCGCACGGTCACCTTCAGCTTCGTGTCGGCGACCAATGTGCTCACCATCGACGCCGACGGCCTGCCCGGCATCGACAATGACATCCAGTGGGACGACCTGGGCCACGACAGCCGCGACGGCATGTTCCGCAACCCGGGTGCCGCAGTCGCCACCGATACCGACGTGACACTGCGGTTCCGCGCCCAGAGCGGCGACCTGGAGTTCGCCACCATGCGGCTGTGGGACGACCGGGCCGATGTGCAGAGCTTCGTTCCGATGACCAAGGTGCTCGACGACGGCACTTACGAATGGTGGGAGGCCACACTGGCGACCGGCAGCGAGCCGACCGTTTACTGGTACCGGTTCATTGCCCAGGACGGTGAGGCGATCGCCTACTACGAGGACGACGACGCCCGCCTCGGCGGCTGGGGTCAAACCTATGGCGACAGCCCGGACAATTCGTGGCAGCTGACCGTGTTTGACCCGGCGTTTGAGACGCCCGACTGGGTAAAGAACGCCGTTGTCTATCAGCTCTTCCCGGACCGGTTCCGTGATGGCGACGAGGACAACAACACTGCATCGGGTGGGTTCTTCTATGAGGAGCGGACCACCGAGTTCCGCTCTGCCGGCACCGATTGGCTGACCCCGATCTGTGAGCCTCGCACCACCGGTGACATCTCCAACGGTGACTATCTACTCGAATGCGAGGGATTGTTCAGCCAGAACTTCTACGGTGGTGACCTCCAGGGCGTCATCGACAAGCTCGATTACTTGGAGGAATTGGGGGTGACGGCGCTGTATCTGAACCCGATCTTCGAGTCGCCGTCCAACCATCGTTACGACACCACCGACTACCTGGCCATCGAAGATAGCCTGGGTGATCTCGACACGTTCATCGAATTGGTCGATGAGGCCCACGACGCCGGCATCAACGTGATCCTTGACGGGGTGTTCAATCACACGTCATCGGACTCCATTTACTTCGACCGCTACAGCCGGTACGACGAGGTGGGGGCGTGTGAGAGCCTCGACAGCCCGACCCGTGACTGGTACTTCTTTGCTGAGGGCGGAGGCCCGTGTGCCGGTGATACCGACTACACAGCGTGGTTTGGGTTCGACAGCCTGCCCAAGCTCGATTCGTCGAACCAGGCGGTGCGGGACCTGATCTTTGCAAGCGGCCCCGATGCGGTGGC
>JAYEIP010000075.1:0-2877 GCA_034660155.1 Actinomycetota bacterium | reverse complement strand
ACACCACCCTTGCCATAGATCTCGGCATCTCTGATGCAACGACCGACGACGTGTACGCCGCTATGGACTGGCTTGCAGACCGTCAAGACACCATTGAGGCCCGGTTGGCGAAACGGCATCTCACCCCTGGCGGAATGGTGCTTGTCGACCTGTCCGGCTCCTACGTAGAGGGACGACACAACGAACTCGCCGCAAGAGGCTACTCGCGTGACGGCAAGAAGGGGAAAGCCCAGATCACGTACGGGCTCGTCACCGACCAAGCCGGCCGCCCTGTTGGAGTGGAGGTGTTCCCAGGCAACACTGCAGACCCCACATCGTTTATCGCGACCGTTGACAAGATCAGGAACCGTTTCGGACTGTCAGATGTGGTGATGGTTGGTGACCGTGGCATGATCACCCAAGCCCGCATTGATGACCTCAAAACCCTTGACGGCACAGGGTGGGTCACCGCACTACGCGCCCCCGCCATCAAGAAACTCGCCAAACAAGGCACCATACAACTCACCCTGTTCGACCAGACCGACCTTGCCGAGATCACATCCCCCGACTACCCCGACGAGCGACTCGTGGTGTGCCGCAACCCCGCCCTCGCCCAAGAGCGGACAAGGAAACGCCAAGAACTCCTTCAAGCCACCGACACAGCACTCGACAAAATCGTCGCCGCCGTCACAGCGGGCCGTCTCAAAGACGCTGCTGTGATCGGTATGAAAGTCGGAAAGGTCATCAACCGACACAAAATGGCGAAACACTACACCCTCACCATCGACCAAGGCGCCTTCACCTACCAGCACAAACACGACGCTATTGCGGCTGAGGCCGCCCTCGACGGTATCTACGTCATCCGCACCAGCGTCACCCCAGACCGCCTCGGTACCCCACAAGTTGTGGAAGCGTACAAACGGCTCCGCCTCGTCGAAGCCCAATTCCGGTCCCTCAAAACCGTAGACCTCCACGTCAGGCCCATCCACCACCGCCGAGAGCAACGAGTCCGTAGCCACGTATTCATCTGCATGCTCGCGGCGTACCTCGTATGGCACCTCCGCCGTGCATGGGCGCCCCTGTGCTTCACCGACCAAGACCCGCCCGACCACAGCCTCGACCCCGTCGCCAAAGCCCAACGATCACCCCAAGCCGACAAGAAGGCCTCCACCCGCCTCACCACCACACGCAACCCCGCGCACAGCCTCGAAACGCTCCTCAACCACCTCGCCACCCTCACCCGCAACCACGTCTGTGTCCCCCACCAAACCGACATCCCCGCCTTCGACATGCTCACCAAACCCACCGACCTCCAACAACAAGCGTTCAACCTCATAGGCACCGCCATCCCCACCAACCTGGCGTAGACAGAAAAGGCACACCCACAACCCGAGAAACCCATACACCACAACGGTTTCTCTCACCACCAGCCACGTAACTTCCGTCTAGAGGAGACAGTTGTGGCGCTCGGAGACTCCGAAGCAGTGTCGGAACTCGTTGACGCACATCGCGCCTACCTGGACGGCGACGTCGTGCGAGGAATCGATGCGGTCAGGGCCCTCCGCCCCCGATGACCGAACCGCAGTACGAGATCGTCGTAACCGCGCCCGCTGCACGGGCAATCCGAGAGAAGCCTCCAGAGCCGGTGGCGTTTGCCGTAATCGATTTCATCACGGGACCACTTCTCGAGGAACCGCGACGGGTAGGTGCTGCTCTGCGAAACGAGCTGGAGGGCATCTGGAGCGCCAGACGTGGCACCTATCGCGTCCTCTACCGCATCGACGAAGACCGCCGCGAGGTCGTCATCCTACGGGTTGGGCATCGCCGCGACATCTACAGATCGCAGTAACTCGGCCATACCTGGACGTGCTTCTCGGCGCTACTCGAAGCTCAACGACGCGAACGCTATGCTTGGGCTTTCGCGTTGATTTGCGCCAATACGACGTGAATCAAAGCCAAAGCCCGATGTCAGCAGCCGGTCGCGATGGTGATCGCTTCGCAGACGGAGTTCATCTGGTCAGCGCTGAGCACCGTGATGCGCTCTCGCAGGTACGCGGTCGTGATGAGGGTCAGGTTGTCTGTTGTGAGCACACAATCGGCTGGCATCCCATCACGGCTGTAGAGGTCGACCTCGGTAGGTATCCCTCGGCGTGTGCGTGTCGCAGGCACGGCCAGCACGTCCCTGAGGTATGGGATGACGCTGCCTCTCGTGATGATGAGGTGGGGACGGCGTTTCGTGTCGGGAGGTTCGTACCACCAGATCTCTCCACGTTTCACCATGTGAGCCCGGCAGCGTCTTCTTCTGCGTCAAGACGCTCGAGGGTTCGTCGCGTGCTACGTCGAGATTGGTCGATCGCGCTGCCCCATTCGTCCCTTGCGTCTTGAGGGATGGCTTTGTAGCCACTGACCAGGGCAGCGTCTATTCGTGCTCCCCTGTTTGCGTCGAGGTGATCGGTGATCGCGTGGCGGATTATCGCTGAGCGGGATGCGCCCGCTGCCTCTGCTTCAGCGTCGAGCGCGGCAATCAGCTCCGAATTGAGTTGCACGATCGTTTGAACGCGAGCCATATGGTCATCATATGGGTTCTTGGTCCCGATGTCAACGGAATCGTCTGGCTGTTGGCTAAAGGAGCGGCGCTCCAGCGAATGGCGTAGCAAACCGGAGGCACCAGATCAGGACGAACTGGTGGAGTTCCGGGTCGTACTCGGGCGGGAGTTCGTAGTTCTGTCCGCCCACGTTCCCCTTGATCTTGCCGAGATCGATGTAGGCAGAGGGAGTCCCGTTCTCGTAATCGTCGCCTTCCACAAGCCACACGAACAGATCCGGACCGTTCTGGATGTCGGTGTCATCCTCGAATCGAAGAACGTACTTGCCGTCCTGTTCGTACACGGTCGCTGT
>JAYEIP010000074.1:0-14071 GCA_034660155.1 Actinomycetota bacterium | reverse complement strand
CACCGCTGTACAGCACAAGCTGTACTGGGATGCCGGAGCCTACGTCGAGTATGGGGCCAATGTCGTCAACGCCGCCGGGTTATCGGCCACCGGCCCCTATCGGGTTCCCAACATCACCAATGACTCCCTGTGTATCTACACGAACCTCCCTCCGGGTGGTCCCTATCGTGGTTTTGGCTACTCCGAGTTCCACTTCGGGCTCGAATCCCACATGGACCGGATCGCCGAGGCCATCGGGATGGATCCCGTGGACTTCCGCCGCAAGAACGCCATCGTCGAAGGCGACGAGCTTGCATACGGTGCCCACATGAACCCATCCGGGCTCATCGAGGCCATCGACAAGACAGCCGCGGCCATCGACTGGGGTGTCAAAGAGGAGTCCGGCAACCCCAATACGGTCATCGGCAAGGGTATGGCGCTGTTCTGGAAAGCACCGGCCATGCCCCCAAACGCCTCATCTGCCTCCTTCCTCAAGTTCAACGAGGACGGCAGCCTCAACATCTCGGTATCCGGCATGGAACTGGGCCAGGGCTATCTGACCGTCATGGCACAGATCGCCAGTGAGGTGCTGACGGTGCCGGTCGACAAGATCCGGGTCGAGACCCCCGACACAGACCGCAACCCATACGAATGGCAGACCGTCGCTTCGCACGTGACGTGGAGCTCGGGGCTGGCCGTGCAGAAGGCCGCCGTGGAGGCTCGCTCCAAGATTTTCGACGTCATCCATCAGGTCTATGGCTACGAGGACGACTCGCTCTACCTCGAAAACGAGATGGTCAAGTGCAAGACCGACCCCGGCTTCTCCAAGGAACTGCGGGAATTCGTCATCGATGGCATCCAGACCGAAGAAGGCACCTGGCGCGGTGGGCCGATTATCGCCAGCGGCAAGTTCATGCCCGAGTTCACCAACGCCAACAGCGACCCGGAGACCGGACAGGGTGGTCACCCCAACGTCCACTACACGGTCGGTGCCACGGGCGTCGTGCTCGAGATCGACAAAGACACCGGCCGGATCTGGGTCCGCAAAGCCGCCCTGGCGGTGGATGCCGGCCGCGCTATCAACCCGGACCTGGTCAAAGGCCAGATCGTCGGTGGCCTGGTTCAGGGGCTCGCCACGGTCCTCTACGAAGACATGCGCTTCGACGAGGGCGGCAAGATGATGAACCCGAATTTCACCGACTACAAGATCCCCACGGCCCTCGACATCCCGGACGAGATCATCCCGATCATCGTGGAGGTGCCACAACCGGACGGCCCGTTCGGCGCCCGGGGCGTGGGAGAACACACCATGATCGCCGCCGCACCCGTGATCGCCAACGCGGTGTACAACGCTCTCGGAACCCGCATCAAGTCGATGCCGGTCACCCAGGAGAAGGTCGCCATGGCTGTTCTTGAGAAGAATCAATCCTAAGAACCGACCCGAATAGGAGTGGATAAGAAATGTCCGTCGACCTAGAGAAGATCCTTCGACCGGTGGAATCACCGATGAAGCCGTACGAGCCCAAGTACATGATGCTCGCCAGCGGTGAAGCGGTTGTGGTCCGTCAGGTCTTTAGAGATGAGATCCCCGATCTGCTCAAGGCTGTTGAGCCGTTGATCCACGTAGAGCGTGACTACTACGACGTCGTCGCCGCCCGCGTCTATGCCGAACTGCTCGGCTACTACCAATACCGATTCCAGGATCAGTACGTCCTCGCTCTGCAGGTCGATGGAGAACTGGCCGCCATCGTCAATGGCCGTCAGGTAACCCCTACTCTCGGCTTGTCGCTCCACACCCTGGCGCTGCGACGTGGGCTCCGTATCGGTGCACACGGCTTTGCCGCCAAGATGGAATATCACATCGACGCCCTCGGGCACGATGAGGTGCTCGTTGTTGCTGAATCGCCCATCGGGTTCCGCCGCTGGATGATCGAGTACAAACTTGAAAAGAGATTCGAAACCCCCCATGAGCTTGGTGGTGTGCCATCTTGGGCACTCACGCGTGAGCTATTCGACCGGGCGCGTTCCAAGCTCGTCGTCGGTCGCCGACCGGTCCCACCCGATCTGCTCGACAAGGCGATGGACAAGATCCTGCCACCGTCGGATCCGCCGACGCCACCGCTGGATCCATTGGCCGCAACTAGAGCCTTGTACGACCCCACCGCCACCGCGCTCGTGACACAGCGCTGGGAGATGGAGAAGGGGGCGCAGAATGCGTGATGTGTACGTAGCTGGAATCGGGATCACCACCTTTACCCGGCTCGAATACCCGCTGGCGGAGATCGCCGCCTATGCGTCAATGATGGCGCTCAAGGACGCCGGCGTCACGGAAGTCGACCAGGTGTATGTGGCCAACATGGGCGCCCCCCGGGTGAACCACCAGACTGCGCTGGCCAGCGCAGTCGCCGACAGCCTGAGCCTGCTGCCGGCCGGAGCCGCCGCTATCGAGAACGGCCCAGCATCAGGCGCAGCCGCGATCAAGGCCGGCTTCCAGGCAGTGGCTTCCGGAATGGACGATGTGGTGTTGGTGGCAGGCGTGGAACGGATGCGTGAGGTCAACAACCTCGAAGCAACCGACTTCGTTGCAACCTTGACTCACCCGTTGGCCGAGTACACCTACGGAGTGACGCTCCCGGCGCATGCGGCGATGTTCACCCGCCTCTACATGGAGAAGTACGGCGTGACCGAACGCCACCTGGCCATGGTCGGGGTTAAGAACCAGAACGCAGCGCTCAATAACGTGTGGGCTCACTTGCAGCAAGAGATTTCGATGGAGGGCATCCTCGATTCTCCCGAAGCGATGACCAACAACCCATATGTCGCGGAGCCGCTGCGGTTCTTCGATGCCTGCCCGGTCTCCGATGGTGGCGCCGCGATCATCCTGGTCTCGGAAGAGAAGGCCAAGGAGCTTGGTCGGCCGATGATCAAGATCACAGGCATCGGCCAGGCAACCGATACTCATGCGGTCTTTGAGCGTGAGGAACCGACGGATCTGCTGGCAGTGCGCAAGGCTGCCAAGGACGCATTCGCAATGGCGGGTCTCACCCCTGAGGACGTCGACGTGGCTGAACTCCACGACGCCTTCACCATCCTGGAGATCGCCGAGAGTGAGGAAGTCGGCTTCTTCCCGAAGGGTGAGGGCCACCTCGCTCTCGAGAAGGGCGATACCGCCCTCGGTGGAAAGATCCCGATCAACGTGGGCGGAGGCCTCAAGGGCCGCGGTCACCCGGTAGGAGCGACCGGGGTCGCTCAAGCCTGGGAGATCGTCACCCAACTACGCGGAGACGGCGGTAAGCGACAGGTGGAGGGCGCCAAAGTCGGCCTCACCCTGAACTTCGGCGGCTTCGGCAACAACGTTGTTTGTCTCACGTTTGTGAGGGAGGACTAATGGCACGCGAGATCTACGCGTATAAGTGTCGCCTTTGCGGAACGATGCACTATCCGTTCCGCATGGTGTGCAAGGGATGCAAGCAGAACGACTTCTTTGAGTTCGACACTGTGCCGCTTCCCAAGAGCGGGAAGTTGTTGACCTTCACCACGGTCTACAACCTGCCTGCCCAGTACGACGTCGCCACCCTCGGTCTCGGTATCGTCGAGCTCGAAAATGGGATGCGGATGCTGGGGCAACTAGAGATTGACGACCCCAAGATCGGCATGTCCGTGACAGGGAGAGTCGATGTGGTGCGCAAGGAGACATACGACAACTACTACGGGATGGTGTTTACGGCCGCATGACAACATCCGAGGCCGCAGGAAGGCATCCAGCGACGGCCGAATGGCGGGGTGGGACTGACAGTTCCCCACGCCCTCGTCCGATGCCGGGTGAAGTGCATATGACAATCTTGACCGGGGCCCGAGCCACCAGTCAGGTTCGGGCAACGGGCCCGATGGGCAATAACGAGAGCCACCCCACCAAGGGTGGCTCTCGTGTTTTCGTGGGAGAGGACAGATAAATGGAAATGACTATGCAGAAGAAGGTTGTACTGGGACTCCAGCACACCATCGCGATGTTCGGGGCAACGGTGCTGGTACCGCTGTTGACCGGGCTCAATCCGTCTGTCGCCTTGTTGGCGGCAGGTGTCGGAACACTGCTGTTCCACCTGGTGACGAAGCAGATGGTCCCGGTCTTCCTGGGATCATCGTTTGCATTCATCCCGGTGATTGTGACTGGAGTCGAACGTGGCTACACCTGGGAGTCGATCGGTGCGGGCATCATCGGTGCCGCAGTCATCTATCTCGGGATGTCGGTTGTCGTCACCTTCGTCGGCCATGAGGTCATCAGGCGGATCTTCCCGCCGATCGTCACGGGTCCGGTCATTGTCGTCATCGGCATCACCCTGGCACCGGTAGCCATCGGCATGGCCTCCGGTACATGGTGGCTGGCCATCGTGACCCTGGCAGCGACGTTGATCGCGGCGATTTACTTCAAGGGCCTGTTCAAGATGCTCCCGATCCTCACCGGAGCGATCGTTGGCTATCTGGCAGCCGTCATCTTCTACGCCGACTACAGCTTCGACGCCGTAACGGAAGCGGACTGGATCGGTTGGCCCGACATGACCTGGGGCTTGGGGAACATCGAATGGGCGGCAATCGCCTTGATCGCTCCGATCGCGTTCGTGACGATGATCGAGCACGTCGGCGACATCCTGGCCAACGGCCGTGTGGTTGGTAAGGACTTCTTCGACGAGCCCGGCTTGAACCGGACACTGCTCGGCGACGGTATCGCCACCCTGTTCGCCGGTCTGGTCGGCGGTCCGCCGAATACGACATACTCGGAGAACACCGGCGTCCTGGCCGTGACCAAGGTATACGACCCGGCGATCATTCGGATCGGTGCCGGGTTCGCCATCTTCATGGGCCTGGTTCCGAAACTGGCCGCGCTTCTGCGGACCATCCCGGTTCCTGTGCTCGGTGGATTATCGGTCGTGCTGTTCGGCATGATCGCTTCCGTCGGTATGCGGACGCTGGTCGAGGGCCAAGTTGACTTCAAGAAGAGCCGCAACATGATCGTTGTTGGTCTCATTCTTGTCTTCGGCATTGGCGTTAGCCCCGGCATGGTCAACATCGGTGATGTCCCGGTTTCCGGTCTCGCCCTTGCTGCCGTTATCGGCGTGGTTGCAAACCTGATCCTGCCGATGGATACTGAAGAAGCAGAGATCGCAATGCCCGCGGAGACCAAGTCCTAGAGGACACATCTCCAGGGTCGCCCACCCAAATGGGCCAAAGGGAGCCGGCGTCAGCCGGCTCCCTTCTATTTGTTCTTGCGGATCGTGGGCCGGATATGCGGGGTGTCCTCAAGTTCGGGACGGTTGGTGTTCTCAGCCACCGGCGACCAGTCCGACGGCTATAAGTGCCAGGACCAAGCCGACCCGGCGTTGGCCGGTCAGTCGTTCACCAAGAAAGGCCCAGGCCAGGATGACGGTTGTCGCCGGGAACATCGCGGCGAGGACAGATACGACGGCGAGCGATCCTTTGGTTGTTGCCAGCACAAAGAATCCGTTTCCCAGCGTGACGAGCACGCCGGCACCGACGCTAGGGATCATTGAGCCGCGCTGTGGCCTGAACTCGCGGCCCGTGGCGCCAACGACAATGAGCATCACCACCGAACCTGCGATCCGTGCGGGCAGCAATGCCCAGATGCCAGAGGAATCTGTCCCAAGACTGAGGAGGATCAGAAGACCGCCAAAGCCAAGACCGGCGAGCACGCCATAGATAACACCGGTCCGCACCTCCTCAGCCTCGTGGAGATGACCCCCGCTACTAATCGTCCAAATAGCGACGAGACCGACTACCAACCCCGCCGAGACGACGGGCCCCGGCACTTCGCCGCCGAGGATCTGCCACAGGACCGGCCACACGCCGGCGCCGACCGCCGCAATCGGCGAGACCACAGCCATACTGCTACGGGCAAAACCCGAGTAGAGCGCGATGACGGCAGCAGCACCGCTGAGGCCCGCAAATGATCCCCACAAGATGGTCCGGCCATCCAGGCCACCCCCAAACAGCGGTCCGAGTAACAGGACCGTGATCACGCCGGCAACGTGATTAGTCAGAACCACCGCCATGACCCGCCCACGCCGACTAGCCAGACCACCGAGAAAATCGCCCGAGCCAGAGAGGGCGGCTGCAGCGAGGGCAAGGAGAATGGCCACGGTGCCGCACAGTAGCGGCGGCAGCCTGGCCGTCTCTTACGTTCCTGCGGATCTACGGACTAAGCCTCATATCCGGCTCCGTGTACGCAAGAACGATCTAGGAACCAAGCGGGTCCTGGTCGTCGAGCTGCTCGAACACCCTCTTGGCCTTACCCACCTCGGAGCGAGGCAGGGAACCGGCGTCTCCGATCAGTACCGTCGTCCTGGACCGCAATCGTGACTGCAACGCCTTCTCGAGCCGTTCCCGAATGCTATCTCGCTGCGGAGCGTCGCTTCCAGAAGCCAGTTCGCAACGCACCACCATCTCGACCAGGGTGCCACGCTTGTCGAGCACGATGGCGTATTGGCCGGACACCCCTCGATCGGCCAGGACGATGGCCTCGATCTCGGATGGAAAGACATTGACACCACGGATGATCAGCATGTCGTCGGCACGTCCGCTGATCCGATCCATCCTGCGGAACGTTCGCCCACATGCCGACAACTCATCGACGAAGCGCGTGATGTCGCCTGTTCGATAACGCAACACCGGGAGCGCTTCCTTAGTGAGTGTCGTCAGGACCAGTTCGCCCTGTTCTCCGTCGGGTGCCGGATCGCCCGTTTCGGGATCGACGATCTCGGGGTAGAAGTGGTCGTCGAAAATGAAGGGTGCTCCTTTCCCCGCTACCGACTCCATCGCGACACCGGGGCCGATGATCTCCGACAAGCCGTAAATGTCGAGGGCATCAATCCCCCAGGCCTCTTCGATCTTGGCCCTCATCGCCTCAGACCAGGGCTCGGCACCCAGAATCCCGTACTCGACATTGATTCGATCCATCAAGCCGGCGGCAGTCGCTTTCTCCGCAAGGAGCAATGCAAACGAGGGTGTGCTGCAGAACCCACGGGCGCCGAGATCGGCTAGAAGCTCCACCTGGAACGCTGCGTTGCCGCCCGACGCAGGGACAACGGTCACTCCAAACCGCTCCGCTCCACCGTGGAGCCCGAGACCCCCGGTGAACAGCCCATATCCATAAGCATTGTGGAACACGTCCTGGGGTCGGGCTCCCGCACATCCAAGAACCCGAGCATTCACCTCGGCGAACACATCGAGGTCGCCCGTGGTGTACCCGACAACTGTTGGCTTGCCCGAGGTGCCCGACGAGGCATGGATCCGGCTGCACTCTTCAATCGGCAGGGTCAACATGCCGTAGGGGAACGAGTCGCGCATCTCCGACTTGACCGTGAACGGGAGTTGAGTGACGTCGCCGATCGACTTGATAACCCCGACATCCGCCATCTTGTCCCGCCAGTAGGGAACCTCCGACGCTTTGAGCCGGTCCACCAGCGACACCAACCGTTCGCTCTGTAGCTGGAACTTCGCTTCGCGGCCCATCGTCTCTAGCTCGGGCTGGTACATCGCAGGCACGCTCCCTCCGGACATCGGATACTGATGATTACATGATCGCAGCTAGGGGTGTGCTGAAATCAACCGGTGTCGGTGAGGGCGCAGCCGGCTCTCTCAATCTCCACCAACGCACGCTGACCATCGCCCGGTTCGAGTTCGACCGAACGAACCGCATCCTCGAGAAGGGTCACCTCGAACCCACCGGATGCTCCATCAAGCGCGGTTGCCTTGACGCAGTAATCAGTAGCCAGTCCGCACACGACGATCTTCTGGACACCCCAGCGGCGCAGTTGGTCAGCCAAGCCGGTCGCAATGATCTCGTCGCCTTCCGGGTCCCTCATCGAAAACCCCGAGTAGCCGTCCTCGCCACTCGTGCCCTTACGAACCACTGGGCCATCGACGATCAGGTTGGGGTGAAACTTGGCCCCCCAGGTGTCGCCGACGCAATGCACCGGCCAAATGCCGCCGTCCTTGGCGAAGTGAGGAGTTGACGGTGGATGCCAATCGGCGGTGTAGATCACGTGTGCTCCCGCACTGCGGGCCCTAGCGATCTCTTGGTTGATGACGGGCACGACCGCCTCACCATCGCCTACGTACAGGTTGCCGTTCGGATCGGCGAAATCATTCTGGACATCGACGACAACAAGCGCCGTCTCCAGGTCATAAGCAACAGTCATACGGCCGATCCTACCGAACCGTGGGCTGCCAGCCCCCGTTTCCACGGTCCCCGAACCCTGGGTTCGCAGTACCGGGCTTCCGGTTGGGCGTTAGGAATCTGCGGGGTGTGCGGCTAGGAAGCCGTCTACAACGCCGGCGATGAACTCGGCAGTTACCTTGCGGCGCAGGAGGACGCCCTGGAAGAACGGTGGACCGGCCAATTCGGCTACCGCATCATCGATGTCGAGCTTGCCGCTGACATTCCCCGAATCTATCGATGCCTGAAGGATTTTCCGCAGCGGGTCCATCCGCCTGCGCACCATCTCGCGGTGTGGTCCACCCGCCTCGCCACGTAGCCCGGAACGTTCAACTGCAACCGCCATCATGCGCGAGCCCCGGCGGCGCGCCAGGCGCTCAGCACTGTGGGTCAGTATCGCTATCAGATCATCACGGGTATCACCCGATAGTTCGATGGGGGACTCTGGCTCCTCAGATGCCACCGCATCCCGCAGCAGATCTGTGCGTTCGGGCCAATGTCGGTAGATCGTGGTGCGAGCAATCCCGGTCGCTTCGCTGACCCGCAAGGCGGTGACCGCGTCCGGCCCCTCCGCGACCAACAACTTGCGAGCAGCCTCGAGAACGATGGCTCTGGTTCGGGCCACTCTGGGATCTCGTCTCCGCTGACCTCCCCGGCCCCGGTGCGCTCCGTGTCCACGATGTCCATGTGTCATAGATACAACTATAAAACAATCTGTTGCAAAGTTACAGACACTTGTGTATGCTACAAGTTGTAGCGCTACAAAATGTACTGCAAGTTTTACGAAAGGAACTCCAAAATGGAGCACAGAAACCGTCAAGGACAAGGGATGCGACATCGACGGATGCATCACAAGATGAAGATGCGCCATATGGCGGGAAGGCGGGGCCGAGGACGTGGGTTTGGCCCATCGTTCGGAGGGCTCGCCCGAGGCGAGATGATGTCGGGATTCCTCGCAGAGAACCCCGACTGCGCCGAGAAGATGGCCCGCTACGGCGTCAAGACGATGCTGGAGGAAGGTTTCACCCGGGACGAGGTGCGCGACCACCTGACCCACTTACAGGAACACGGCTTCATGCCGGACCTCAACATCGACGGCATCCTCGACGCCTGAGTATCCCCCTATCAGCGATGGAGCCCGGATCCAACAGTCCGGGTTCCATCGCGTCGGTGGTCAGGGCTACCCTTACCGGCTATGAATAAGGGCTTAGGTAAACCGGGCAATGAACCGATTCATCAGGATGTGGATGAGAAGAAGTTGACACTTGACCGGGTCGCGCTCGACCAAGAACTCATAAACGAACTTACTGAAGTCAGGCTCCAGACCGAACACGGTCGGGTGATGATGCCTGTCGTGCCGCTCGATATGGGGATTGTGTTCTCCGATCTGTTCGAGATTCACGACGAAGACGATGCCTACGAGCGAGCCCACACGGAACTGGGCATGTCCAGCATGATCGCAATGGAGTGGCACGAGGATGGCGCCGCGACCTTCGACAACTCCCTACAGGTACTCAGCCTCGGCGACCGTGCCTACATCTCCGTGTCGCCCGAACCGGCAGTAGCCCAACACTGGGAAGTCATCGCGATGTGTGAGCCTGGCTCTCCTGAGATGCTCGAGGCATTCTTCCTCGACCTCGCTCGCTACAACGGCGCAACGTACAGCGTCGACCTATTCAGTGCACTCCCCACGAAAGTCTCCACCAGGTACCTGAGCTGTGATGCTATTGCCGCCGGCTTTGCAACTTATCTAGATTGGGATGAAGCCCGCTTCCCAGGTGCCTGGCTCCATGCTGCTCGATACCTTCCACGCTCCGTCGGTAGCTCCCCGGATCTTGTCATCGGCTCGATGGCACTACGCAAGGAAGACAACGAGTTCTCCCGACGACGGTACATCAACGCCTATGCAGAAGCCGTCTACGTCGAAGAAGCGACCGCAGTCGCGAACTAGAGACTGCACCAGTGGGCGGGTATGGTGCCGGGATGGCACAGATCGACCCTCCACAGAGACCGACCTGGGATGAGTACTTTCTGGGTCTCGTTGATGAAGTCGCCGCGCGAGCGACATGCGACCGGGGCAAGAGCGGCTGCGTGGTCGTGCGTGACAAACGGATCATCTGCACCGGCTACGTAGGGTCTCCGTCCGGAATGCCTCATTGTGACGAGGCCGGACATGATCTCAAGCAAGTCATCGACGAGGACGGGACCACCCGCCAACACTGTGTCCGCACAGTGCATGCCGAGCAGAACGCCATCATCCAGGCCGCCCGCTATGGGCTTCCCCTCGAAGGAACGACGATGTACTGCTCGATGGAGCCCTGCCGCGTATGCGCCATGCTCATCGCCAGTACCGGCATCGCCAGAGTCGTGGCGCGACGTCGCTACCACGCCGGCCAGGAAACCCGCCACATCCTGTCCCAAGCGGGCGTCGTCCTGGACATCGTCGACGACACCATAGAGGTCTACGAGGGGCAGTAACCGGAACCCCCGGAAGCCTACGGCGGCGCACGCGAGTCGTACACCCACCCGGAGCATGGAGTTCGCTCCGCGAACTCCCAAGGTACTCACCTCCGGTGAGTACCCTCCTACTCGTTGAGGGCGGCGTGGGCTGCGGCCAGGCGGGCTACGGGGACCCGGAAGGGGGAGCAGCTCACGTAGTCGAGACCCAGCTCGTGACAGATCGCTATCGACTCCGGGTCGCCACCATGCTCTCCGCAGATGCCGATGTCCATGCCTGGGCGTTGGGCACGGCCGCCTTCAACAGCCAGCTTGATCAGCGTGCCAACGCCGAGACGGTCGATGGTCTGGAACGGGTTCATGGGCAGGATCCCCTGGTCCACATACTCGATCAGGAAACTCTTCTCCGCGTCGTCACGGCTGATAGCAAACGTGGTTTGCGTCAGATCGTTGGTGCCAAAGGAGAAGAACTCCGCTTCGCGAGCCAACGGGCCGGCAGTCAGTGCCGCCCGCGGCGTCTCGATCATCGTCCCGACCTTGTAATCGACAGTGATCCCGCGTTCGGACATGACCGCGGTGGCCACCTCTACGACCAGGGCACGAAGCCGCTCGAGTTCCTTGACGTGGATCGAAAGCGGGATCATCACCTCAGGAATTGGTGTGAAACCCGCCTCGGCGGCATCACAGGCAGCTTCGAAGATGGCTCTTGCCTGCATCCGGGAGATCTCCGGCATCAGGATGCCCAGACGTACCCCACGGAACCCCAGCATCGGGTTCTCTTCGTGAAGACTGTCAACCCGGGCCAGCACCTTCTCCACCCGCTCGATCTCAGCGTCGTGGGACACCGACTTGTCATCCTCCAGGTCCTGCAGTTCATCCTCCAACTCGTCGTGCCCCGGGAGGAACTCATGGAGCGGCGGGTCGATAAGGCGAATGATGACCGGCAACCCGGACATGGCCTCAAACAACCCTTTGAAGTCATTGCGTTGCATCGGAAGCAATTCGTCAAGAGCCGCTTGCCTCGTATCGAGGTCCTCGGCGAGGATCATCCGCTGGACGGTCGGGAGCCGCTCTGCCTCAAAGAACATGTGCTCGGTGCGACAGAGTCCGATGCCCTGGGCGCCGTACTCGCGGGCCCGGGTCGCATCAGCCGGGTAGTCGGCATTGGCGAATACGCCAAGACGCCGGAACCCGTCTGCCCAACCGAGCAAGACCGTCAGCCAACGGTCGTTGATATCGGGGATCACGGTCGGGAGCGCTCCATTGAACACCTCCCCTGAAGTGCCCTCGATGGAAACGACCCCACCCTCGGGAATCGTACGCTCACCAACGGTCATCGTGCGACCCTCGAGGTCGATATCGAGTTCGGCGATGCCGACAACCGCCGGCTTGCCGAACTGGCGAGCGACCAGGGCGGCGTGGCTGGTACGGCCGCCGCGGCTGGTCACGATGCCCTCTGCAGCGAGCATGCCGTGAACATCATCCGGCCGGGTTTCGGGGCGAACCAGGATTACCTTCTTGCCCTGCTCAACCCACTCAACCGCCGTATCGGCGTCAAACACCACAGCACCAACCGCCGCACCCGGTGACACGTTCAGCCCGGTGGCGAGCAGATCACCGGCAGCGGTTGCGGCCTTACGGGACTCGATGGAGTACTGCGGGTGCAGGAAGAAGTCGATCTGGTCCGGGGTGACGCGCAGGACTGCGTCCTCCTTCGAGATCAAACCCTCTTCAGCCATCTCAACAGCGATACGAACCGCGGCCCGGGCGGTGCGCTTGCCATCGCGGGTTTGCAGCAACCACAGTTTGCCGTTCTCGACCGTGAATTCCATGTCCTGCATGTCGCGGTAGTGATTCTCGAGCTGGGTCGAAATTGCCAACAATTCGGCATGGGCCGTTGGCATATCGGTTGCCATCTCCGCCAGGTCCTGCGTCGCCCGGATGCCGGCGACGACATCTTCGCCCTGGGCATTGAACAAGTAGTCGCCCTCGATGTGGTTCTCACCCGTGGCGCCGTGGCGTGACATAGCCACGCCGGTCAAACAGTCGTTGCCGAGGTTGCCAAACACCATCGTCTGCACGTTGACGGCCGTGCCGAGGTCGTGCGGGATATTGGATGCATTGCGGTAGTCGGTAGCCCTCTTGCCGTCCCATGACTTGAAGACTGCCTCGACGGCGAGCTTCAGTTGCTCGTTGGGATCATCGGGAAACTCAGGAACGAGGGCCCGGAATCGATCCACGATGGCCACCAAGTCTTCTGTGGGGAGGTCTGAGTCCGAGGTAACCCCGCGCTTGTCGCGGAACTCCTTGAGCACCTTCTCGAACGGTTCATCGGGGTGGCCGAGAACCACCGAGCCGTACATCTGGATGAGACGGCGGTAGGAGTCATATGCAAAGTGAGGGTCCCCGCTGATCTCTGCAAGTTGCTTGACGACCTCGGAGTTGAGACCGATGTCGAGCACGGTATCCATCATGCCCGGCATCGAGAACTTGGCGCCAGAGCGACATGACACGAGCAACGGGTTACTCGGATCGCCAAATGTCTTCCCGCTTCTGGCCTCAACATGATCCATGGCCAGACGCACCTGGCCCCACATCCCCTCGGGAACCGTGGCGTCAGCTGCGACGTATGCGTTGCACGCCTCAGTGGTGATGGTGAACCCTGGAGGCACCGGTACCCCGAGCCGGACCATGTCTGCCAGGTTGGCTCCCTTGCCTCCCAACAGACCACGGACGTTGTCCCAACTGCCAACCAGTGCCTCGGCATCCGAGACCTCGTCAAAGTTATAGACCCACTTCTTCATGCTTGCCACCTATCAGTACCGACGAAAAAATCCAGACCTCACCAGCACACCGGGGAGGCGGTCCTAGTCCAACAGCGATTGCGGAGCGTCGCTAGGGGTCGTGCAGCACTGAAGTCGGGCCAATGGACCTATTACCGCAAGGCCCGAATCACGTAGCGTATTTCGGGTAATCGAGAGGAGATTCCGCTGTGAGCGAGATGTACGTCTCGGGCCAGTCGGGTATCGGCCATCTAATTCGTGTACTGGCCAACAAGGGCCATCGAGTGATCGGGCCGGTAGTCCGCAACGGAGCCCTGGCATACGACGAGATAAGGGGCGTCGAAGACCTTCCCAAAGGGTGGACCGATCTGCAGGAGCCGGGGCGGTATCGCCTCGAAGAACGCGGGGACGAGAAGCTCTTCGGGTACGTCGTTGGACCGCAATCGTGGAAGCAATACCTCAGTCCACCAGAGACCGTTCTCTGGTCGGGGACGATTAGTCCGGAGGGGTTCATGACTGATCCGCTCCCGGAGCCGCCCAAGTATGCGTTCTTTGGCGTCCGGCCCTGCGAGCTTGCTGCAATGGCGATCACCGACCACGTATATGCGGGATACAACGGTGT
>JAYEIP010000073.1:0-2907 GCA_034660155.1 Actinomycetota bacterium | reverse complement strand
CGGCAAGCAGCTCGCTAGAAAGCCAACCCGCACGGGCGGCAGGCACTTAGAGAGCCCACCGACCGGATCACCCAAACGCTACGGAACAACCGAAACGCATACCACCAGTATCAATCAGGCACTTATGGGGGTAATCGTGTCAAGCGATTTCGGGATATGGGGGTAATCGGTGGTCATGGTGCGGCCTTGTGGTTGGTGTCGATGAGCATTTGGAAGAGGTCGATTCGGTGGTGCTGATCTCGTTCGGCGGCGTGATCTCGTTGAGCTTGCAGTACGGAATCGAAGGACTGGTCGGTGGTGTAGAAGGCGCACGATTCGCAGATTGACTCGAATTGGCAGTCGAGCTGTGGTGGCCGGTTGCAGTATCCGTTTCCCAACATGGTGTGGTGGTATTGGTCGGCGAGGCTGGCCATGCCGGCGGAGCCGTTCCCGTTGGTTCTGAGTCCGGTGGGTTTGGTGTAGAGGGCATCGACTTGGTCGGAGACGGCGTCGTAGGCGTCGGCGACGGTCTGGTCAGCGACCCGGGCATAGACCAGGGTCATGCGCAGGGTTTTGTGGCCCAGCATGGCGGCGATGGCTTCGAGACTCATCCCGCGGTTGATGGCTTGGGTGGCGAGAGTGTGTCGTAGCTGGTGGGGATGGACGTGCCCGATCTCGGCGGCTTTGGCTATGCGTTTGAGGATGCGGCTGATTTGGTGCCGGCTCATTGGGCCACCGTTCCAGATGATCAACCGGTCGATGTCATCGTTCCGGCTTGCCTGGTAGTCGTTGAGGAGTTCAACCAGTTGGGGGTGCAGCGGCACGTAGCGGTCGTTGTGGAGTTTCCCCAGCGGGACCCGCAACCAATACCTGCCCTTGATCTGGGTGACGGCGTCTGCGGTGAGGGCACAAAATTCACCGACCCTAAGTCCAGTGCGGGCCAGCATCTCGATCACCAGGCGACGCACCGGGTCAGCATCAGCGGCGGCTTGCATCAGCTTGGCTGCATCAACATCGGAGAGGAACTTGGGTAGCGGATCGTCGGGGGTGGGGAGGTCTCCGTTGAAGATCAACACCCGTCTTGGGGCGTCGGGGTAGTCCCATTCCGAGACTCGTTCAAAGAAGGTGCGCAGGGTGCCGAGCGCCATCCGGATTGTTTGTTCCGACAACGGTGGCCGACCGTTCTTGCCAGGCCTCGTTGGTAGATAGCGTTTGAATCCTTCGATGTGCTGTCTCTGGACATCGACGAGAGCGTTGATTTCGGGATGGTTGGCGGTGAGATACCCGGCGAAGCGGCGCAAGATCCCATCAGCAGAGACAACGCTGGCGGGTCGTAGTGACAGGGCGAGCTGATTGAGGTAACGCTGGCTTGTCGCAGCTAATTCAGGTGCGACCTCTGCAATGGCGGGCCAGTCGATCTCGCGCGACGCTGGTCGACCCGGCCCGTGGTGTTCGACGTGGGCGGGAACCGGGAGGGCGGTCATTTGCCCACTCCCTCGCCGGCAGCCACAAACATGTCAGCGTCGATAATCGCGGCGGCCTGGTGATATTCCTCTGCCAGCCATTCATTGGCGAGGTGAACATAGAGCCGGGTCGTTTCGATCGAGCGGTGCCCAGCCAACGCCTGGAGGGCTTCGAGCTCCATGCCGGCTTCGCGCAGCCGGGTGAAACAGGTATGTCGCAGCTCGTGGCAAGTGACCCGTCTCAGTCCGGCCCGTTGCCGGGCCGACACAAAGACCTGTTTGAGGCCCTCATCCGAGAGTGGTCGGCCGCGACGTTGACCCTTCAACACAACAAAGAGCCGATCTGTGGTCGCCTCAACGGGTCGTTCGATCCGCAGATACTCACCAGCAGTCGAGAACCATCGTCTCGAGATCGGGATACGGCGTTGATGGCCGCCCTTGCCCTCAGCAATGAAGATCTGCCGATGGGCAGCATCAAGATCACCAAGACGCAAACCAAGAACTTCACAACGACGCAGGCCGCCAAAGACCATGGCTTCGAACATTCCCCGGTCCCGTAACGTGCGACACGCCGCCAACAAGGCGTCAACTTCGGTCGGGTCGACGATCCGTGGCAGCGTTCTCGGGGTGCGGATCAACGGGACACCCCGCCCGCCACGGCGCCGGGACCGGCGCGTCGACAGTCCTTGTGGCACCGGATTTCGGGTCACGTCACCCCGCACCAGCAGGTAAGAGAACATCGAAGACAGTGACGACAAGCGGCGTTGGATCGTCCTCGACGACAACCCCGATTCGCCATCAGACAGCCGCACTACCTTCGGATCGCCCGCTGATCGCTGTTCGGTGATGAACGCCAACACGTCAGCCATGGTCACCTCGACGGGGTCCTTTTCGATCAGTGTGAAAAAGACCTTCAAATCGAAGCCTGCCGCTAACACCGTGTTCGGTCGACACCGGGCAGCCACGAACTCGAGATAGCCATCAACCACCTCATGACCAAGCCGAACCTGCACCCTGCCGCCAGACGAAACGGATCGAACCAAACGCGGAGACCAAGACATAAAGACACCCTCTCCGGCCCCGAACAGGACCACCACCCACCGTCCCAGACCAGCCACCGACCGTCCACCAAACCGGCGACGGATTACCCCCATATCCTCACATGCCGAGCATCCCAGCACTTCTGTAGGGTTGTCTCATGCGATCAGAACTGTTGTATTCGACTGAACAGGCATACATCGGGGACACGACGCAGTATGTCGAGCTGTACGACGGGGCGTTTCTCCAGATGTATGGGAGAGGTGAAGGAACGGTCGACTGGAACGGTATGAGGGGCCGAATCGAGTGGACCAACTTTCCACCTCGTCGTCCCGACGGTGTCTATCTGCCGGACATTACGGGGGTAATCCGATTCGATGGTTCAGACCATCCGATCATGTACCGCATGCATGGGATCAGCCTTCTT
>JAYEIP010000072.1:0-2912 GCA_034660155.1 Actinomycetota bacterium | reverse complement strand
TGTGATGTGATCGACAGCGGAGGCGCCACTCGCAGGACATTGCCGTGCAGCCCACCCTTGCCGATGAGTAACCCGCCTGCTCGAGCCTCCTCGAGAACCCGGGCTGCAGCCGGCGCGTCCGGCTCGCTGCCACCGGGTTGAACGAACTCGACACCGATCATCAGACCTTTCCCCCTGACATCGCCGATATTGGGCACCTCGTCCTGAAGCCGCTCAAGATCACTTCGAAGCTGACGGCCCACCTTGTAGGAGTTCGTTTGCAGATCATGGTCGAGCAGGTATTCGAGATTGGCCAGGGCACCTGTCGTCGACAACGGATTACCCCCGAAGGTTGAGATGGAATTAGCGGGGAGGCAATCGACGATGTCGGCTCGACCGACGACGCCGGCAATGGCCAACCCGTTCCCAAGGCCCTTGGCAAAGGTCAACAGATCGGGAGTAATCCCGTGCGCCTCGAAACCCCAGAAACTCTCGCCGGTACGGCCCCACCCGGTTTGCACCTCATCAGAGATCAAGAGGATTCCATGCCGATCGAGCACTTCATGCAGCGCTGCGTACAAGCCATCGGGCGGGGTGGCGAAACCGCCAACCCCCTGGATCGGCTCGAATATCAGGCAGGCCGCCTCACCCGAGATGGCAACAGTGAGCAGGTCTTCGAGATCGGCGACGCAAGCTGCAATGTATTCGGCATCGGGGAGGTGCCCAAAGGGGCTGCGGTACTTGTATCCGCCGTGAACGTACACGGTGTGAAATGGGGTTAGCTGGGTTGCCGACCAGGACTTGTTCCCGGTGATCGCCACTGCTGAATGGGACTTGCCGTGGTAGCTGTTGCGCATCGCCAGCACCTGATTGGATCCCCGATACTGGGTACACATCATGAGGGCTGCATCGTTGGCCTCGGTGCCGGAGTTGGTGAAGAACACCTTGGCGTCCGGGATGCCCGACAACTCAGCGATCTTCTCAGCGAGCTCGATCTGCGACTCAATGAGATAGAGCGTCGAGGTATGGAGCATCTTCTCCGCCTGCTGCTGGATGGCTGCAACCACCTCGGGGATCTTGTACCCCGACATCGTCGTCAGGATCCCGCCAAAGAAGTCGAGGTACCGGTTGCCTTCCGCATCCCACACGTGGCGACCTTCACCATCGACCAGCGCGATCGGCTGCTCGTAGAACAACGCCAACCATGACGGGAGGATCGACCGATGTCTGGCGAGTAGCTCCTCGTGTTTTCCCATTACGGAATCACGAGATCGCCGTAGGCGTCGGGCCGACGATCGCGGTAGAAGGCCCATGTCTTGCGAACGGTGTCGATCATGTCGAGATCCAGATCGCGGATGACCAGCTCTTCCTCGGTATCCGAGGCCGCCTCACCGACAAGTTGCCCGCGGGGGTCTACGAAGTACGAAGATCCGTAGAAGTCGTTGTCGCCGAGCGCTTCCTTGCCGACCCGGTTGATCGCCCCGATGAAATACTCATTGGCCACCGCCGCCGCGGGCTGCTCGAGGTTCCAGAGGTACATCGAAAGCCCCCGGCTGGTCGCCGATGGGTTAAACACAATCTTGGCGCCGTTGAGTCCCAGCGCCCGCCACCCTTCCGGGAAGTGGCGGTCGTAACAGATATAGACCCCGATACGCCCGACGGCGGTGTCGAAGATCGGGTACCCACCGTTGCCCGGTCGGAAGTAGTACTTCTCCCAGAAGCCATTGGTATGCGGTATGTGCTGCTTACGATATTTCCCGAGGTAGGTGCCGTCGGCGTCGATGACCGCTGCTGTGTTGTAGAAGAAGCCGTCGTCTTCCTTCTCGAAGATGGGAACGACCAGCACCATCCCGGTCTCCTTCGCCAGGTCAATCATGAGTTTTGTGGTCGGGCCGTTAGGGATCGGCTCGGCTATATCGAAGTGCTGATCCTCTTGAACCTGACAGAAGTAAGGACCGTAGAACAGCTCCTGAAAGCACATCACCTGGGCGCCCTGCTCGGCCGCAGTGCGGGCGTAGTCGGCGTTCTTCTTGATCATCGAGTCGACGTCGCCGGTCCATTCGGTCTGGACAATGGCGGCTCTAACCGTGTTGGCCATGAGCCTCCCTCCTCCCCGGGGCAGCTAACCCCGGCTCTACTTCGGTTTCAAAACTAGTCCGGTGGCCACACGAATACCGACGAACCTCTGCGGATCGACAAACGTTGTCGTCAGCCGGCACATCCGCCGGCGGCCGATAGAGGGACTCAGGCAATCAGAATGCGCACCGCTCACGGCACCCGCCAGCACTCCTGCGGCGCAGCCGCGTGGGCCCTGTTGGCGACAGCCGCGCTGACGGCCCGAGTACGCTCGGCAAAAGACAAGAGAGAGGGAACCCGTGGAGAAGCAGTTCGTATCGGTGCTCGGAAAGCGCATGGCGTACGTCGAGGTGGGCGCGGGTGATCCGATTCTCTTCCTCCATGGCAACCCGACATCGTCGTATCTGTGGCGCAACATCCTTCCGCACCTGTCTGCGGTCGCCCGGTGCATAGCCCCCGATCTCATCGGGATGGGCGACTCGGAGCCAATCGACGACAGCGGACCGGGCAGCTATCGATTCGTCGAGCATCGTAAATACCTCGACGGGTTGCTCGACCAGCTCGAGCTCGGTGATCAGGTCACGCTGGTAGTCCACGATTGGGGTAGCGGGCTCGGATTCGATTGGGCCAGCCGTAACCGCGATCGGGTCAAGGGCATCGCCTACATGGAGGCCATAGTCGGCCCCGTCACCTGGGACGCCTGGCCGGAGGCAGCTCGTCCCATATTTGAAGCGATGCGCTCGCCGGCGGGGGAGGGCATTGTGCTGGAGAAGAATGTCTTCGTGGAGCGAATCCTCCCGTCGTCGATCATGCGGGACCTGACCGAGGAAGAGATGGACGTCTACCGTGCCCCCTAC
>JAYEIP010000071.1:0-2924 GCA_034660155.1 Actinomycetota bacterium | reverse complement strand
GCCGCAGAAGACAACCTTGGAGCCGGAGGCGATCCTGGTCAGAATCACCTTGAGGGTAGGAAGCTCCAGATTCTGCGCCTCGTCGATGATCACCAACTCGTCGGTGATTGAGCGACCACGGAGATACGTAACTGCAGCCATTTCGATGACATTGCGGTCGAGTAATTCTTCGATCGCCGACTTGGCAGACTGAGGATCTCCGCTGAACAGGGCGTAAAGATTGTCATGGACGGCCGCCATCCACGGGGCCAGTTTCTCGTCGAGATCACCCGGCAGGAACCCCACTTCTTGCCGCCCTACAGCAACCAGCGGCCGGTACACCGATATCCGGCGGTAGTGACCGGCTTCGACCGTTTGCTCTAACGCTGCTGCCAATGCCAGGAATGTCTTACCGGTGCCGGCGACACCCATCAGGCTGACGGCCGTCACGTCCGGATCCATCAGGAGGTCGAGGGCAAAAGCTTGACGAACGTTCTTCGATTCGATGCCGAATGCGTGCCGCGATCCGGGTACTCGCACGATGGTGGCGCCGCTAGAGGTATCGATTACCCGGCCCAACGCCGACTGCGAGCCCATTGCCTTCAGAATGGCGTACTGGTTGACGTGCAGATCCTGGTTGTCGATGGAAACCTTGCCCTCGGCATACAACAGATCAATGGTCGCCGGCTCGACATCGACCTCGGCAACTCCCGAGTAGGACTCATCGACGGGAACAGTATCGGCGCGGTAGTCCTCGACTTCGACACCCAGTTGGGCACCCTTTATACGCAGGGCAGCGTCTTTGGTGACAAGCACCGTGTAGCTTCCACCATCGACGAGATTGAGACAGGTGGCAAGAATTCGATGGTCCGGGGTGGACGGGTTGAGTGCCTTCGGCAGCCGTTCCGAGTGAGTGCCGTTCAGCTCGATCCGGAGGGTGCCGCCGCTGTCGAGTTCGCGGGCCTTTCCAAGACCGCCCGCCTCAGATGCCCCGAGGTTCTCCAGTACCCTGATCGCTCGCCTGGCGTTGGTGCCCACTTCGTCCATGCGGGTCTTTTGGCGATCAAGTTCCTCCACCACTACAAGGGGGAGGACCACATCGTGCTCATCGAATCGAAGGAGGGACTGCGGATCGGCGAGGAGTACACATGTGTCCAGTACGTACCTTTTTCTCGTCACCCTGGCCTCTCCTAACGAAACTCGTCGCTGAAGATTCACCGCCTTGCCACCGAAAAGCAAGGACCTTCCTTTTCTATCGGCACGATGCCTACGATTAGTAAGGAGAAGGGAGAAGGGAGAAACATGCAGGTCGCGGTGATAGGGGCAGGTTCCTGGGGCACGGCAGTCGCCGAACTTGTGGCGGCTAAACAACCAGTGATGTTATGGGCTCGTCGACCAGAACTCGCCGCCGCCATCAACGACACCCAGGAGAACCCTGATTATCTGCCGGGACATGCATTGTCTCCACAGATCACCGCAACGAGCGATCTGAACGCGGCCCTTGCCAATGTCGATGGCGTTGTCATGGGTGTTCCCTCGCATGGTTTTCGTTCCGTGCTCGACATGGTTCGGGATCAGATAGATCCGGGAACACCGATCTTGAGCCTCGCCAAGGGGGTCGAACGGGAGACCCTGATGAGGATGACGGAAGTCGCGGTCGACGCCCTTCCCGATCACCGCCACGACCGCATCGGGGTACTGACCGGTCCGAACCTCGCCAAAGAGATCGCAGCCGGTCAGCCGGCGGCCACGGTCATTGCCATGAAGGACTCCGAGTCTGCCGACGCTCTACAACAGGTGTTCATCAATCCGAGATTTCGCGTCTACACCAACGACGATGTCATCGGCAGCGAAGCAGCCGGGGCTCTGAAGAACGTGATGGCAATCGCCGCGGGGATGGCGCATGGACTTGGCTTTGGGGACAACACTATGGCGACCCTCATCACTCGTGCTCTCGCCGAATTGACGCGACTCGGAGTTGCCATGGGGGGCCGTCCGTTGACGTTTGCGGGTCTGGCGGGCATGGGTGACCTCATCGCAACCTGCATGAGCTCGCAAAGCCGCAACCATACGGTCGGCTACGGACTCGGCAAGGGCAAGAAACTCGACGAGATCATCGACGAGATGAACCAGGTTGCCGAAGGCGTAAAATCGACACCGGGAATCCTCGCGCTTGCCGATCGTCACGGGATTGAAATGCCCATCGCCACCCAGGTGGCGCGCGTCCTCTACAAAGGCGCCAGCCCCGCCGAAGCCGTTTCCAGCCTCATGGCCCGCGAAGCCAAACCCGAAATGCACGGCATCGCGTAGTTCTTATCAGTCCCCCTTCCAGGGGGAAAGTACCGCAGCGGCGCAGCCGCTGGGGTAGGGGGTCTGCAGCTACGACGGCGTCTGCTCCAATGCCCGCCGAATCTCGCCGAAAACCCACTCCGATTCCTGCGCGATAACCGCGTTCTTGAACCGCAGCACACGAAAGCCGAGCCCGCGGAGGTAAGCACCTCTGCGGGCGTCGTAGTCAGAATCCTCGTGTTGCGAGCCGTCGGCCTCGACGATGAGCATCTTGTGGTAGCAAACGAAGTCAGCGATGTACGGGCCGATCGGCTCTTGGCGGCGAAAGTGGTGACCAAGCTTCCTTCTCCTCACAGCTTTCCAAATGACGAGTTCGGATGGCGTCAGCTTCTTGCGTAGCTCAATCGCACGCGTCTCCGCGCTCGGGTGTCTTGGGTGGGAGGCCATGGCGCCATTGTGATGAGGTTCCCAAGGGAGTTGAAGACCCTTGTACATGAAGGGTTGTGTGCGCGGTTCGGACACCTGCGAGGACCCCCCTAATGGGGGTCCATCGTGGCTCTTGTTGTGTGGGAGGCTGGTGGTCTGGGCTGCTGGCTGGTGAGCACTTTATTCCCCCCGGAGGCTGTGACTCCTAGGGGTAGACCGTGCCCCGGCCG
>JAYEIP010000070.1:3123-14220 GCA_034660155.1 Actinomycetota bacterium | reverse complement strand
GATCTTTGGAAAGACCTGATCCGGGTCCCTGGCGTCTGTCATTGCCGTTTCGGGGCGGACACGCTCAGGAATCGGGAGCACAACCCGACGCTGGTCTCTTGTATCGCTCACATCAGCTCCTAGATCAACGGTCTTGACGTTCAGGGTACACCCGTCGGAGATTCCGCGCTGCTCACATATCCGGCAGGGAGGATGGGATGGTGCGCTGATCGTGGACCCGGCTGCAACGCCCCGCCCAATCCCGGCTACGGAGCTGCACTCGTGCTCACAAGTCGAGACTCGACCGGAAACGTGAACCCAGCCACACGTTCGTCGTAGCGGCGTATTGCCTCGGCCCGGGCAGCGGCAGGCTGCTCCTTCGTCGCCATGTCCGTCAACTTTCAACGCCGAACGTACTTCCGGGAGCGCGCACCGCTCGCAGGCACGTCGCGTCAGCGTTGGTGCATCTTGAAGCCAACAATCTCAAAATCGAGAAGTTCGACGAGTCGATTGAATACTCCTGGATCGCCCGAGACCGTCGATACCGTGCCAAGACGAGATGGGTCGGCGAGTTGCGGCGCTGAGGCCTCGACGATCGCATCGGCGTCGGCATCGATGCCGTCGTCGACGACAAGAACGCTATTGCGCAGATACACCGTCATCTCATCACCAGTGCCGGTCACTCGTATCCCTACGGATAGGCGCTCGTCATCTGCGGCTGCCGCGTTGAGCTTGTATCGCCAAGCGCCGACCACATTGCGCGCTGTTTCCTCTGAACCGAGCATGCCCATCATGGCGGCAAGAATCGCATTCGGATCGACGGCGCCTTCTAGTTCGAGCGCTCCGGTCAAGTACCAGGATCGAGCGATCGGATTCAACTCCCGATACCCGCGGGCACGCAACGCTGCTGCCTTCACAAGCTTGGCATCTTCGTTGTCAGGTTCCGCACGTACAACGAGTTGTGCCAACTCCGCTGCGAATTGATGATCGCCGTCAGCATGCGCCGCTTTCGCAGCGTCGAGTGTCGTCCCACTACCGCCCATCAGACCGACGAAGCGCTCCGCCCTCGATTTCGGTTCGGAAGGGAACATGTCTGTGGCATCCCCCGTGAACCAGCTCACCCATCCCGTAAAGAACTCCGGAACGGTGGTGAACGGCGTCCCATACATCGGAACCGAGTACGGCGGCTCGTAGAGATGATCGGGCAGATCCTTCAGTGCGTGCTGGAGTTCGACAGCCGTGTATCCCTTGTTGATCAAACGGATCGATTGGTCCCACAGGTACTGGGTGGCGTCGCGATAGCGAGTGATCGTCTCTTCGATAAAGTCCTTGCCCTGAATCGGCATGATGTGTGAACCGAGAAGCCATTCGGGTCGGATCTCGAGAACGCGGTCAAGCGCTGTTATGTAGTTGTCCGGGATTCGTGGCTTCGATCCCCTGATGGAATGCATGTTGGGGATACCGGTGAAGAACTCGTCGGCGATGATCACCATGTCGAACTCAGGAATGTGTATCCCGAACTCCGAGATCGCTTCACCACCGGTATAGAACACATTGAGCGTGACACCGGCAATATTCAGCGTTGTGTTGGCGGACAGCGCGTGGGTCTCGGGGATGAAACCCGATGTGCCACCGGCAGGTATCAGGCCGATTCCGTGGTGATGCATCTCCTCGGGGGCCAGGAACGCTCCGCCGTAATACGCGATCCCCATGGCCTGACGCATCCCGATCTCTCCAAACTCGTTGCGTCGTTCAACGTCATGGTTGTCCCAGGCGTAGATCGCGACGTTGCCGGCGTCAACATCGGCACGATCTACGATCGCCGAAGTGCCACCGTGATGATCACCGTGGTGATGCGAGTAGAAGACCGCTACCACCGGCTTGTCCGAGATCTTGTGAATCTCCGACGCGATGTGAGCACCAGCTTCGGCATTGACGCCCGTGTCATAGACGATCAGGCCGTCGTCACCCTCAATGATCGTGCTGTTGCCCAGAAGACCCAATGGGCAGTGGACCGTCCATACCGGGAGATCACCGCATTTGTAGGTGCCCGCCTGGTCCACCGTTAAACGGCGATGCTCCAAGAAGTAGTCCGGCCACGAACGCTCAACATCGTACGGATTCGCCATGCTACGGCTCCTCTTCTCGACAGCATCATGCAACTCTAGACCGCCGCCACAACACCGAAGCTGGACGGCGCATTGCTCCCGTGCACGGAGTTCTAGCTCCCAGGTTCCGAGCCGTTCCGTCCATCCGTAGAGTCGCTCCTCGGCCACCGTGAGGTCGCGCTTCGGGGCCGCGATCTGTGACTCGCGAACGGCCAGTTCCCCAGCAAACGCCTTGTCCTCCGGCGACCTGATCGTCGGCATATCTCTCGCCTCCCATGTCCGACAATAAGGCGCATTCAATGTGACACGAGCGGACACGATGCAGTTGCTTCAGCGTGTTCTAGGCTGGATGACTGAGCTGTTGTTCCCGAGATCGGAGCTCTGTTGCGAAGGGGAGCCATGACAATCAGCGCTGATCCGGTGCAACGCATCACCGAGAATCCGCATGGGGCGGAGCAGCCTCTGTGATTCGGGTTCGGTCGCGTGTCGCTGTTGTTGTTGGCCTGACTTTGTGTCTTATCTTGTCTGTCGCTACGCCAGAGCCTGCGCGGGCACAGGGCGAACTGCCGCCCTCGTGTCCGTACGGTGATGTCACGGTAATAGCAGCCCGTGGATCCGGGGAGGACAACGGAGATCCGCTGGTGATCGATTCGCCGGGCACGCTTGGAAGAGCTGTCAAGGAGTCTCTCGACCGCCGTCTTGGGCCGCTTGGAGTCTCTGTCGGCTTGTACGGGGTCGAGTATCCAGCGACGGCGGTCAACGCGGAGGCATGGGCTTTCACCTACGGGCCGTCCGTCGTCGAAGGTCGCGACGCTCTCCTCGCTGAGCTCCATGCTGTGAGCGAGATTTGCGGCCCTGAGCATCCTGTCGTGCTGGTCGGCTATTCGCAGGGTGCTCACGTAGTTCAAGAATCGCTGGGTGTCGTTGCCGCGGACCCGGCGGTCGTCGATCTACCGGTCGCGGTTGGATTGGTTGCCTCCCCGCAGTTCATGTCGTCGGATCCGTCTGCCCGTGGTTCCTTCCCGCCTCGCGCTACCGGTATAGCGCCGTGGGTGCTGTCTGCTGTTTCGTCGGGTTTGGGGACGACCGGGGTCGTGGAGAATCGGTATTCTCAGGTAACTCGAAGCTGGTGTCTCTCCGGTGACCCGGTTTGTGATGCGAGCATCGTCAACGGGATATCGTTCGGGGCCTTCGACGATGATGTGCATACGAGTGGATACGGTTCCTGGGTGGTCACCGACATCGCCGCGACGGCGATCTGGGCGATAGGTGCACGGGGTCTACCGGTTCCGTCTCCCGAACCCGACGTTGATCCGTTTGATGCTCCGATCTGGTTCGGAGATGGAGGCGAAATCACGTTCTCGGCGGCGCCCGTCGCCGGTGTTGACGGCCCGATTGACCGCTATCTGTTCGATTACGACGGAGACGGCGTGGTTGACTCGACGAGCAGTCGTCCGATGTCTACGGCCACATACACCAAACCAGCCGGCTGGGAGGTGGGAATGGCGTGGACCGTGTCGCCGCGTATCGAAGTCGCCGGGCCGCAGGGCCACACCAAGCGATATGAACTCTGTCTCGACGTACAGACAGGCGAAGCGTGTGCGACCTTCACCGACATCGAGAACTCAGTGTTCCTGGCCGATATCGAGTGGATGGCCGCCGAAGGAATCACAAAGGGCTGTAACCCGCCAGCGAACGACAAGTATTGCCCAGACGATGCAGTGTCTCGTGGCCAGATGGCAGCCTTCCTGGTTCGTGCGTTGGGGTTGACAGATCGGCTCGATGATCCATTCACCGATGACGACGATTCGATCTTCGAGGCGGATATCGAGAAACTTGCTGCTGCAGGGATAACCAGCGGATGCAATCCACCAATGAACGATGAGTTCTGCCCGAAGGCCAAAGTGACCAGGGGGCAGATGGCAGCCTTCCTCGGTCGAGCGCTCGGGTACACCGACGACGGTGGAGGGAACTACTTCACCGATACCGCAGGCTCGGTATTCAAGACCGACATCGACCGCCTAGCCACCGCAGGAGTGACCAAAGGCTGCAACCCACCGGCCAATACCAAGTACTGCCCCAACAACGATGTGACCCGCGGTCAGATGGCGGCGTTCCTGCATCGAGCCCTCGGGTAGTCCATATCCGGCTGGGTGTCATGATGCGGGTGGTGTGGCACTTATCGGTCAGGCGCTTAGCGTCCGGTTGAGCCGATAGCAGCGGCTCAACCGAAGCGGACACGCCGGGAGATGCGATTTCTCGGGATCGATGAACGGCACGAACTCGCAGACGCTATCGACCCTGGCTTCCGTGTTCTCGTTTCACCGTAGACCTGACCGGCGCCCGGTTTGGTGAACTCGCCGCGCTGCGGGTCCCGCCGGCCAAGGCCTCGGTTGACCAGCGTGCAGGTTCCGTGACATGAGGCACACCCAACACCTTGGTCAACTCCGGTGGCAAAAGGGAGCTGCTGACGGGACGCCACAGCCGTGCCTGTTTGGCGTAGCTCAGCAACATATTGCGGTGGTGTACCCCAGACGACGAAAGACCGGCCAAGGGCCGGATCTATGCCAGCGAGGACTATTCCGTTAGAAGGCTTGGAGGGTCATGGGCGCGCACCTTGGAAGCGTCTCCCGTGTACTTCTCAACCTCGACCAGACACGACGTTGAAGGGCCCTGCGCCATCGATGACGTACCACGATCATGGGTCAGCACGTTCGGATTGCCACTCCGGCAAATGCCTCCCGGCTCAATCGGGTCCCACCAAGCGCCCGTTGGAAGTTGGGCCACGCCATCGATCAGATCATGCCGAACAGCGACAGCAGCCAAACAGGCTCCGCGATCATTGAACACCCGCACCAGGTCGCCCGGCGCAAGATTCCGCGCCGATGCATCCTTCGGAGTGAGCCCGAGTTGCTCCCTGCCATCAACCTTGCCGTTGATGCTCGTTTCGCCTTGGTCCCACTGTGAGTGGAGACGTGTCTTGGGTTGGTTCGAGATGAGGGTGAGGGGGTATTCGGCAGCGTTTCCATGCCACTCACCAGGCTCGATCCACGTTGGATGGCCCGGGCAATCCATGTAACCGAACGATGCGACCTTTTCCGAGAACAGTTCGATGCGTCCGGATGGCGTGGCCAGGGCTGCTCCGATCGGATCGTCTCGGAATGACACCAGCGGCGACTTTGCCGGAAGGATCCACTCTTGTGGAATATGGAAGTAGCCCGTTTCCCTCAACTCATCGAGATCGGGATAGTCGCTGTGATTGAAATGGAAGCTTGCGTAGATGTGCTCGATCCATTCATCTGACGTGCGCCCCTCGCTGAATCGCTCGCCGGCCCCGAGCCGTGCGGCAAGGTCTGAGAATATGTCGTAGTCGTTCCTAGCCTGCCCGACAGGCTCGATGACCTTGTCCATCCAGAACAGAAAGTCATCCATCCCGCTGCCCCCGATGTCGTTACGTTCGAGGGTCGTCGTCGCGGGAAACACAATGTCGGAGTGGCGGGCAAGGGCGTTCCAGAAAGGCTCATGGACAACAACGGTGTCTGGTTTGCGCCAGGCGTTCGCCAATCGGTTGAGGTCCTGATGGTGGTGGAACGGATTGCCTCCAGCCCAATACACGAGGTGGATATCGGGATACGTCAACCGCTTCCCGTTGTAGTCGTACTCCTCCCCCGCAGACAGCAGCATGTCTGCGATTCTGGCCACAGGGATGTAATCGGTGACATCATTCTTGCCCTGGGCCAAGCGGGGCAATTCGTGATATCCAACCCCGTTCCCCGTATAGCCGACAGCTCCATAGCCAAAGCCGACGCCACCGCCGGGAAGGCCAATCTGTCCGAGCATCGCCGCAAGAGACGAGGCCATCCAATAGGTCTGTTCCCCGTGGTCGGTTCTCTGCATAGACCAACTAGCCGTGATCAGAGTTCTCCTTCGTGCCATCTCTGAGGCCAGGGATCGGATCCGACTGGGGTCGACAGACGAGATCGAACCTGCCCACTCTGCGGTCTTCGGGACACCGTCGGATTCACCGAGCAGATAGGAACGCAGCGCCTCCCAACCAGTGCAGTAGGTGTTGAGGAATGCCTCATCGTGATCGTTGGCGACGAGCAGGCTGTGAGCTATCCCAAGCATGGCCGCGGTGTCTGTAGAAGGCCTGATCGGAATCCACTCCGCGTCCACCGAGTCGATCATGTCTTCGCTCAGCGGCGATAGGTTGACGAATCTCACGCCACGGTCGCGACACGTCTCGAGACGGCTCGAGAGCATGTGCCTGCCTTGCCCTCCGTACATCACTTGGCTGTTCTTGATCGCCATGCCGCCGAAGCTCACGACGAGTTCGGAGTGGGCCGCAATGTCTGAGAAATGAGGTTGTCCGACATCGACCATGTCGTCGAACGAAAACCCGAAGATGTGCGGGATCATGACGTGAGCGGTTGCGATGGAATAGTCGTCGACCTGGCCTACGTAGCCACCGATCGATCCCAGAAACCGATGGATCTGGCTGAGCGCGTGGTGGAATCTCCCAGCGCTGGCCCACCCATAGCTGCCTCCGAATATGGCTTCGTTGCCGTACTCGGACCGGACCCGGTCGATCTCGGATGCCAACATCTCGATGGCAACATCCCATTCGACCTCAACGAACGGCTCGTGGCCGCGACGGTCGGTGTTGGACCCTGGACCATTGCGATACCAACTCTCGCGAATCGCAGGTCGCATCACGCGGCTCTTCCGAACCGCCTTCAACGACTGCCCAATCGGCGACGGGTCAGGGTCCTTCGCAAAAGGATGAACGGCGGTTATGTCGTGGCCATCGGTTTCAATCTCGTACGCACCCCAGTTGGTCAGCGTCAGATGTCGTTCAGTGGCCATTCCGCTCCCTCTTACATCAATGGCTTGCTCCAGGTCCCTGCCCCGTCAGGCAACCCAGACGAACGCACTCCTGTGAGCACCCAGGGAGCCTACCTGTAGAAACTGTTGGTTGGTGAGCGGTCGCTGCCCGAGAATGACACCCCGCACGTGAGTATTGCCGGTTCATTACGGCGCAACTCGGAAGCGAAGAACGCGTTAAGCGTTCCCGTGGAGGTGAGGGGATTTGAACCCCTGACCCCTACGTTGCGAACGTAGTGCTCTGCCGAACTGAGCTACACCCCCGGGGCGGATGCAAGTGTAGCGACGGTCAACTGCCTTCGAGTTGCCGACGGAGCCGCTCTTGCACGATGGTTGACGTGAGGTCGGCACGGCTTCGCTCTATCAGCGCCCGGGCCACGTCGGTGGTCCTACGCAGACCCGATGTCATGCCATCGGGGTAGTCGAGCGCTGCCAGCAAATCGTGAATGATCTCCATGTCAGAGAAGGTCGCCTCGGCATCAACAAGGTTGCCCTTGCGGAGCTGGTCGAGCAGGCGGCGCCGCAGCTCGCCGACGGCCTCGCCGAGACCTTTGAGATAGGGAACGGCGTGGAGACCCAGGTCAGACGGGAGCGGCAGTGGCTGGTGAAGCACGAGAGCCTTCGTCAACTCGGCTTCTGCGTATTCCTTGACCGCGTCATAAAAGAAGCCGGCATGATATATGTCCCGGTGGTCGGCCAGAGGGGCCTCAGCCTCAGCGATGAGCGAACGGATGTTGGCCAGCAACTCGTCTGCCGCGTCCACATCGCCTCGATGCAAAGAACGGATCGCTTTCGAAGACGACTGGATGATCTTCCGGCAGTTCTTAAGAGCTAACTCGCGGGCACCGAACTTGCCGTCGAGTTCGGCGCGAACAGCGGATTCGAGTGCGTCCAGGTCGAGAGAGTCGGACAACTCGGATCAACCAGCCACAATGCGAACAGTTCGCATGGCCTCAGCAGCTGCGGGCTCCGCGCGGAGACCGCTGTCGATCGGTACCACCGCGGCGACGGGGGTGAAGTGTGCAGCTTTGGCCTGCAGCAGGGCTGTTACAAATCCTGCGAGGAAGACGTCGAACACGAGGGTGACACCAAGCCACACCGTACTTCCAGTGAAGACCGCGGCGGCGAGCGACCCCAGCGCACCGGTACCGAGCAAGGCAATCGAGCGCCGGCGGCGACGGCGCGCCCCGCTTGCCGCCCGCAAAGTCTCAGCAGATTGCAGGGCAACCGACGCCAGGAGGTCGTTGTCGCGCGCAAAACTACGGGTCGAACTCAGCGAAGCGCTTCTCTTGTTCTCGAAGAACGAGGGCAACAAGAAGACCGCCCAAACGCCTCCGATGATCAAGAAGGCCAGTATTTCCATCAGATCCTTACTCCGTCCGCCACCGAGCGTAGGCAGCGTTGCGCACGCAGCCAAGCATTTCGGCCCGCACCTCTCCTGCGGGTGATTACGTATTGTGGTCCGTTTGCCCCCCAATGAGCAATTCAGTTCCGTGTTGGAGGGCCGGACCGATGACATCGAGCGACTCCTCAACCGCCTTCGCGGACCCGGGAAGGTTCACGATCAGGGTCGATCCGACGATCCCCGCGACCCCGCGCGACAACATCCCGTGCGGCATCCTCCCGAAGGTCGCGGCTCGCATAGCCTCTGCCAAACCAGGCGCGTCACGCTCGATAACAAGCCGGGTCGCCTCCGGGGTGAGGTCACGTGGCGAAAATCCTGTGCCACCGGTGGTAACGATGAGACGGTGGTCACGGGCAAGCTCGGTCAAGATGCTGCGGACCGATTCGACTCCGTCTTCGACGACGTGGACTCCGGCATCTCTGAAGCCGAACTCAGCAAGCTTGGCTGCGGCCGCGGGCCCGGACCGGTCCTCCGCCTCTCCCCTACTGACTCGATCGCTGACTGTCAGAACGACCGCGCTCATCGATCCCAACTCCCCGACTTTCCACCACTTTTGTGCAGTAGCCGCACCGGCCCGATCTCCACTCCCCGATCGAGGCCCTTCACCATGTCGTAGACAGCAACGGCACCAATCGAGGCTGCGGTAATCGCCTCCATCTCGATCCCGGTCTTAGCACTCGTACGGGCGGTGACCACGATACGCACGCCGGCCTCGTGCTCCGTAATGTCCACATCGACACCGTCGATCGCGATGGGATGGCACAGCGGCACCAGCATCGCGGTTTGCTTGGCGGCCATGATGGCGGCCACGCGAGCCACACCAAGCGCATCCCCTTTGGGAAGATCGCCCGCGAACAGACGTGTCCTCACGGCGTCGGACATGATGACCATCGCTTCGGCCACCGCGACTCTCTCAGTAACCGCCTTGGCACCCACATCGACCATGTGTGCATTTCCTTCTTCGTTGAGGTGGGTGAAACCCTTAGCCATGGGTCACCTCGGCGGCGGTGCGCGCTGCGGGCATTCGCATCATCTCCAATTCGACTAACGATCCGGCGGCAACTGCGGCGGTGCCGACGGGGATGACGGCAAACGCATCGGCCGCCGCCAACGCCGTGAGGATATTGGACCCCTGGCCGCCGCTGAGGCTTGCCCGGATAACACCGTCGCTACCGGGCTCCACCGCTACCCGAAGAAAGACGACCTTACGGGGATCGGTCACGACATCGTCCTCGAGAATCCCGAACAGGCGAGGACGGAAGAGCTTCGTCGCTCCCATCATGTGAAGCAAGGCCGGTCGCAGGAATTGCTCGAAAGCCACAGCGACCGACACGGGATTACCCGGGAGACCAAAGAAGGGCGTGTCTCCAAGACCGCCGAATGCAAACGGCTTCGCCGGCTTCATCGCGACCTTCCAGAAGTCGACCGAGCCCAGTTCGGCGAGAAGATGTTTCACGAGGTCGTATTCCCCCATCGACACCCCGCCGCTCGAAACAACGACATCGGACGCAGCCGCAGCAGCGGCCAGGCGTTCCCGTAGCTGGTCGGCATCATCGCCAACGATTCCGAAGTCCACGACCTCGACTCCGAGGTCTTCGAGAACTCCGCGCAATGTGAAGCGATTGGCATCCCGGATCTTGCCGGGTTCCAATTCAGCGGTCTCCGGCGAAACGACCTCGTCACCGGTGGAGAGAATTGCCACCCGCGGCCGGCGACGAACCAGGGGGCTGTGATACCCCAGCGAGGCGCACACCCCCAGCCGGGCAGGGGTCAGCGTCTCCCCCACCTGCAAAACGACGGCGCCGGCAACAACATCATCACCCGCGGGACGAACCGAAGTGCCCACCGGAGCCCCAATCAGAATTCGTACATCGTCTGCGCCAGGTTCGGTGTCCTCAACCTGGACGACGGTGTCCGCACCCTCCGGCATCGGCGCCCCGGTCATGATCTTGATTGCAGTACCAGGAGTAACTGCCGCCGTGGGGACGCTACCGGCGGCAACATCTTCGAGTACGCGCAACGTGACCGGGGTGTCGACGACGTCCGACCCTAGGACGGCGTATCCGTCCATAGCGGAATTGGCGAAAGGGGGCAGATCGTGACGAGCCACGACCGGTTCCGCCAGAGCCAGTCCGGCCGCCTTGGCCAATTCGACACGTTCAGTCGGTAGCAACTCGACCGCGGTGAGGACATCGCGTTGAGCTTCAGGTAGGGGTCTCATTGTGTCTCAACTGTCTGTTCGTGGCCGCCGATGAGTCTGCGGATATTGCCAGAGTGCCGCAAGATGACAAGTGCCGCGGTCGCCGACGCCGCCACCAGAGACCAGCCCCGATGCCCATACAGCGCATAGCCGGGCACGTATACGGCCATTGCTCCTAGGGAGGCTATCGAAGCTGTCTTTGTCAGCGCCACAGTACCGCCCCACCCAACGATGAGTATCACACCGAACCAGGGCGCCAACCACAGCACGGCCCCAATAGCGGTGGCGACACCCCGCCCACCGCGGAAACGGTGCCAAACAGGGAAGACATGCCCCACGACCGCCGCAAAAGCACACCAGAAACCAACTACGTCGCTCACCAGCAACGACCCGATCGACGCTGCCAGGACACCTTTGACGGCGTCGCCGACCATGACGGCGGCACCCGCTTTCTTGCCCAGTGTCCGTAGGACGTTCGAGGCTCCGGGGTTTCCGCTGCCATGGTCATAGATGTCGATACC
>JAYEIP010000070.1:0-3023 GCA_034660155.1 Actinomycetota bacterium | reverse complement strand
TCGACGCTGCCAGGACACCTTTGACGGCGTCGCCGACCATGACGGCGGCACCCGCTTTCTTGCCCAGTGTCCGTAGGACGTTCGAGGCTCCGGGGTTTCCGCTGCCATGGTCATAGATGTCGATACCGAGCACCCGGGAGACGATGACTCCGAAGTCGACACTTCCGAGCAGGTACGCAATAACAAGAGAGATAGCTGTTTCCACGAGCGGCAAGTTTAGAGAGGGTCAGTCCGGCGAGCGCCCAATCGTCGCAACCGGCGTTTGGAGTTCGCGGGAAATGTCGTTGGCTACGCAGAGCGCGCAGCGTAGACTGATCTTTGGAAACGATTGTGCGTACGGGCTACAACTAAGGAGGCACAGAATCGATGGTCTTCTTCCGTGTTCCTCCCGGGTGCGCTTGCGCCAGCCGTGTCCCGCGAATATCGCTACCGTGATTATGAGATTTCCAGGTTCCCTCCCCGTGTGCCGAACGTAAGTCCCCCACCATTCCCCCTGCTTGCGTGAGGCTCCCTCCCTCTCACGAGGGAGGGAACACGGGGAGGGTCTTTTATTGGGCCTCCCCAACCGATAAGTTCGAACCGTGTATTGGCTTCGTCGTCCCCCGTACCTGCGTCGGATCGCTGCTGGATTGGTGTTAATGACCGGCCTGTATCTGGATATGAGACCGATGCCGGTCGAGTCCTACCCGTTTGCTATCGAGCCGATCGCGGCAGGAAGCTCGATCGGAGATTCGCTTTCGTGGCGGGATGTGCCTCGTGGGTTGCTCCCGAGCTGGGAAGGGCCCGTTGCCGGTCTCGCCGGATCGCAAATCGCCATCGGTGATCCGGTGCTGCCCTCGGCGATAACCGAACATGCGGTACCCGCCGACTGGTGGGCAGTGCCGGTTCCACTACCGATGGCGACGGCACCCGGAACCCCGCTACGTCTGCTGTTGAACGACGTCTTCGCCACGGGAACAGTCGCCGAAGGGACGATTGTCGACGGAATCGTCGTCGCCGCGGGCATTGATACCGGTTTCGAGACCATCGGCATGGTCGCATTCGCCCCAGTCGACGCGCCACGGGTCGCTAATGCGGCCGCACATGACGCATTGATCGTCATGATCGGGTTCGGGAGCAGCGACATCCCTCCAACCGGTTAACCTCCCGCCCGAATGTTTGAAGCAGCTTTTTGGGGCCTGATCCAGGGCCTCACCGAATTCCTCCCCATTTCATCTAGTGGCCATCTGGTGCTGGTGCCTGCCTTACTTGGCCAGGATCCGCCTGATCTGGCTACGTCGGCGATGCTCCATCTGGGCACACTCGTCGCCGTGCTCCTCTACTTCCGAAGAGACGTTGTGGACGTTGTCACCTTCAGCGAGAAGGGGCGTCGCCTACTTGTCCTGCTTCTGATCGGAACGATTCCGGCGGCCGTGCTCGGCCTCGGCTTTGAGACCCAGGTTGAACAGCTCAACGAGCAGCCCCGTGGCGTTGCAATTGCGCTGCTCATCACCGGTGTTGCCTTGTTCTCCACTCGTTGGATCCATCGGGGTGAGAGAACCACCAACGAAGTCACGGTCAAGGACACCCTCATCATCGGCCTCGGCCAGGCGGTCGCGCTGATCCCGGGTGTATCCCGATCCGGCTCAACCATCAGTACCGGCCTACTCCGGGGGTTTACAGACGCCGAAGCGGCCCGCTACTCATTCTTGCTCGGCATCCCGGCCATCGCCGGCGCCGGATTGCTGGGTGGGAAGGACCTGCTCGACTCCGGCACCGGAATCGGGCCTGAGGTCTTCGTCGGAATGCTCGTGGCTGCCGCCTCCGGGTACGCCGCCATTGCCTTCCTGTTGCGCTTGATCGGCAAGACCGGCCTGGCACCGTTCGGGCTGTATTGCGTTGTCGCCGCGACCGTAGCCCTGCTCCTGTTGTAAGTTGGATCACATGTTCGACAATAACTCGACTGCAATCGACCGACTCGAGGCTGAGCCCATCATCTGGCTAACCACCGTCCGACCGAATGGGCAACCCCAGACGTCGCCTGTTTGGTTTCTCCGCCGTGGTGACGAATTCCTGATGTACTCGCTGCCCGACACGGCCCGGGTACACAACATCAAGGCCAACGCGCAAGTTGCGCTCAACCTCGATGGCAACGGCCAGGGTGGGGCCATTGTGACAATCGAGGGCATCGCCCACGTCGACGAGACGGCCCCGGCAGCGGCAGAGGTCCCCGAATACGTTGCCAAGTACGAGACGCATATGGAACGCAACGGCTGGACTCCCGAGGTGTTCTCTTCCCAGTACTCGACGCCGATCCGGATCACATTCACCCGCGGTCGCGCCTGGTAGTCACAGCGCATTACGGGAAGTTCCGGGAATAAGCCATAATCTCCCGCTGGTTGTTGCCAGCAACAGACCTCGAGGTACTACAACATGGCCGTGTTCTCACGCAAGCCAAAAGCAACGAAACTTCAAACTCTCGATGAGCTCGAGCCGATGCTCAAGTCGGGCAAGCCGGTGTTGCTCGACTTCATGCAGATCGGCTGCGCCCCCTGCCAGGTAATGGACGGGATCGTGAATGAGCTGGCCCGCGAGTATGGGGAATCGGCACATATCGTGAAAGTCGATGTCGGCAAGGTGCCCGGCGCAGCCCAAGCGTTCAAGGTACGTTCCACCCCGACTTTTGTCCTCCTCGGCAAGGCACCGGCGAAACAATCGAAGAAAGCGCGGCAACGTGCTGCCAAGAATGGTGGCCCTTCTCGCGCCAAGAGCGGCCAGATCACGCCACGCTGGCGTAGCACCGGTCTGGTGAAGAAGGATGCGCTCCGTGGTGTGCTGGAGAGCAACGGAGCCAGCAGGATTTAGGTGGCGGCGGGCGCCTGCGGCGGCCCGGTTGAAGTGGTTCGGACACCTGCTCAGACCCCCCTAATGGGGGTCCATCGTGGCTCTTGTTGTGTGGGAGGCTGGTGGTCTGGGCTGCTGGCTGGTGAGCACTTTATTCCCCCCGGAGGCTGTGACTCCTAGGGGTAGACCGTGCCCCGGCC
>JAYEIP010000069.1:0-2945 GCA_034660155.1 Actinomycetota bacterium | reverse complement strand
CCTGATGAAGCTGTCGTCGATTGCGCCGTATCGTTGGTTCGCCACCGCGTATATCGAGTTATTCCGGGGCTTGCCGGCGTTGATCACGATCATCCTGGTCGGGTTCGGGATCCCGATTGCGTTTGGGTGGAGGATCCCGTTTGGGACATTGGGCAAGGGCACAATCGGACTGGGTATCGTGGCAGCCGCCTACATGGCCGAGACGATCCGAGCCGGAATTGAGGCGGTACCAAAGGGGCAAATGGAGGCCGCGCGGTCGCTCGGCATGCCTCCCGGTACAGCCATGTTCTACATCATCTTGCCGCAGGCGTTCCGGATCATCATTCCTCCCCTCACCAACGAACTGGTGCTGTTGATCAAGGACACGTCGCTGTTCTTCGTGCTCGGTTCGACGCCACAGTCGAAAGAGCTCACCAAATTTGCCCGCGACTTCATGACGTCGGCCCGCAACGCGACACCGCTGATCGTGGTGGCGCTCGTGTACCTGATCATCACGCTCCCGCTCACCTTTCTGGTACGCAGGTTGGAGCGCAGAGCGGCCCAGGAGAAGTGATGGAAACCCCTCGCATAGAGATCAAAGACCTCCACAAGTACTTCGGCGAGTTAGAGGTGCTGCGCGGGATCACCAGCACTATCGCCACCGGTGAGGTGGTGTGCATCCTCGGTCCATCGGGCTCGGGTAAATCGACACTTCTGCGCTGTGTCAATTTGTTGGAAGAGCCGACCTCGGGGTCGATCCTCATCGAGGGTGAGGACATCGCCCACCCCGACGCCGACGTCGACGGGTTGCGAGCCCGAATCGGGATGGTGTTCCAACAATTCAACCTCTTCCCGCACCTCACTGTCCTGCGAAATCTGCGGATCGCCCAACGCAAGGTGCTGGGGCGCTCCACCGAGGAGTCCACCCGCATCGCTGAGGAGATGCTCGACCGGGTTGGCCTGATCGACAAGATCGATGAGCACCCTTCCCGATTGTCGGGTGGCCAGCAGCAGCGTGTCGCCATTGCCAGGGCGCTGTGCATGAACCCGGACATGATGCTGTTTGACGAGCCCACCAGCGCCCTTGACCCTGAGCTGATCGGTGAGGTACTCGATGTGATGCGAGAGCTAGCCGACGAGGGCATGACCATGTTGGTGGTGACCCACGAAATGGGATTCGCCAAACAGGTCGCCGACCGGGTCATCTTCATGGACGGCGGTGTCATCGTCGAGGAAGGCCCCCCATCACAGGTGATCGACAACCCGGTCCACGAACGAACCCGCCGCTTCCTCCGCGCCATCGAGGTGGAGTAGCACTCTCCCCTTCTGTTCTTACGGATCTGGGCCCAAGCCTCATATGCGGCGTGATGTTTGCAAGTTTCGGGGGATAGGATCTGACCGAGATCACCAGCCGAAGGGAATTGAGATGTTGCGGAGCGAGGGGGATCGTCTCGAGCGTGTGGTGGTTTCTTCGCCGGCGGAGGCTTTCCTCGGCATCACCGACCTCGCGGCCCATAACTTCGTTCAGCAGCCAGATCGTCGGCAAGCGGTGGAGCAGCACGACCTTCTGAAGTCCACCATCACCGCGTTTGGCGCTGTCGTTGTCGATCTCCCGGAGCTGTCCGGGCACCCGAACTCGGTGTTCACCCGGGATACGGCGCTCTCCACACCGGAGGGGTACATCCGGTTGCGTCTCGGGCTGCCGACCCGCCATGGCGAAGATCGGTGGATGGCCGCAGCCCTGGCGGCCTTGGGGGAACCGATGGTCGGTGAGATTGAGGCTCCCGGCACAGTCGAGGGAGGAGATGTCGTGCTCGCCGGCACCGTCGCCTTCATCGGCGAATCGATCCGCACCAACCGGTCGGGGATCAATCAACTGACGGACATCCTGAGCTCGATGGGGTACGAAGTGCGGGCGATGACGTTGCCCGATTCGATTCTGCACCTCGACAAGGTGCTGCTCACGATCGGGCCGGAGACACTCCTGTTCTGCCCCGAATTCGTCGACGAGAGGAAGCTCGGCGGCTTCGAGGCAATCGCCATTCCCTACGGCCCGACGAGTACTACGAACGTGATCAATCTCGGAGATGAGACATTGATTGTCGACGGTTCAAATCGCGGTGTCCTCGAACGGCTCGCTGATACCAGGTACGTGCTCCACGACCTTGATCTGTCGGAGTACGCCAAGGGGACCGGAGGACCGAACTGCCTCATCATGCCGGTCGTTCGCAGCTGACCGGCACTCACGAAGTTGTCTCCCCGAATTCGATTCAGCCGGTGTGAACGATCTCGACAACAGGTTGCATGGCTTCTACCGCGGCAATCGTCTTGGGATACACGTCACACCGGACCTCCTCGAATCCGAGCGCACCCACTGAGAGGATGTGCGCAGCAATCTCCTCCGAGGTCCCTGTCACCGGGTGTTCCATGTCGAGACCATCCATCCGTGCGGCCTCACCGCTGAAGCCTTCAGGGACAACCGTGTACAGGTCGAAGGTTCGCCCCAGGGTGGAAGGGTCACGATCAGCGGCATCACATGCTTGCGCCAGCAGTTCAATGATCGGCTTCAGCCGGTCGCCGACTTGTTCGATCGTTTCGTCCCAACCCCACCAGTTCCACGCATCGGCGTACCTGGCGACCAGTTGTAGCATCTTCGGCCCACCCGCAGCAATGTTGATCGGTGGACCTTCCTGGCGGGGACCGCGCAGTACCAACTCGGCTTGCCTGGCCGTGTAGAACTCGCCATCGAAGTCGATCGCCCCATTCCTAAGGAGCCCATGGATGATCTGAATCGCCTCCGCAAACCGTGAGTACCGCTTGTCCGTCGGGAAGCCGAATGCTTCGTAATCGGAGTCCGGCGTGTTCCCTGCGCCGATGCCGAGGACAAACCGGCCTCCGGAGATCTCGTCGATGGTGTCTGCGATCTTCGCCGTCATTGCGGGGGAGCGGTACGGGGAGTTGACGAC
>JAYEIP010000068.1:0-2947 GCA_034660155.1 Actinomycetota bacterium | reverse complement strand
CCCCATCCCACCCTCTCGCGCGATGGACGCGCGATGGAGACCGACGCCGGCGACACTACTGCCCGGCGATTCCATCGGATTGACGATGGCTCAGTGACCGGCGCGTTGGTTGCGTTGATGGGGCGACTGTCAGACAGAGGTCGATGCGACCTGCCGGCAGATCTCTTCCCACGTCGGCGGTGGTACCGTCCCGTAGTAGAGCTCCTCGATGTCGGACTCGTACGCGATCCGGAGGCGATCAGCTATGTCTGATGAGACATCGAACGCCGGACTGAGCCGGAACCCGCCCTCCGGGCGGAGTTCCCCGGGCACGCCTCGTATGAAGTGTTCCCGTGACACATCTTCGATCTCTTCGAGGATCATTCGGACTGTGGCGTCGTCGGCAAGGAACGTGACAACCTCGTCAGCGGCGAGAAGCTGAGATACGTCGTAGAAGTGACGTCCAATACGCGCCGTCGCCGCCGCCGCGGCATCAGACGCGAGATGGATCGCCTCAGCATGGATCGCATATAGCTTCTCGAGCAGAGTCCGGCCCGGATGGAGAACGCTCACCGCAAAGCGCTCGAGATCTGTGAACCCAGACACGTCCGTGCCTGCATCAGCGAGGACGTCGCCCAGCAATGTGCGAATCTCAACTCGACGGGACGGTTGGGCTCCACCGCGAATACCCATTTCGAGCAGCACAGACGGTTCGATCGCCGTGGTCTGGATTCGCTCAGTTGGGTAGCCGATCCGATACGTTCGGTGCTTGCCACGCTCCGCGTGTTCCGACACCGGCGTCGCCGCCAAGGTGCGTCCCACAACGGTGCCCATGTCCTTCATCAACCGGTCGACGGCTCCCCTGCCGCGGGATCCCACGATGATCAGCAGATCGATGTCTTCGGAGAACCGCTCGATAAGCCCGTACGCTTTCGAGAGGCTCGTCCCTCCCTTGAAGACGAAGTCGTCTGGGAACTCGTCGCTAAGCACGCGAAGCGCCTGGCTCACCCAGTAGTCCTTCTCAACCGCCATGGCGGAGATGCCGAGACGCTCTCCGGCTGCTTCGATCGTCGGTTGGAAGATGGCTTGGTTCCGAAACACGGTGTCAGGCCGCCTGTGGATCTGAGGATTGCCCATTGCGAACCGGCGGAACGCTCTCTGCGAGGTCATTGAAACCAAGCGCTCGGAGCAGGCTTCTCAATCGGCTGCGACTGCGCGCCGGTTCCGTCTCGGACGCAGCCACCACCCGTGCAACACGGATCGCTCCATCTTCGATCAAACGCCCAACCCGATCGTACGCCTCTGGTGCCGGGTCCTCTACATAGCGGTCCCAGTCACGCAGAACCTCCAACAGAGCCACTTCTGCCGGCCGGAGCCGTTCATCGAGGCGCTTCGTCGAGGCGCTACGACTCACAAGATGGACCGTCTCAATCGGGCTTTCGGGAACGCGGCCTGGCACGGCAACCGTCACCCTGCGCGGCACGTGAGTCGACAAGCCCAAAGCAAGCGCGGCACTCCCCTCTGCGGGACCAACACCTCGCGTTCCGACCAGCTCCTTTGTCAGCTTCATCGCCGACGGTGGAGCCAACCCCAGCGGCGTCACCACGCCCCGCCAGTACAGGCCGCGGCGGATGCGTCTCAGCTCCCCAGCCTTCTCAAGACGAGACAACGCCTTGGCCACCGGCAAAGGGGCACCCGAAAAGTCCTCCGGCTTCCAGAATCGGTCACGCGACGCATAGACAGCATTGCGAACATTTGTTGCGACGGGTACGGCTGTCATCGATCCTATCCAGTCAACTATTCGATACGAGACGTTGACATCACTGTAGCACTCTCCGAGAGAAGTCGTCAACGGTCCGGGTGACCGGAATCACACGTTTCCCGGCCGACCCGCTGAGCCTTCGCCAAGCCCGGCCTACCGTGCAGTCGACCCCACAGGCCAACCACGGGGTCCACTCTTCGAGGGTTCCGAAACCACTCGGAAATGCCGGTTATGCACGAATCCCTTTTCGGTTGCTTATGGTCGTTAGATGTACTTGATGTTCGAACCCCATGTCGGCCAAGGGACGAACCTGATCGATCAGCTCGGCCGCGGGCTGCCCCGTGTAGAGCAGACCGCCGACCGTCTTTGATATCTCGTCGTAGTCACGCCCGAGACGTTCACAATGCGCCTTGAGCACATCGAGCTTGTGACGCAACTCATCGGGCCCACCGAACAAGAACAGGTTGCACGCGTCGGCGTACTGGGCAACCATCCGCAGCGTCTTGCGCTCACCCGATCCTCCAATGAGTATCGGCGGACGCGGCTCGGTGAGCGCTTGGGGGCTGTTGATGGGCTCTGCCATCTGGAAGTGCTTGCCGTCGATGGGGCTGCGGTCGCCGTCCCACATCTGGAGGATGATCTGGAGGGTCTCTTCGAGCTGCTCGAACCGGTCCTTGAGCGGCGGAAACGGGAAGCCCAGGCCCACTGATTCGCGTTCGTACCAGCCTGCGCCGATCCCGAGCCATGCACGACCCTCCGAGAGCACGTCAAGGGTTGTGACGGTCTTGGCAAGGAACCCGGCGTGGCGGTACTGGATGCCGGTGACGAGCGTGCCGAGCCGGATCCGCTCGGTGATCCCGGCTAGGAACGAAAGCGCCGAGTAGCCCTCCAACATGGCATTGTCGGCCGGGCCCAGCATCGGCTCGAGTTGGAAGAAATGGTCCATCACCCACAGCGTGTCGAATCCCGCATCCTCAGCTGCGCTGCCAATCGTCCGTAGGGACGAACCGATCGCGGCGTCTCCGCCCGGCCACGTGAAGTTGGCTACCTGCAGACTTGCCTTCATATGTGACTCCTGAGTCAGCGGGCGATCTTGAACTGGAACATTGGGTTCTCGAGAGCAGACCAGAGCCGCACCCATATTGGTAGCACCATCTCCGTACCGCGAGCCGTGGTGATGTCACCGAGATCGATCACGTCTTCCCA
>JAYEIP010000067.1:0-2948 GCA_034660155.1 Actinomycetota bacterium | reverse complement strand
ACAGGGTTTCACCTTCCGGTCGCCGCCGAAATAGAATGCGGGTTCCCCAAATGGGGCTGTAGCTCAGCCTGGCAGAGCACTTGACTGGCAGTCAAGGGGTCAGGGGTTCAAATCCCCTCAGCTCCACCGACAAACCCCCCATTTCTGTGGGGGGTTTTCTCCTTCTTGGAAGTCAGCTGAGTACCGATTTTCTTGGTGGTTACCGCTCAATAAACTCGGTGAGTCTCAGCCTGGGATGACCTCGGATTATTCGCTCGCCACCAGCCCTCGCCCCCGCTTCGCTCCAGCAACCGTCTGAGGTCATCTGCGAAGCGGAGTGCGCGTCGATTCGTGTGCAGGTTAAGTTGAGTCGCTGTGACCCGGGACACTCAAAAAGGTACGACTGAAGCCGCCCAAACTCCGAAGAGTGATTCAGTTCGGCGTGACTCTCTTGAAATGGGTCTCTATCTGAGTCTTGTGCTGATGGCCCTGATCGTTAGCTTCGAGAGGTCCCTAGATGACGGCGGTGAACTGTTGATGATCTGGGGTTCGTCCATCGGGCTGACGCTCGCTCATGTGCTTGCTTTCAGGGTCGCGTATGTATACGAGCACGGCTCTACCGTTGGCGAAGGTTGGGTGTCGATTGGTGGAATGTTCGCCGCGGCGTTTGGTGTAGCTCTTTTGGCCTCAGTTCCTTATGCCGTTGCCTTTCAGGACGTCAAAGCGAGTTCGTTGACCACGGTCGTTCTTCTAGCAGTGATTGGGTTCGGCACATATCTGGCGGGACGTAGCCGTGGATGGTCAGGTCTGCGAAACCTCGGCTACATAGCAATTATTCTGGTAGTTGCGAGCTCTGTGTCGGTGGTCAAGTACATCCTCACTCATTGATGCCAGTTTGAATCGCGCCCCTGCGCATGAGTAGAAAGGTTTAGAACGTGACTCACCAAGACTTCGACAGACGGGCAATCGGCTGGACCTGGTTCGCGGCTGTGATGATGTGGCTCAATGGGCTATTCCACGTGTTTGCTGGCCTGGTTGGTGTCTTCACAGACGAGTTCTATCCCGACGCGCCGGAATACCTGTTCAGATTCAACGATGAGACCTGGGGATGGATTCATCTTGTAACTGGGTTGGTGGTCTTCACCGCTGGGGTCGCGCTTCTGACAGCCAAGCCCTGGGCTCGAGTCGTGGCTGTCGTCATGGTGTCCCTCAGCATGCTCGAAACGTTCGCATGGGTTCCCACCTACCCCGTCTGGTCGATCATCATCCTGAGTATCGGCGCTTCGGTCATCTGGGCTTTGACCGTTCACGGCCACGACATCGAATCAATCCCTGCCAACTGATATCGCAAATAACGACTCCCAATCCGACGGCCCATAACCGGCTGGGGGAGAATGGGGTTGGTGGTTTCCACCGGTCGGGCGGTGTTCGCCGGTTGAACTGTTAATGCCAGTTCGGTCGGGTCGCATCCGCCGTCCCGGTGGTTTGCCACCCCTTCGCCTGTAAGCAACTGAAAGGGGCGACGATGAGAATCGTAGGAGTCACTGGTGGTGTCGACACCCATGCCGATAACCATATGGCAGCAGCGGTCGATTCGAATGGTGGATTGTTGGGTATCGAATCGTTTCCCGCTGATCAGTCCGGCTTTGAGGACCTGTTGGTCTGGCTGGTCGGTTTCGGGCCGGTGAAACAGATTGGTGTTGAGGGCACCGGATCGTGGGGTGTCGGTCTAACCAGGTTCCTTCACGACCAAGAGGTCGTGGTTATCGAAGTGGATCGTCCTAACCGTCAGAAACGCCGCAAGCAGGGCAAGTCGGATTCCACTGATGCGGTATCCGCTGCTCGAGCAGCGTTGTCTGGGGAAGCGACGGTGATCCCCAAGACCAGGAACGGGCCCGTCGAACAGATCCGGGTTCTCATGGTGGCCCGGAGGTCGGCTCGAGCCCAGCGCATCCAATCGTTGAACCAGCTGCGACATCTCGTCTTCTGTGCCCCAGAGCCGATCAGGATCCGTTTCAAGGATCGACCCAAGACCGGACTCATCACCGAGGCAGCAACCATGAGGCCCCGCCCCGGCCCTGACCCCATTGCTTATAGGACGAATCTGGTGATCCGGGGACTGGCCCGACGGATCAAAGCCCTCGACGCCGAGAAGCGGACCATCGATGAGACCCTCCGGACACTGATCGAAGAGACCGCACCTTCTCTCCTCGACCTCCACGGAGTCGGAATCGACACCGCAGCCAGTCTCCTCGTCACCGCAGGCGACAACCCAGACCGGCTCCACAGCGAGAAGTCCTGGGCCCACCTCTGTGGAGTCACCCCCATCAAAGCCAGCTCAGGCAAGGTGACACGTCACCGGCTCAACCGGGCAGGAGACCGTCAAGCCAACGCCGCCCTCTACAGGATCGTCCTCACCCGAATGAGCTCAGACGACCAGACCCGCCGATACGTGACGAGACGCAGAACCGAAGGGTTGAGCACCCCAGAGATCATGCGGTGCCTCAAACGATATGTGGCACGCCAAACCTTCAAACATCTACCCCACATGATCTAAAACGTGGGTGGGGGTCTGACCCCAACAAACCGGCTGACATGCCCACCAGCATTGTCCTGATAATGACCTGTCGACCCCCGCCCACCCCTCTCCAGGCGGACGTGTGACCTAATAAGAGCCTGTCCCACGCTCAGGTGTGGCCCACCCCAGTCCTGTCCACCCGCCGGCAACTTGACAACATAAGAGCTTCAATATGTAGCCCTCCGGAGACGAACATAAGTCGCTCTTGTGACGTATCCGTGGGTCAGTTTCGGCTTCGTTGCCTCGGAGGCTCCTTCAATCACTGCGAGGGAGAAGCACACGCCCGCTTCCGTAGCTTGGTGCTCTGGCCTCTGTTTCGCTGCTCCAAATGCGATCTACACCCCAGCACGAATACGTAGGAGATGATTGGGCAAATCCTCGATCAGCCGCC
>JAYEIP010000066.1:0-2954 GCA_034660155.1 Actinomycetota bacterium | reverse complement strand
TGGAGCTAACGCTCCTGGCCGTTCCCTGCGCCGAACCACACAATCCGCCGTTCCTAACCTGGGCTGGCACCGTCGTCATTGACGGCGCGACCTACGGATGGGCGGACTTTCCCACCGGCCCATTGGTCGAGGATGGTGGATTCATCTACTTCGAGGAGTATTGGACGATCTTCGCCTTGGGCGACGGTGAGGTCGTCACCGCGGCGATAGCCTGTGATACCGACCGTGTCCTCATCGATGGTTTCAACGACGGTTGGGGAACACCGGGGAATACCGGTAGAGCCGACGGCGCGGTCGCGTGGACGGACCCTGATGGCCGGTTCGCCGAGGTGGCCCCCGGGAGCACGATGTTCTGGAGGGGGAAAGTAACGAGCCCGGTCCAGTTCAAGGCCACACTCCACATCCGCCCACTGCATTGACGTTCTGTCGGTAGCAAGAAGCGGGGGTGGCCCTCAGACCCGCCCATAGAGCCAAGAAGGCCCCTGCAACGCAGGGGCCTTCTTGAACGGACCTGCCAAAGGCGGGTTCGCGTGGTCAGGGACGGCGTCGATCCGTCGACCTCTGGTTTTTCAGACCAGCGCTCTACCAACTGAGCTACCTGACCGCACGCACACACGCCCGGACCGAGGTCCGGGCGCAGTATGTGGCGGGAGCGACGGGATTTGAACCCGCGACCTCCGGCTTGACAGGCCGGCGTGAACTCCAGACTTCACCACGCCCCCACGGGCGCCCCCAGGGGAATTCGAATCCCCGTTGCCGCCTTGAAAGGGCGGAGTCCTAGGCCGCTGGACGATGGGGGCCCGAGGAATTCGGGATATTACACCATCCGCCGGCGGTTGAACCGAGCGAGCCGAGTATAGATGCACTTACGCCATCGGGAGTAGTCGACTGGGCCATGGCGTTATGGCGACCACGCCACCCAGGTTCCGTCGCTAATCCGGTCCAAGTCTCCGTCTATGGACTGGACCCAAATACCCGATTCGCCGTCGATGCCTCCGGGGAAAGCGAACGCCGATCCGTCGGGAGCCCATAGCGAGACGCTTTGGGCGTACTGGTCGAAGAAGGGGATGAACGCGCCCACAAAACCCGGCTCGGGGTCAAAACGGACCATCTCTTGCAGACCGTCTTCTGACCAGATACTCCAGCGGGCCTGTGGACCGGGGACGATATCGAAGACTAGTAGTCGATCTCCTGCAGGATCCCAGAAGTATGCAAGTACGGGATCCTGCGTGACCGTGGTGTGCTCGCCGGTCTCGGTGTCGATCACCACCAGACGATTGGAGGGAATCGTGGGGAGCACCTGGAACGAAGCGTTCACGGCGCCCGAGTCTGCTTGCACGCTCTGGATCGCAATGTTGGTGCCGTCATTGGTGGCGACGAAGGTTGCGGGACCCAGAACTGTTGCTACCGCCGTGGCCTCGCCGTCCAACCCGATGATGCTCAGTGTCTGATCCCGGAGCCCCTGTTCGATGGCCGCGATGCCGCCCTCAGTCCATTGTGGAGATTGGAACATGCCCGGACGGGGTCCAAGCGGTTGGGTCGAGCCAAGATCGTTGAGCTCCAGCCGATCAGTCCCGATGTGTGTCGCCAGCATGGTGCCCTCGGGATTCCACGAGTAGTAGAGGGGCTGTCCGGAGTCGATCAGGCGCGGACTGGCCAGCGTGCCGTCGGTGAGCGACGTAATCTCGAGTGCGAGTCCGCTGGCACCGTTGCTCAGGAATGCGAGATCATTGTCCGACGACCACGAGAAGTAGAAAGGGAACGAACCTGTCGTGGTCGCATGAAGATCGCTGCCGTCGGTGAGCCCGACGTGGAGTGTCGGATCGGGATCGTTGCTCGAGAACGCCAACAGATCGCCATCGGGGGACCAGGTCGGCTGGAAGTAGGAATCGTTCTGTTCCTCCGTGATGACGACACGATTTGAGCCATCGGAGTCGAGCACGATCACGTCGCCGCCGTCGAGAATCGCCACCGGTTGCGACTCCTCCGTTTGGGAGGAGCACGCCGCTAGAGCAAGCGCCACGACCGAAAGCAGAATTCCCATCTTCACGCTACGTCGCAACCTCCGGCTATGAACTCATGTTCCCAGGTTGTTGCCGAAACCCTAGATTCAATTCTATGACCGACTATTTCCATCCGCTGGCAGCCCCCTTCCACCTCGAAGGCAGCCGTGACGATGCCGTTTTGCTGTTGCACGGTTGGACCGGTTCTCCGGCCCACCTACGAGTGTTGGGGTCGCAATTGAACGTGGCGGGGTTCCCGATCATCGCTCCGCTGTTAGCAGGCCATGGGACCCGTATCGAAGACATCGTCGACACGGGATGGCGGGACTGGGTGAAGTCGGCTGCCGAGGCCGCGCTGGAGATTGATGCGACGGGAAAAAGGCTCCATCTTGTTGGCCTTTCGATGGGAGGGGTCATCTCGGTGCTGCTCGCTCCAGTCTTCAACGCCGTCACCATCACGACCATCAACGCACCACAAAGGGTCTGGGATCGTCGTACCCGACTCGCAACAGCCTTTCGCGGGAGCAAGCGCATCAACCCCGGTGGTTCCTCGGTGCCGTCACCCCCGGAGATGGCCGAATTCCAGCAGCAGTACGAAGGGACCCCGATCGGCTCTGTTGCCGAGCTGCGTGATCTGATCAACGCCGCAAATCGCAATCTGCATCGAGTCATGTGTCCGGCGTTGGTCATCCAGTCAAAGGCCGACGAGACCGTGCGACCAGTCAGCGGCAAGATAATCTACGAGGGCCTGGGCTCGGCCGACAAGGGCCTGGTGTGGCTCGACGAATCGCGTCACGTCGCTCTGCTTGACGACGAGCGGGACGTGATCGCCCAGGTCATCCTCGAGCACCTGCAACGCAACAGCCTTGAACCTGAGTAGATCGGCCGCAAATAGCCGAGTCGAGTAGAGCTCGGAAAACCAGACTATCGCCACATGTAAGGGGACTTTCG
>JAYEIP010000065.1:0-14345 GCA_034660155.1 Actinomycetota bacterium | reverse complement strand
TCGCCGCTGCGGTACTGTCCCCCGGAGGGGGGACTGTTACCGCCGCTTGCCGTGCGTTGTTACCTACCACCGCCTGCGGTACCCTTGGGACCTAATACCTAGTACCAAGTACCTAGTACGGCCCAAGCAACCGGGGACGGGAACGATTAGCTGAGGTCCATCGGCCCGCCATATTGACGCCATCGTCAACATCCGTATACTCCGGGCCACAACCGATACAAGAGGAGGCGCTGCTTCCCACCCGGCCACGATAAGGCGTGCGCCGCGGTCAGATCTCAGGCAGCACTCTTGTGCTGTCTTTGTTTTTGTGTCGGCAGGACAACAATCAGGAGGTTTCCCCATCGCCAAGGAACCACGGGTAAACGAGAAGATCCGTGCAAAAGAAGTGCGGCTTGTTGATACCGGCGGAGGTCAGGTAGGCATCAAAGGAATCGAAGAGGCCCGATGGCTCGCCGATCAGTTGGGCCTCGACCTTGTCGAGGTAGCGCCTGAAGCCCGTCCACCGGTTGTCCGTTTGATGGACTACGGCAAGTTCAAGTACGAGGCCTCGGTGAAGGCACGCGAGGCTCGGAAGAACCAGGCCAGAACCGTCATCAAAGAGGTTCAGTTCCGTCCGAAGATTGCGTCCTCGGATTTCGATGTGAAACGGAAACGGGTTGAGAAGTTCCTTCGCAATGGTGACAAGGTGAAGGTCGTCATGAGATTCCGGGGACGTGAAGTCACGCACCCTGAGCTCGGCCGGGACATCCTGCTGCGACTTGAAGCAGCTGTGGAGGATATGGGGACGGTAGAGACCATGCCTCGCCTCGACGGCAGACAGATGACCATGGTGTTGGCGCCGTTGCGAAGGCAAAAAATGAGAGAAGACAGCGGTTCGGAGACATCGAGCGACACCTCGACTGCCGAGGTGAGTGAGGTCCCGGCTGAGAAGGAGACTGTGGACCCGATCGACGAGGCGAAGAGCGCCACATCGGAGCAGGCGACCGACCTTCCCGCAGCTGAGGCCGGCGCTCCGGACGAACCGGAAGAGGAGTAGGAAGTGCCCAAGCAGAAAACCCACAAAGGCGCGGCGAAGCGCTACAAAGTGACCGGCACCGGCAAGATTCGTCATGCCAAAGCCTGGCGCGGGCATAACCGGCACAGCAAGAGCGCGACCCGCTGGCGTCGCACGGCTGGCGAGAGCACGCTAAAGGGCAAGGACGCCAAGCGCGCTGCCCGGCTGCTCGGTCGCTAGGAGGTCAGAAACAGATGGCACGAGTAAAACGCGCGGTAAACGCGCACAAGAAGCGTCGCAAGGTCATGGAGCGCGCCTCGGGGTATACCGGGGCCCGCAGCAGGCGGTATCGCACCGCACGCGAGCAGACTCTCAATTCGGGGCAATATGCCTACCGGGACCGGAAGGCTCGCAAGGGTGAGTTCCGCAGACTCTGGATCCAGCGCATCAATGCGGCTGCCCGCCAGAACGGCACGACCTACTCGCAATTGATCGCCGGTCTCAAGGCAGCAGACGTTGAGGTCGACCGCAAGATGCTTGCCGACATGGCAGTGAATGATCCCGGGGCATTCGCACAGCTTGTAGAGGTGTCGCTTTCCGTCAAGGCCTGAGTCAGTCGGACCGAGTGCCCGATGATCACCTCTCTCCGTAATCCACGAATTGCTGGGGTGCGTCGGCTGCGACGCACCCGGGAACGCAAGGTGAAGGGACGAACGCCCGTTGAAGGGCCGTTCCTTCTGGAAGAGGCGATTCGAGCCGGAGTGATTATCCACGAGGTCTACGCGGCACCCGATGACGCCACGACAGCGGCGACTTGCGAACGGATTGGTATCGAGCAGACGTTGGTCTCCAATGAGGTACTGGCCTCGTTGGCATCGAGTGTCAGCCCGCGGGGGCCGGTGGCGGTGGTTTCGGTGCCTGCGTCTGCGGCAATACGACCCATGGACTCCATCGTGATGTGGGATGTCTCGGACCCAGGCAACGCCGGCACCATCATCAGGAGCGCTGCCGCGTTCGGTTTCCAGGTCATCGCAACCGCGGGATGTGTCGACCTGTGGTCTCCCAAGGTGGTGCGGGCAGGCGTCGGTGGTCATTTTCGAACTCCGCTGGTCGATACAACCGAGCTGTCACCTCAGGTGCTGATGGGGGCGGGGTTGCGTGCATTTGTCGCTGCTGCGGGCTCATCGACCTCGCCAACAGAGATGGTCGAGACGGTCGGACCGGTCGCGATCATCGTGGGGAACGAGGCCCATGGTGTTCCGGAGGCTGTGCGGGAGGGGTCGGGTGCCGTGCCGATCTCGCTGACGATGCCGGGCGGGACCGAGAGTCTCAATGTCGGGGTCGCCGCTTCGATCTTGATGTACTTGCGTACGGGGGAATAGGCGGGGCCTTGCATTCCTTCCCAACGGTCGATACCGTTGTCGCCATGGAAATGCTTCTTCGACGTCACTTCGCGTTTACGCAGCCCGGGGGCCGGGCGAGTCGAACGTCGTGAAATAGAAGCACGTACGCAGTCTCGCCCGGAGCCACGCTCCGGGCCTTTTTTTTTGATTGCTGGAGACGCGCCAAGTCACTTCAGGAGCACCCATGGATACGACTACTAACCTGACCGACCCTATGAATCTTGCTGAAACACTTGAGTCGCTTCGCGCCGATAGCGTCGCGCAGATTGACGCGGCTGCCGACATCGAGTCTCTCGATGGCATTGCGGCAGCAGCCGTTGGCCGCGAGTCTCCAATCGCCACGGCCCGTCGCGGGCTGGGCTCCATGCCTGCCGAGGATCGTCGTGATGCAGGCCGTTTGATTAACGAAATCGCCAAAGAGATCGAGGCCGTAGTCGCGACCCGTAGGGAAGCGCTATTGGCGCAGGAGCGGGCAGCAGCCATCGCCGGCGAAGCTATCGACGTAACCGTTGACTATTTGCGATTGCCGACCGGGCGTCTGCACGTTATCCAACAGGTCCTGGATGAGGTCTGTGACATCTTCGTCGGTCTCGGTTACCACATCGCGGAGGGACCGGAAGCCGAACTCGGCTGGTACAACTTTGATGCGCTGAACACCCCGCCGGATCACCCCGGGCGTCTCGAGTCGGACACCATGTACCTGGATTACGGAGATCCTGCCGATGAGATGCTGCTGCGGGCCCACACCTCACCCGTGCAGGCCCGCTACATGGAGGCTCACGAGCCGCCCGTCTACATCGTCGCGCCGGGAAAGGCCTATCGCAACGACACCATCGACGCCACCCATCTCCCGGTGTTCCATCAGATTGAGGGTCTGGCGGTGGATGAGTCGATCACCTTCTCGGATCTGAAGGGCACTCTCGCTGAATTCGCCAGGCAGTTCTTCGGCCCCGGCACCCACGTGAGGATGCGTCCGCATTTCTTTCCGTTCACGGAGCCGTCGGCTGAGCTGGACGTTTCGTGCTTCAACTGTGACGGCGGCGAGTCCTCGTGCCGGGTTTGTAGAGGCGTCGGTTGGCTCGAGATGCTTGGATGCGGAATGGTCGATCCAGCCGTGTTCACCGCGGTCGGTTATGACCCGGATGCCGTGACCGGCTTTGCCTTTGGTGTGGGAGTCGAACGGCTGGCAATGGTCCGTCATGGCATCGATTCAATCAGGCATTTCGTCGACAACGACGTGCGATTTCTAGATCAATTCCCGGGATAGACGATGCGAGTATCACTCAATTGGCTCAAAGACTACGTAGACCTTCCGACCACAGATACCGTCGAGCTTTCCCGGGCATTCGACATGCTCGGGCACGCGGTTGAGGACGTCGAGCATTTCGATGCGGGTTGGACCGATGTCATTATCGGACGGGTACTGCGCATCGAGTCTCATCCCAATGCCGACAACGTTCGAGTCACCCATGTCGATCTGGGCGATGGCGTCGAACAGCAGATCATCTGTGGTGCCTGGAATTTCGAAGAAGGCGCAGTTGTCCCGGTTGCCATTCCCGGGGCGGTGCTTGTCGGAGACTTCGAAATAGGGTCGCGAACGATTCGTGGTATCGAATCGCACGGCATGATTTGCTCGGAACGAGAGCTCGGGCTCGGGGACGTGCACGAGGGCATCATGGTGCTCGACGATGACGCCCCTCTTGGCAAGCCGTTCGAGTCCATCCTGTCACTGCCGGATGTCGTCTTCGATCTCGAAGTGACGAACAACCGGCCAGACGTGATGGGGATGATTGGCGTTGCCCGTGAGTTGGCGGCCTGGTTCGACGTGCCCGTGCACTATCCCGACGTTTCGCTACCAACAGTGCCGGGCACCCCCGCCCTCGACGTGACGATCACGGCCACCGATGGATGCAACCGCTTTGTGGCTCGGGAGATGCGCGATGTCACGATCGGGCCGTCGCCTCTTTGGATGCGTGAAAGACTCCGCAAAGCGGGGGTGCGTGCTATCTCGAATGTTGTGGACGTCAGCAATTACGTCATGTTCGAAATGGGACATCCGTTGCACGCCTTTGACGGCGACTCGATAACGGGGGAGCGCCTCAACGTTCGATGGGCAGAGCCGGGCGAAGAACTCGAGACGCTCGACGGCGTTGTCCGCACCCTTGGCAGCGACGATTTGGTCATTGCGGATGATGATGGTCCGACCTCCCTCGCTGCGGTGATGGGCGGAGCGCGATCTGAGGTGACCGGGTCAACCAGCCGCGTCATCATGGAGGCAGCTTCCTGGGACGCGCCCACCGTGATGTATACCTCGCGGCGTCACGATTTGAGATCGGAGGCGTCTGCCCGATTCGAGCGCCACGTTGACCTCAATCTCTCTCCCGACGCAAACGCTAGAGCCTGTCGGTTGTTGCTGGAGATTGGCGGTGGTGCGGCGCTCGAGGGCATCGTCGATGTCGTGGCGAACCCGGTCGAAGCAACGACTGTTGCGATGAATCTGAACCACATAACCCGTCTGCTCGGTGACGATTTTGAGATCGACAGCTCGGCTGCGTTGCTGCGGCGTCTCGAACTGGATGTGGTCGTTGATGGCGACTCGATGCAAGTGACGGTGCCCACCAATCGGCCCGACCTGACCCGCCCTGCGGATCTTGTCGAAGAGATTGCACGGCTCGCCGACTATGACACGTTTGCCGAGACCGTCCCGACGGGCCCGGTGGGAGGCCTGCTCGTCGAGCAACACCGGGCCAGAACAACGCGTGAGCTGCTGCGCGGCCTGGGTCTCACGCAAGTGATCAACCTTCCGTTTGTCTCCGAAGAGGAACTGCTGGCTTTTAGCTCGGCAACACCGGAGGGCGGGACGCAGGACGTGGTGACGGTACGTAACCCGCTCCGTGACGATCAGTCGAAGCTACGACAGAGCTTGCTTCCCGGCCTGCTGCGGAAGCTAAGAGACAACCGCAATCGGGGCGCGGAGTCCGTCGCACTGTTCGAGACCGGGCGAGCGTTTCGCGCCAGGCCGTGGAGCGATGACCCTCGGGTCCCCGAGCAACCTGTGCTCCTGGCCGTAGCGGCCATTGGTCCCTTTGGCAACAGCAACATCGGCACAAAGTCAGAACGCGCCGATGCCACAACCGCACTGGCGATCGTTCGATCACTCGCTGCGGGCTTGGGCCTCGACATCGACCGGCATCAGTCAGTGGCTCCCGGATTTCATCCGACGCGAACGGCCGGGTTGAGGATCGGGGACACCACTATCGGTTTCGCTGGTGAGTTGCATCCCGACGTGGCCGACGAGTTCGAGTTGGAGGACAGGGTCGCCATTGTTGAGGTGGAACTCAGCGCCGTAACGGCGGAACAAACAAGCGTTCAGTTGAGCCCCGTGTCGACCTTCCCCCACGTTGACTTCGACCTGTCGTTCGAGGTCGACATGGCAGCATCGGCGGGCGAATTGGCGGCGAGCACGCGACGTGCCTCTGATCTTGTAGAGAAGGCCACGATCTTCGACGATTATCGCGACAGCGGGTCCGGGCTGAGAGCGGTTGCGGTGCGGTATCGCCTGCGGGCCGCAGACAGGACCCTTGATGCTGACGAAATCGCGACCGAGCGGGAGAAGATGATTGATAAGGCCAGCGCGCTTGGTGCCAAGCTGCGCGGTGGCTCATAGAGCTAACGGTGGAGGCAATATGAACGATTTCCTGATGGTTACCGATCTGGGTGCGGCTGGGCTCAGTGAAACCTTGCGGCTGGCTGCGAACTCAAAGCGTGATCTCGCACCATATGCCGGCAGGATGCGGGGGCAGAAGGTGGGGTTGTTCTTCGAGAAGCCTTCAACGCGGACCCGGGTGTCCTGCGAGGTGGCGACGGTCGAACTCGGTGCCCACCCGGTGGTGCTCAAGGCAGATGAGGTCGGTCTAGGAAAGCGCGAGGCGGTCGAGGATGTCGGCAGAGTGCTCGACCGCTACCTCGACGTACTGGCATTCCGGGTGTTCTCTCACAGCAATCTGGTGAAGATGGCCGGAGGCGTTGACGCCTCGCTGATCAATCTCTTGTCGGACAGATCGCATCCGTGTCAGGCGTTGGCCGACTTGCAGACGATCGCAGAGCATCGACCTTTGAACGAGGCCAAGGTCGCGTACATCGGCGATGGCAACAACGTGTGTCACAGCCTTATGTTGGCCGGGGCGATGGTGGGGACCGACGTACGCGTAGCAAGCCCCGCCGGCTATGAACCTGCTGCAGACGTGGTAGCCGACGCAGCGCGAATCGCGGCCGGGACCGGCGGGAGCATCACCGTGACCAACGATGCCGCCGCGGCGGTCTCGGGGGCCGATGTCGTTTACACCGACGTGTGGACGTCGATGGGTCAGGAGAGCGAGGCGGCGGAACGAACGAAGCTGTTGATGCCTTACCAGGTGACCAGGGAGCTTTTCGAAAGCGCCGAATCCGACGCCATTTTTATGCACTGTCTTCCGGCTCACCGCGGGGAGGAGGTCACCGGGGACGTGATGGAACACGTCCGCTCGATGGTCTTTGACCAGGCGGAGAACCGGATGCACTCTTTCCGCGGGCTGCTGTTGCACCTCAATAGTTGAGCGCGGACTTGGGTGGCAGGGCCGAACTCGAGTCACTGCTCGCAGCTGATGTCCTGTCCGTTGCTGAGGGCCTGCTGGGGTGGACGCTGGAATCCCGGGTCGACGGTGTCGTCACCGCGGTGACGATCACTGAGACCGAAGCATATGCCGGACCGGACGACCCGGCCAGCCACGCCTTCGGGGGCCTCACGCCCCGTAATGAGGTCATGTTCGGCCCGGCCGGGCTGCTTTATGTGTACCGGTCGTATGGTATTCATTGGTGTATGAACGTTGTGGTGGGGGAGCGTGATTTGCCCCATGCCGTTCTCTTACGCGGTGGTGAGCCAACGGCTGGAATCGCATCGATGGTCAAACGGCGAGGCCGAAGAACCGACATTGCAAACGGGCCTGGCAAACTGTGTCAGGCGCTTGGTGTCACGGGTGTCCTCGACGGCACCGATCTCAGAACTGGTGTGTTGCGGCTGTTCCCCGGTCCCGGAATCGGCGATCGGATTGTGGAGACTACGCCCCGGATCGGGATATCAAAGGCTGTGGATCTTCCGTGGCGGTACGTCGCCACGACTCAGCGCTAACCTCCGCGACAACAATTCCAAGAAGAAACATGATGACTCCAGAAGAACAACTCGCCTATCTAACCGACGGTGTCGACACGGTCCTCCCGGAGGGGGCGCTCCTCGACCGGCTCCGTCTCGATCGCCCGTTGCGGGTGAAGCTCGGGGTCGACCCCACTGCGCCTGATGTCACGCTCGGGTGGGCTGTGGTCTTCCGGCAGTTGCGCAGGTTCCAGGACCTCGGGCACACGGCGGTGCTCATTATCGGAGACTTCACGGCTCAGGTAGGTGACCCATCGGGCGTGGCGACTACCCGGCGCCGGCTCGACCAACAAGAAGTGGGCAGCAACGTAACCGGCGTTCTCGACACGATTTCGGATTTGCTCTTGTCGGAAAGGCTCGAACTGAGACCGAACTCAGAGTGGCTGGGCGCGATGGATATGCACGATATCCTCGACCTGACCTCCAAGTTCACCGTGTCACGAATCATGGATCGTGACGACTTCTCCAAGCGATGGGCTGCACACGAGCCAATCTCAATGATCGAGTTCATGTACCCGTTGCTCCAAGCAATGGATTCAGTCGCTGTTGCGGCCGATGTTGAGATCGGCGGTACCGACCAACTCTTCAACTTGTTGGTGGGCCGGGACCTTCAGGAACGTTCCGGTCAGCCGCCACAGGTTGTTTTGACTGTGCCATTGTTGGTCGGGACGGACGGCCACAAGAAAATGTCGCAATCGGTTGGCAATTACGTCTCGATCAAGGACGAACCGGCAGAGATGTTCGGCAAAACGATGAGCATCCCGGACGAGGCAATGGAACAGTGGTTCCTGCTCGCCGCCGGCCGATCCGAGGCGGAAGTCACGGCGATCGTCGCCGGGCTCGACGACGGCAGTCTCCATCCAGGGGAAACCAAACGCCGCCTGGCACGGGAGATCGTGAGTCTCTATTGGGGAGAGGATGCCGCCGGTGACGCAGAGGCAAGCTTCAACCGTCTGTTCAAACAGCACGATGTGCCGCAAGACGTTGCCGACTATCAGTTACCACCGGACGAGATGGTGTGGCTCCCGGCACTACTCCACGGAGCGGGGCTGGTGTCATCGAATTCGGAGGGCCGTCGCATGCTGAATCAGGGCGCCGTGAAGATCAACGGCGACCGCGTAGGCACCGACACCATGCCACGTCTGGAGCTTATCGGTGTGGTCGTCCAGGTCGGCAAACGGCGCTTTACCCGATTGGTCAATTGATGCAGAAGCTACGAGGTGAGCTCGCCGACATTCTGATTGGAATCGTCGTGGTACTGGTCGCCTGGTGGCTGCTCAAAGGCGTCTTCCAGGTGGTTCGTTGGGCAGCGACCCTGTTGGTTCTCGCCATCTTGATCGTCGTGGTCCTCCGGATCGCATCAAAGATCCGCGGCAAGTAGAGCCGCGCCGAGTCCCGAATAAGGCTGTGGCCCGCCCCGGTGAAGGAGCGGGCCACAAGTGCCTCGGGTATGAGTGGTTAGATTGCAGGCGCTTGTCCAAGGCGCCTACGGCCCTGTTCGAGACCGAGCAGCAACCCACCAAGGCCGAGCAGCATGAGACCGATCAGCGCAACAGATTCGACTTCCATCCCGGTTACCGGAAGAATTGCGACGATGCCGAAGTCAGCATCGAGGAAACTCTCGTCGTCGAGAACTGTGACCGTGTAGCTCCCTACGGTCGTCAGGCCATGATTGTCCGGGAATGTCGACGTGAGCACCTCGACCAGATACGTGCCGGCATCAAGGCCCGAGAACAGGTACTTGCCGTCAGCATTCGTGACCTGGGTCAATACCTCGTTGGTGGCCTGGTTGGTAAGGCGAACAGTGACCCCGGGCACGGGTCCCTCGTCCGGGTCCTGGACCTGGTCCTTGTTGTCGTCGAACCAGACAAAGTCGCCAATGGTCGATGAGGCTTCGACGATGGCCACAGCCGTCACGGTGGCATCATCCCAGTCGTCCTCGTCATTGTCGGTGCCGTTTCCGGGGGTGGAGTCGATATCTTCTTCGTTGTGCGCGGTCACCTCGGCCACATTGGTGAAGATCCCGATGTCGTCGACGGTAACGATGAAGTCCATCGATACCGATTCACCGACGGCAACATCACCAATCGTCCAGATGAATGTGGCTGGATCAAAGGCGCCGCCTGCGGTATTGGAAACGTAGGTGAGACCCGCCGGGAGCGTATCTGTAACCACGACTCCGGTCGCATCGTCTGGACCCTGGTTCACGACTGTGACGGTGAAGGTGGTTTCCTCACCAACCGTCACCTCGGAGGGATCGACATCCTTGGTCAGTTCGACATCAATGATTGGGTCGGGGGATGTGGGCGGTTCGGGTGTCGCCACGACGGTTGCATCGTCCCAGTCGTCCTCATCGTTATCGGTGCCGTTTCCGGGGGTCGAGTCGATGTCTTCTTCGTTGGCAGTGGTGACTTCAGCGATGTTGGTGAATGTTCCGACCTCGTCGACGGTCACGGTCAGAGCCATCGACACGGACTCACCGACGGCTAGATCCCCAATCGTCCACACGCCGGTTGTCGGGTCGAAGGCACCGCCAGCGGTGTCAGAAACGTAGGTGAGACCCGCGGGCAGGGTGTCTGTAACCGTGACACCGGTGGCCGCATCCGGTCCCTGGTTGATGACCGACACCGTGAATGTTGTCTCCTCCCCAACCTGCACCTCGCCGGGATCCACATCCTTGGTCAGCTCGAGGTCGATAAGGGGGATGTCGGTGCTGATCGAGATCAGATCGATACCACCCGATCCATTGAGAGCGATTCTCATGGTGGCAACGTCGGCGATGCCGGCGGTCACAACCGCGGCGGCGTTGTCACCAATTTCGGGAATCGAGATGACACCCAGGACGGCACCTGCAGCATCAAAGAATGTCGCCTCTGCCTCGGTTTGTCCGAAGTCAACATCCGCAACACCAAAGCTGTCAACTGTGACGGCTCCGGTACCCCAATCGGTGAAGTCGAATGTCCATGTCGTGTCATCGCGGGCGGCATCGTCGGGCACCGCAGCGTTGCCGTCCTCCGAGATGATGGCGATATTCCCCGCTGCCGGCACATAGAGATCGGGGTCGTCATCGCTACAAAGCGCTGGGTCAAAGGCCGGGTCTCCTGGAGGAACTGTCTGGCCTCCGCAAGTCGAGTCGTAGATCATCGCGCTGTTACCGGGTACGTCGGGATTGAACCCGATGAGAGTGACCGTACCCAGGTCGTCACCGGTCATGCCATGGCCGACCGAGAGGGTCTCTGGTGTGTCTCCTTCGCTCAGCCCTGACTCGAAATCGATGGTTGCCGACTGCTCAACTGCATGTGCCGCCGAGGTGCCGATCACGCCAACGACGCCGATCACAAGGAGTGTCGCCAAAGCGAGCGAAAAAAAACGGTGGCCATGTGTGGCCCGGTGTGACGTAAACAACGTGTTGCCTTCCAATTTGCCCAATTCCCAAATATCCCAGGGAGGTGCCCACCTTCCCCGAGTCGCGGTACCCCTGTTCCCCCACTTGAGGTGCAGACAAACCGCGGTGCTTATCGGTCTCCGCCCGATTGCATTGAGCATCTTACCTGATCGGAACCGGAGAGCACTGTTTGTGAGCGGTGTCTTGGCCGGCGCGGATTTGGTTACAAGGACGAACTCAACCAATCCGCCGATTTGCATTCCGGTCGATGCTCTGCTTCTATACCGGTCGCAACGGTCGACGGCCCCTTGTGGGGGTGTCGACCGATCTTGCCTGGCCGAAACGGTTGGGCTATAATATGAGGCCCTCCGGGTGTTCCGACGCACGGAGAACCGGGCTCCTTGACAACTAAACAGCGTGTCAAAAGCCAGCATGCGCTTGGTTCGCTTCTTCGCCTCGGCGAGGGAGGGAATACAAGCGATGCAAATAATATATGTCACATCACTATGGGGCCCGTCCCCGATGTGGCATCCTTTGATGTTTGACTCCAAGGCTCTCTTAGCGAGAACCAAGGACGTCAGGCGAATCAAACTTTCGATGGAGAGTTTGATCCTGGCTCAGGACGAACGCTGGCGGCGCGCCTAATGCATGCAAGTCGAACGAGAACTTCGTTTTCCGTAAGGTTGACGGAGGGACAGTGGCGAACGGGTGCGTAACACGTGAGAAACCTGCCCTGGAGATCGGGATAGCCCGAGGAAACTCGGATTAATACCGGATATTCTCGCCGGACCACATGGTCCAGTGAGGAAATGGTCCGCCGCTCCAGGATGGTCTCGCGGCCTATCAGCTTGTTGGTGAGGTAATGGCTCACCAAGGCTCCGACGGGTAGCTGGTCTGAGAGGACGATCAGCCACACTGGGACTGAGACACGGCCCAGACTCCTACGGGAGGCAGCAGCAGGGAATATTGCACAATGGGCGAAAGCCTGATGCAGCGACGCCGCGTGCGGGATGAAGGCCTTCGGGTTGTAAACCGCTTTCAGGAGGGACGAAAATGACGGTACCTCCAGAAGAAGGCCCGGCCAACTACGTGCCAGCAGCCGCGGTAATACGTAGGGGCCAAGCGTTGTCCGGATTTATTGGGCGTAAAGGGCTCGTAGGCGGTTTGACAAGTCGGACGTGAAAACCCGGGGCTCAACCCCGGGACGCCGTTCGAAACTGTCATGACTAGGGTCCGGTAGAGGTGAGTGGAATTCTCGGTGTAGCGGTGAAATGCGCAGATATCGAGAGGAACACCAGTAGCGAAGGCGGCTCACTGGGCCGGTACCGACGCTGAGGAGCGAAAGCGTGGGGAGCAAACAGGATTAGATACCCTGGTAGTCCACGCCGTAAACGTTGAATACTAGGTGTGGCGAGTTAATCCATACTTGCCGTGCCGCAGCTAACGCATTAAGTATTCCGCCTGGGGAGTACGGCCGCAAGGCTAAAACTCAAAGGAATTGACGGGGCCCCGCACAAGCGGCGGAGCATGCGGCTTAATTCGATGCAACCCGAAGAACCTTACCTGGACTTGACATCATGGGTCTATCCCTAGAGATAGGGAGTGCTTATGCGCCCATGACAGGTGGTGCATGGCTGTCGTCAGCTCGTGTCGTGAGATGTTGGGTTAAGTCCCGCAACGAGCGCAACCCCTGTCCTATGTTGCCAGCATTTAGTTGGGGACTCATAGGAGACTGCCGGGGACAACTCGGAGGAAGGCGGGGACGACGTCAAGTCATCATGCCCCTTATGTCCAGGGCTGCACGCATGCTACAATGGGCCATACAATGGGCTGCCAACCCGCGAGGGTGAGCGAATCCCTTAAAGTGGTCCTCAGTTCGGATTGGAGTCTGCAACTCGACTCCATGAAGCCGGAGTCGCTAGTAATCGTGGATCAGCAAAGCCACGGTGAATACGTTCTCGGGGCTTGTACACACCGCCCGTCACATCACGGAAGTCGGTAACACCCGAAGTCAGTGGCCTAACCCCTTGGGGAAGGAGCTGCCGAAGGTGGGATCGGTGACTGGGATGAAGTCGTAACAAGGTAGCCGTACGGGAACGTGCGGCTGGATCACCTCCTTTCTAAGGAGCGCTTGAGAGGCCCTTCACGAGGGTCTCGATGCTACTTAATGGATATGCTGGTTACTCGGCCTATCTCGTCTGTTCAACAGATGCAGAGACGCTTTTTGTCCTTTGGGGCAAGACACAATCCTGGTCTTTGGACCAGACGAATGGATCGGACACGCTGTTTAGTCGTGAAGGAGTCCGGAATACGGTTTATCACCGTTTTTCGGACCCTCACGGTTTTTCCCTCGGGAAATCCTCAGAACCAACCTTTGGTTGGTTCCCATGGAGTTTCCAAGGGAAACTCCGAAAGAACCGAGCTGCGCTCGGTTCTCGGCACCTTGAGAACTGCATAGCGAGCACGAAAGTCAAAGTATTCTATACAATCCAAGCTACAAAGGGTTGACGGTGGATGCCTTGGCGTCAGGAGCCGATGAAGGACGTGGCAGGCTGCGAAAAGCCTCGATGAGCTGTCAAGCAAGCATTGAATCGGGGATGTCCGAATTGGGAAACCAGGCTGGGGTAATGCCCAGTCACTCTGGTCTGAACACATAGGGCCAGTAGAGGCAACCAGGGGAATTGAAACATCTCAGTACCCTGAGGAATGGAAAGCAAATGCGACTCCCTTAGTAGCGGCGAGCGAAGCGGGATGAGCCTAAACCGATGTGGCGTGATAGCCCGGTGGCGTTGCCATATCGGTGTCGTGGGACTTACCAGTCGGTTCACCGGAGCCGGCAGAGAGTTACAAAACCTGGAGATAGTCGAAGCTGTCTGGAAAGCAGCGCCATAGGGGGTAACAGCCCCGTAGACGAAATCTCTCAGGACTCTCGGTGATGTTCCCAAGTAGCACGGGACCCGTGAAATCCCGTGTGAATCTGCGAGGACCACCTCGTAAGGCTAAGTACTTCCTGACGACCGATAGCGGACTAGTACCGTGAGGGAAAGGTGAAAAGTACCCCGGTGAGGGGAGTGAAAAAGTACCTGAAACCGTCAACTTACAAGCAGTAGGAGGGTTCCATTTATGGGGCCTGACTGCCTGCCTTTTGAAGAATGAGCCGACGAGTTATCGATACGTGGCGAGGTTAAGCCGTGAGGTGTAGCCGCAGCGAAAGCGAGTCTTAATAGGGCGTCTAGTCGCGTGTCATAGACCCGAAGCCGAGTGATCTATCCATGGGCAGGGTGAAGCGAGGGTAAGACCTCGTGGAGGCCCGAACCCACCTAGGTTGAAAACTGGGGGGATGACCTGTGGATAGGGGTGAAAGGCCAAGCAAAC
>JAYEIP010000064.1:0-14376 GCA_034660155.1 Actinomycetota bacterium | reverse complement strand
GTTGATGCACAACAATCTCAAGGTGGTGCAGAAGCCGGAAGTGCTGGTCCCCGGCGGCGACGCCTTCACCAACGGCGAGCTGACCGATGAGCGTTACCTCGACCAGATCAGGCGGCTGGTCAACTCCTTGGACGATCTCGTGGCGGCGGGTCGGTAGATCATGGCCGGCGTTGCCTGATGTTGGCGGGTGATTTCCCGCCTTTCAGATTCCTGATTCTTGACTCCGAATGCGGGTTTACTTCACATCCGGGTTGGGGAGCATGAAGTCTTCCCGAATAGCCCGGGTCAGTTCGTGATACGAGGTGATGAAACCGCGCAGTGTGCGTACTGTTGCTCCGTAAGTGTCGAACTCCTCCACCTTCATCCCGTCCTCGTCGTAGGCCTTGCGAAAGTCGGGAACCCGGTTGCGCAACTCCGAGATGATTTCCGGCGCGACGGGATCGTCCATCCGCTCCTTGACCTCAATCGCGGAGCTGTTGAAGAGCTTCTGCCATTTCGACGGAATGGTGAGGATGACATCGCCACCGATCAACTCCGACCAGTGCAGGTGGTGCCGGTAGGCCGCCGCCAGCAGTCGCGACCGGAAGCCTCGCTCCTCGTAGATTCGGGCGGCATTCTTGAAGACGGCAACTCCCGCCCACGGCACATATTGCGGACTGATGGTGATGCCGTCTCTCTTGGTGACGACTCCGATCCAGTCATCGGTTCGACCGACCATGATCGTGGTCACGGGCGTAATCTTGTCCGTTGCCAGGCCCTCGGCCTCGCGTCGCTGTAACCCGCGGTCGATGGCTTCTCCAATGGCGACAGCCTGTGGCACGGTGAAGCTGACGGTCGCGTTGATGTTCACTCCGCGGTAGGTCGCTTCTTCCATTGCTACGATTCCTCGACTTGTCGCCGGAAGCTTCACCTGCATGTTGGGGGCCAGGGAGTCGTAGTAGACCGCTTGCTCGACCATCTTGTCGACGTTGCGGTAGTAGGAGGGATTCGTCTGGATCGAGAGGCGCCCCTTCATCCCGTTCTCCCGTTCGAACACCGGCAATAACAACTCGGCACCTTTGAGGGCTATCTCTTCGAAGATCTTCGCCATGACGTCTTCGTCCGACCACGTAGTGTTGGCAGCGATCAGTTCATTGATGCGGTCCTTCCACAGGTGGCGTTCCTGCTTGAGGACCTGCTCGACAATGGTCGGGTTGCTGGTGGCACCAACCGCGCCGTGCTCGATCGCGTAAGCCAACTCCTCGACCGAGCAGGAGTCGTTCCAGAAATCCGTCGGGTATTCGCCGACCGTTTCGTGCAGAGGGCTCTTGTAGGTGGTCTCCAGCATACGCTTGCTCCTTGGCCGTATCCGGCTCATTCGTGAGGGAAACTGGGGCATGGGGTACTCGCCGCGACGGTGACATCCCGATGCGTAGTATACGCGTTGGAACGTTCCATGTCCCCAGGTTCCTTCTGGCTCCATCGGATGACCGCGATCTGGATAGGGTACGGAGGCACGTGAGCGACACCATGCTGGGAGGTCGAAACTAACGTTTTTGTGGCCGCGTCCCTGCTGGCGATGATCCTGGCCGCGTGGATTGTCGGAGTCGTGAAGCTCTTCCAGAAACGTCGTCGGATCCTGGGCTGGATGGCATTGGCGGGGATCGTCGTACCGTTCATGTTGCTGATAGTTTCATCGGCTGGTTTATCAGACCAAACCCACAAGTCGCGATGAAACCGACCGACTGACGCGTCTCGGGCGCCGACACAGACCCACGCGCATCGCGCCGCTACGCGTTAAGCGCCCCCCTGCCCCCGGCTCTTCGAGCCGGCGGTACTTTCCACCCGGAGGGGGGACTGATAGCCGCTGTTTGCGTTGCTGTCAGAGGGGCTGATGGAACAGGCTTAGCCGTGTTGGGGGAAGCCGAGGTCTACGCCGCGGTGGATCGGGTCGGGCCAACGGGTGATGATGACCTTGGGCCGCGTGTAGAACTGGACTCCCTCTGGGCCGTAAATGGCGTGTGAGCCGAAAATCGAATCCTTCCAGCCCCCGAAGCTGTAGAACGACAATGGGACCGGGATCGGTACGTTGATTCCGACCATCCCGACCTGGATCTCGTTTTGGAACTTGCGGGCCGCCCCTCCGTCATTAGTGAAGATTGCGGTGCCGTTCCCGTACTGGTTGTCGTTGATGAGCTTGATCGCATCCTCGTAATGGTCGACTCGGACTACCGATAGAACTGGCCCGAAGATCTCGTCGGTGTAGATGGACATGTCGGTGGAGACATTGTCGAAGAGGTTGGGCCCGATGAAGAAGCCGTCGCCGAATCCCTCCACTTCCAACCCACGCCCATCAACCAAAAGAGATGCTCCCTCGGACTCGCCGGCAGCAACATACGAAGCCACCTTATCGAGGTGCTGGCGAGTCACCAGCGGGCCCATCTGGGAGCCTTCCACGTCACCCGGGGCGATCTTTAGCTCGGCAATTCTCTCTTGAACCTTCGGGAGCAGCATGTCGGCGGCATTCCCTACGGTGACCACAACGGAGATCGCCATACACCGTTCTCCTGCCGAGCCGAAGCCGGCCGACACCGCGGCATCCGCCGCCAGATCCATGTCGGCATCGGGTAGGACGATCATGTGGTTCTTAGCACCACCAAGTGCCTGAACTCGCTTGCCATTGCTGGTCCCGGTTTCGTGGATATAGCGAGCAACGGGGGTTGAGCCCACAAACGAGATGGCAGCAACATCGGGATGCGTCAGCAACGCATCAACCGACTCCTTGTCGCCGTGGACCACGTTGAACACCCCGTCCGGCAAACCCGCTTCGGCAAACAGCTCGGCCACCATCTGTGAGACCGACGGGTCCTTTTCCGATGGCTTGAGTACGAAGGTATTCCCGCAGGCGATGGCGATGGGATACATCCACATCGGGACCATTGCCGGGAAGTTGAACGGGGTGATGCCGGCCACGACTCCCAGCGGCTGCCGCATCGTGTACGTGTCGACTCCGGTTGAGACTTGCTCGGAGTAGTCACCCTTGAGCAGATGGGCAATGTTGCAGGCGAACTCGATGACCTCGAGCCCGCGTTGCACCTCGCCAAAGGCATCGTCAATCGTCTTGCCGTGCTCGGCGGTCAATGCCTTTGCCAGGGCCAACCGATTCCTGGCCACGAGCTCACGAAACGCGAACATGATGTTCTGGCGACGCGTCAGCGGCGACTCGTGCCAGGATTCGTAGGCACGTCTTGCCGCCCCGACCGCGAGAGCAACGTCATCGGTGGAAGCCATCGCGACTTCCGCCGTCTGGATCCCCGTCGCGGGATTGAACACTGCGCCCGTCCGGTTCGGAGTCGCAGAGACAACGGCTCCGTCAATCCAGTGGTTGATGAGTTTCATGGTTCCTGCTCCGTTGCTGTGGCCAGCGAGACATTGGACCATTCGACTCGCATGAAACCAGACTAGGCGAGGGGCAACGCCAGGCGGACGATGTCGCCGTCCTGTTCAAGGCTGTCTGGATAGGTCGCCGGCCATCATTCGACCAGGCTGACTCCTACCGGGCGAGCGGGACCATGTAGCGCCAGATCACCAGGAAGTGGACCGAGGTTGCCGAGACAACGAGGACATGAAACGCTTCGTGATAGGAGAACACCCGCGGCCACAGACGCGGTCGGTTGGTCACGAGGAACACCATGCCGATGGTGTAGAGACCGCCGCCGACGAGGACGAGACCCATGGCCATCAGCCCGACCCGGGTGGTCAGCGGCCAGATGATGAACAGTCCTAGCCAACCCAGAGTGGTCGACAAGGTCACGGAGAACCAATGAGGCACCCCCGGGAAAAACAAGTTCTGGATTAGGCCGGCGATTGCGATGCCCCACACAACCATCAGCGCCATGATGCGCACCTGCCCGTCGAAGACGACGGCGAGGACGGGGGTGTAGGTGCCCGCGATTAGCACGAGGATCATCGAGTAATCGAGTCGTTGCATGCGTTTCTTGGCGATCTGATTCCATGGAATCGAGTGGTAAAGGGACGATGTCGTGTACAGAGCGATGATGGCCAGCCCAAAGACAAGAACCGCGATCCGGCTTGGCCAGGTGTGAGCGTGCATCGTGATGAGCACGGTCCCGATCACTCCGGCGAGCGCGGCCGTGCCATGAAGGAACCCGCGCACCGGATTCTGCATCTTCCCAAGGGACCAACGTTCCAATTCCACTCGCATGAGTCGGCACGTTAGCCACGAGCCTTGAGTCGGCGCGGCTATCGGGCCTGTATCTCCTCGGGTTAGGGTTCCGTTGTGACCGAACCAATGTCTCCCGCCAAGCCACAAGATCTGCTTTCGTACCTCGAAGACCTCGGCATCGCGAGCACCACCGTTGAGCACCCTGCCGTCTTCACCGTCGAAGAGGCCCGCCGGATACGAGTCGACATGCCTGGTGCCCATTCCAAGAGCTTGTTCTTGAGAAACAAGAAGCGTCGCATGTGGCTGGTGGTGACCCTTGAGCACCGGACGATTAACCTGAAAGAGCTAGGGCGACATCTTGGCGCAGGCAGTTTTTCGTTTGCCAGTCCCGAGCGGCTGATGAGTGTTCTGGGAGTGATCCCGGGTGCCGTCACCCCGTTCGCGGCCATCAATGATCACGAGCGGGTCGTGCAGATAGTCCTGGACAGTGGGATGCTCGAGTGTGAACCGCTCAACTTCCACCCCCTCGACAACACGAAGACAACATCGATATCCAGCGACGGTCTACTCCGGTTTCTCGAGGCCACCGGCCACACTCCCGAGGTACTGGACTTCTGATCCTCAGCCTGCTGTCAGAACTCCGTCGGTTACGAAGATGTTGCGCATCAATGGGTCGATAGTCGCCAGCGTGCCGGTCACGGTCACGGTCTGCCCCTCGGTCGGTGAGATCCCGGAGGTGTCCTCCGCGACGACGTCGATTTCGGTGTTGCCATAAAGATCGTGTTGCACGGTGGCAACGGTGACAACGGCTCGAGAGTCGGTGATCCGCTTGACCGTGCCGTCCCAACTCACGCGACGGCCGACGTAGCCGGTGTTAAATCTCTTGAGAGTCTCAAAGCTCAACTCCTCGCCACCAAACAGTTCCTGGGCGACCGCGGCCGCATTCGTATCGGTGGGTCCCGATGTCGTGGTCCCTGGCGATGAGGTCTTCGCCTCCAGCGCTTCACGCCAACCAACGACGTCGGGATCTGCCGGCGACAACTGCTCGAGAGCGGCCGCACTTGCCGCGGCTGCGACGTCATCACCGGCGGCTGCCAGCGTCTCGATTTCGAAGATACGCGCTTCGACGTCGTCAGGATTGGCATCGATAAGGTCGCGCACCCGAGTGACGACCTCTTTCAACTCTCCGGACTGGCGGTCAATGACCATGCCGTCACTCACCCCGGCCGACGGGTCCGTGAGTAGCTGAGCGGTCGCCAGGAGGCGTTGGGTCGTCGACCGAAGAACATCGGGCCTCCTCTCAAATCGGGAGCGAGTGATCTGTGCGTTGTTGTCGGTAATGACGGCCGTTGGGTGTGAGGCAACGAGCCGTATCAACCCCGACCGGACCGACGGTGTCATCAAGGCGCGTAGCCGGGCGGGGTCATCCGTCTTGATGATGAACGCGTCGTCGAAAGAGTCATCGCCGACTTCGACGTCCTGCTGCCCGAAGAGCTTGGTGATTGCCGAGAACGCACCTTGGCGTGACAATTGGAGGTGCATTCCCAGGGGAGGGTAAGTCATCCGGTAACGCGTATAGGTTGTGCTGTTGTTGCCGGAGCGCTGCATATAGGTATCGATCGTCAGCGGGAAGCCGGCAACGGAGCCCGTTAGTACCGGACGGGAGAATCCCTTACCCGCAACGAAGTCGAGACCCATCTCGGCCGCAAATGCAGTCCAAACCGCAACCGTCCGCCGATGCGTCTGCCAAGCCACATACGCAAACCCCGCAATAACCAAAATGATGATCGGTATAAGAGCCATAAAGGAAGTGTACGCCCCTCGATGACCCCCTCTGCGCTACGGCCAACGCGCAGCAACCGGCGATGATCAGTCCCCCCTCTTGGGGGAAAGTACCGCCGGCGAAGCCGGGGGGAGGGCCTAACGCGTAGTGGCGCGCAACCGCGAAGCCCCCTAATACGCCCCGCCTAGCTTGGTGTGGTCCCAGCTCGCGATTCTCTCCGGTTCCACTACAACGGCAGTGTTCTTCGGTGCCAGCCGTCCGAACGCAGCTTCGAGCGCAGCCGGCTCGAGTTCCAGGGGTGTGTCGTTGATCATTGGATATTTGGCCGCGAGCCTTCCGTAGATCGACAACACATAGTCCGGATTCGTGACCAGCTTCGCGGTCCCCTTGATCATGACGCCCTGGAGTTGTGAGTAGTCGTCACCGGTTTCGATCAACACGGTCAACATCGGGTTGCGTTGCAGGTTCACGATCTTCTGTGACTTGGTGAACGAACGAAACACAATCTGCCCGTCGTCCATAACGAACCACATGGGGGCGAGATGCGGCCATCCGTCCTTGCCAACTGAGGCCACCTGGAGGACCTTGCCCAGGGTGAGGAACTGCTGTTGTTCGTCGGGGGTCATAGTTATGTCTTTGCGTGCCATATCGTCAATTTAGCGTCGACCCGCCGCGGAATGCCCGTGGGACGGGTAACGTTCTTGGCCTACGGAGACGGATTTCGCACAGGCGACCCTGACAAGGCGGCTGAGGCGGCAGCCGCCGACTTCGACAACTAGATGATCATCGAGTATCCCCCAACCGGAAGGTGGGGAGAACGGAAGTAGACATGCCCGCGAAGATCACCGCACCTGCGATCACCGCCCGCAAGGGGGGAGACAAGATCAAGATGGTCACCGCGTACGACGAGCCCTCCGCTCGGATTGCGGACCGCGCCGGCGCCGACATCATTCTCGTCGGCGATTCGGTGGCCAACGTCGTGCTCGGTCGCAGCGACACCCTCGGGATGACCATCGATGAGATGGTCTATCACACTGTTGCCGTTGCGGCGGCCGCCCCCAGTGCTCTCGTGGTTGGGGATATGCCGTGGCTCAGCTATCACACGACACCTGAAGATGCAGTCCACAACGCCGGACGGTTAGTTAGCGAAGGCCATGCCGAGGCAGTCAAGTTGGAAGGTGGACGCAAACGACTCGACGTCATCCGCGCCGTCCTCGATGCGGAGATCCCCGTTATGGGCCATCTCGGGCTGACACCGCAATCGGTCAATTCAATGGGTGGCTACCGGGTTCAGGGCAAGCAGGCGGCTGCAGCGTACGAGATGATTACGGAGGCCAAACTGCTGGCCGATGCCGGTGTGTTCGCGATAGTTCTGGAAGGGGTTCCTGATCTCGTAGCCGAGATGGTGACCAAAGAGGTCGCAGTACCGACCATCGGTATTGGTGCAGGTTCGGCCTGTGACGGCCAGGTGCTCGTGTTTCACGATGTGCTCGGCCTCCACGACCGACGCACCGCGAAGTTCGTTCGGCAGTACAGCCAGTTGGCCGACATCGCCGTGGCTGCGCTGGAGCACTTCTTTGCCGACGTGCAGAGCGGCAAGTTCCCCGCCGAATCCGAGACTTATCACATGACGCAAGAGTCGGCCGAGATCCTGGTGGAGCTCAACGAGAGCAGTTCGGGAATCCCCGGCGAGGGCATCATTGGTGACAGCCTTCTCGCCGACGAAGCGATGGAGCGGTAGCCAGCAGGAGTCCCGCACACCAGACTCATCCACTCCGTGTTGATCCTCTGTTTCTAGATCCCTATGATCACTTTCACAGTGAAAGCGGTTTCATAAACTGTTGACGCTTTGAGGAGGAGTCAGTGGAGGATCTGGGAAGGCATCCTGTCACCATGGCCCAAGTCGCGAGTGACGCGGGGGTGTCGATACCGACTGTGTCGCGTGTGATCAATCGCTCCGCACCGGTTGCAGACGCGACCAGGCAAACGGTGCTTCGCTCGATCGAACGCCTTGGCTATCACCCCAATCCCATGGCACGCGGTCTGTCACGGGGACGTTCTGACACCGTTCTCGTGATCCTCCCGCACATCACCGAGCCTTCGGTCACACTGCGGTTGAGCGGTCTGATCGGGGTGCTTCGTAGCTCTCCGTATGAGTTGCACGTGGTGGACCTCGAACGGCCGGTAGCGCAAGGGCTGCGTCCCATTGGCGAGATCGTTATGCAGAACCGGCCAGCGGGGGTGGTCATTATCTCCTTGCCATCGGACGACGAAGACCACCAGCGGTTCCGCGATGCTGGGGTGCCCATCGTCCTGGTCGACTCACCTTCTTCGGAACTACCGAGCGATTTCATCGACGATGTCGCCGGTGGCGAGATGGCGACGCGTCATCTGATCACGCTTGGTCACATCCGAATCGGTTTCATCGGTGACCGCGAGGACATTGCGATCGGGGTTCCGGCCAGTGCCAACCGTCGGCGTGGTTATGAGCGGGCCCTGGAGGGTGCACACCTGTCGGCTCGGCCGGAGTATGTCCGCACGGCACCCCACGGAACCAAGACCGCAGAGAAACTCGCACGGCAGATGCTCGCGCTCCCCGAACCGCCGACGGCCATCTTCGCCGCATCCGATGTGCAAGCTTTCGGCGCGCTGGCAGCTGCCCGTAACGCAGGTGTCAGGGTCCCTCAGGAGCTCTCGATTATTGGTTTTGACGATGTCCAAGCCGCCTCGCTCATGGGTCTGACAACAGTCCGCCAGCCCCTCGAAGTGTCCGGGTGCCGTGCCGGTATCCGATTGCTCGAGCTTCTCGGCCATCCCACCGACGACGAGCTGCCCGACTTCCCGCAGTTGGAGTTGGTGGTCCGAGATACGACAGCGCCGTTGGCGTTTACCGCCCCAAAGTCCCTGCTTGGTGTCTCAACCGAGGCATCGAGCTTGGTAACAGAGGTATCTAGTGCGCTGACCTCCGCATCAGGGCGGGGTCAGCAAGTACCAAGGAGGATATGAGAAGTATGCGAAAGTACAAGTGGCTCTTGCTGCTGGTCGTCTTTGCACTTGTCGCCGCGGCGTGCGGCGATGATGACGAGACGGCGACTACTGGCGATGCCGGCGGCGACACCGCAACGACCGCGGCGGCCGGTGACCAGGCGTTTGCCGGCGAGGTAGTAAATGTCTTTGGAGCTTTTGTGGACGCGGATGCTGCGGCGTTCGACGACACGGTGGCTCCGTTCGAAGCGGCAACAGGCATCGACGTCGTCTATGAGGGCTCCGGTGACTTCGAGACCCAGATTGGGATTCGAGTCAACGGTGGCAATGCGCCGGACATCGCGATGTTCCCGCAGCCCGGTCTGTGGGCGAACTTTGTCGCCGACATGGTCGACTTCACTGAGCTTGGCGTTGATCTCGAACAGATGAAGTCGGACCTCAGCACCTACCTAGTCGAGCTTCCGGCGCAGGTCGCCAGTGACACTGGCAACGCCCGCGACGGTGTGTTCGGTGGCTGGTTCCGGTTGAACACCAAGAGCTGGCTCTGGATCCCAACACCCGAGTTCGCGGATGCCGGCTACGCAGTGCCGACCACCTGGGACGAATTGATGGCTCTTCAGGGGCAGATCGCCGGCGACGGCAACACACCGTGGTGCCTCGGTATTGAAAGTGCCGGCGCAACCGGATGGGTGTTGACCGACTGGATGGAGGACATCGTCCTTCGCACCGGCGGCACCGATGTTTACGATGCCTGGGTGTCGCACACGATCCCGTTCAACGACCCAGAGATCAAGCGCGCTGCCGAATTGCTCGGCGAAGTGATGTTCCCCGATGGGAGCGTGCTGGGTGGCGCTGACGGCATCCTGGCTACTCCGTTTGGTGACCAGAACACGCCGATGTTCGACGAGTCGCCTGGGTGCTACCTGGCGAAGCAGGCCGGGTTCATCACCGGTTTCTTCCCTGATGGCACCTTTGGCCCCGACGTTGACAATCAGACGGAAGCGGTTCCGTTCCCCGCCATCGACAACACGAGCGACGTTCTCTTAGGCGCCGGCGACCTGTTCGGCGTGTTCAGCAATGCTGGTGCTGTTGCCGAGACGGTCAAATTCCTCATCTCCCCTGAGGGAGGAGAGGGCTTTGCACAGGCTCAGCCGGGGTACCTGTCACCAAACTCACGTTTCGACACCAGCAACTATGTCGACCCGTTCCAACGTCAGCAGGGTGAGTTGCTCGCCTCGGCGCTTGCGGCCAGCGGGTTCCGTTTCGACGCTTCCGACCTGATGCCGGCTGCGGTTGGCGCCGGAACGTTCTGGACCGGCATGGTCGAGTACGTGTCTGGCGGACCCGATAGCCTCGACGCTGTTCTGCAGTCCATTGAGGACTCGTGGCCGAGCAGTTGATGAACCTACGACTATGAAAACGACGGAGGGCGACCCTGGTAAGGGGTCGCCCTCCGTACATAACGGGGAGGATGCAGTGAGAAGGAGAGCACCGTGACCGGGCAACCACCGGTTCTGCCGGACACAGATTCAGACCAATCACCGCCGAGCGATAGCGGCCCGACCGAACGGGTGGGGACGGAAGAAGTAACCGGGCGTGACTGGCTGGCGATCGGGCCCATAAGGTTCCTTGTGGCCGTCGGCATTCCGGCCATTGGGTTTATGGTTCTTTGGTGGGTCTTCAAGTTCCTGCGTGATAGTGAGGCGAATCGGATTCTGATAGTCGCAGTTGCCATGGTGGTGGGTGTGATCGGGATCTTCGGCCTCTACTGGGGCATGGACGTGGTCAACAACACGTTCCCTTCCCGGATTGGCGAGCGGGTGCGACCGTGGATCTTCGTGGGCCCGGCGCTGGCAATACTCAGCCTCTATCTCGTTTGGCCTGCGGTGCGCACATTCTGGTTGAGCTTCCTAGACCAGAATGGAGAGTCGTTCGTTGGACTGGACAACTACATCTTCGCCCTAACCGACGAGAAGATGTTGACGGCATTCCGCAACACCGTCATCTGGCTCGTGCTGGGGACGACGCTAACCGTTGGCCTGGGTCTTACGGTCGCCAGCCTCGTGGATCGGCTTAAGCCTCGCCCGGAGAAGGTTGCAAAGTCGATCATCTTTGTGCCCATGGCGATATCGTTTGTGGGCGCCTCCGTGGTCTGGGGGTTCATCTACACGTTCCGCCCCAGCGGGCGGCCCCAGATCGGGTTGTTGAATGCGATCTGGACCTGGTTGGGGAACGAGCCCGTGTTCTGGCTGCGCCAGCAGCCGTGGAACACCGTCTTGTTGATCATCGTGTTGGTCTGGCTCCAAACCGGATTCTCGATGGTCATCCTCTCGGCTGCGATCAAGGGTGTGCCGGAAGACATCCTCGAGGCAGCTCGGATCGACGGTGCCGCCGAATTACAAGTGTTCTGGCGGATAGTCATACCTACCATCAAGTCCACGATCGTCGTCGTAACCACCACGATGATCATCCTGATCCTCAAGGTGTTCGACATTGTGTGGGTTATGACCAGCGGCGAGTTCGGGACCGATGTGATCGCCACCAACATGATCAGACAGGCCTTCCGATTCTTCGATGACGGCAGGGGTGCCGCCATCGCCGTCGTCCTGTTGATCGTCGTTATTCCGGTCATGGTTCTGAATGTCCGTAGATTCCGGGAAGAGGAGGCGATGCGATGAGCCTTGGATATGAGCTGGATATGGATGCTGAATCCCGTCCCAAGACTTTTGTTGAACGCTTGCTAGATCAATGGATTGTCAAGCTGGTGGTCATCGTTATCGCTGTTCTGTGGCTCGTGCCAACGGTTGGGTTGCTAGTCAGTTCCTTCCGTCCGGCCGACGCCATCTCCACGTCGGGGTGGTGGACGGTCTTCGACAAGCTGCTGGACGCAAGAACCTGGACGGTGGAGAACTACCGTCAGGTGATGGACGCCGATGGGATGTGGAACGCATTCCTCAACAGCCTTGCAGTTACCATCCCGGCCACGGTGATCCCGATTACGATCGCGGCCTTTGCGGCATACGCATTCGCCTGGATGGACTTCAGAGGACGGCAAATTCTGTTTGTCGTCGTCGTTGGGCTGATGGTCGTGCCGCTGCAGATGACACTGATTCCGTTGCTGAATATCTATACCGGCGGTGCCGAGATCTTCGGAATCCCCATCATCCCGGATCTGGATCTGAGCGGAACCTATATGGGTGTGTGGCTGGCGCATACCGGCTTCGGCTTGCCGCTGGCGATATATCTATTGAGGAATTACATCGGATCGCTGCCTCGCTCGATCATGGAGTCGGCTTCGATTGACGGCGCGTCCCACTTCCAGACGTTCATCCGTCTAGTCGTCCCGCTGTCGGTGCCGGCGATCGCGTCGTTTGCGATATTCCAGTTCCTTTGGGTGTGGAACGATTTCCTGGTTGCTCTGGTGTTCCTGGGCGGCACGTCGGACGTTTCGGTCGTCACCATCCGGTTGGCTGAACTTGTGGGCTCGCGGGGACAGGACTGGCAGGTGTTGACCGCAGGGGCCTTCGTGACGATGGTGCTTCCGCTGACGGTCTTCTTCGGGCTACAGCGCTACTTCGTCCGCGGCCTCACCGCCGGAAGTGTTAAGGGGTAACCGGGACGCAACATACGAAAACGTGAGACATGACCAACTCAAAGACGCTATCGATAAACAACATCTCGCACGTCGGCAGGACAATCGGATTCACCGACCCGGATCTCGGTTGTGGTTCGGTGTTCGTGACAAACTCCTGTCAGACGTACGACTGGGGAGGGGTCAGTCGCTCGTAATCTCCAGTGCCGTGGCGACCTTGGCCAGGTCACTGGCACCGACAACGACCCGGTCGCCGGTTGCCATGTAGAGGATGTAGAGCTTGGCTCCGGCGTCGGCGACCTTTCGTGCGATCTCGCCGACGGCCCCGGGTCGGGGAACGAAGTCGGCAATCAACACCTGGCGCCGATCGAGCGGGATGAACCGTGCGGCGCGCAAGGCTTGGTAGGCCTCCTCTGCATCACTGTCTTTGATCACAACGTGAACGACGCGACCCTCGAGACGCGGGAAGGTGCATGATGCTTCCATTGCGATGGATGCCGCACCGAGTGTCTCCCAAATCTCGGCTACCGGCCGATCTTCTCCAACCACGAATGTTAGGTCTTGCATTTGGTCCCTTCCTGTCAGGTTGCCGCCAACGTCAAAGGCAGACGCGGGTCCGGGTCGAGTTGTTCTAGGGCCGAGCGGGCCCAGGCATGGTCCGGGTCATCGCAGAATCGCCACACGCGCTCAGCTGATGGTCCTGCCATAACGTTCAGGTAATACATGTGGTGTCCGGGGGTTGCCGCGGCTGGGCCGTGGAATCCTCGTGGCACCAGGAACGTATCCTCGTCACGCACGGTGACCGTCTCATTGATGGAACCGTCCGTGGTGTAGGCACTGAAGAATCCTGTGCCATTTTCGCCATCGATACGGAAGTAGTAGATCTCCTCGAGGGCAACCTCGATCTCGGACATCTCGTCGTGCTTGTGGGGCGGGTACGACGACCAACCGCCCTCGGGGGTAATCACCTCCACCGCGATGAGTTTGTCGGCCTCCCAAACATCGGCGCTCAGGAAGTTGTTGATCTGGCGGGTGCCGTTGCCCCCGCCACGGACCTCGATGGCGATGGCCTCTGCCGGCACCTCGTAGGGTGCGATTCTTCGAGTTGCCTCGGCGCTGCATAGCGCGATCTGCCCTCCGCTGGGGGAAGAGATCCGGATCTCAGAGTCGATGGGCACATAGGCGAAGCCGCTGATTCCGGTAAAGACGCTGTCGCGTCCTGGGATCACGAAGGTCTTGTTCTCGACCTCGACAGTGCAACCTCCGGCTAGTGGCAGCACGGCATTCTCTGCGGATCCGGTTGCAAACGTGGTGCTCTCCCCGGGGTTCAGTTCGAGCACTCGCAGGCCGGAGTAGGCCCAGCCGGCTCGGGTGGCGTCGATGTCGAGCGAGAGGTTTCCGTGCGCCGCGGTCCCTGCGGGGTAGAAGAGTTGTGTCATGTGCCGATTCTCCCTGGAACGTTCCAATTGATCTGAACCTAATGTCACCTGGGGTCTCTGTCAACGGTACTGACAACGGTCCGGGTCCGGGACCGCCGCTTCGACGTGTCGCTTGACAGGGGCTTGTACCGACGTATACCGTGCTGGCTGTTGGAACGTTCCAGACGACTTGGGCGGTCTGGTCAAGCTTGCCCGGGAGATCGGAGAAGGTACGGATGAGGGTCGGCCTTGTTGGTGCGGGTCGTATCGGCGTTTTTCACGGCCGCACCCTTGCGGACCACGCCGAGGTAACCGAGATCGTCGTCACGGATCCTCTCGTAGACCGTGCCCTTGCCGTTGCCGCCGATATCGGGGGGAGGGTGGTCTCCGACACCGAAGCGATGATCGGTGACATTGACGCGATGGTCATTGC
>JAYEIP010000063.1:0-14500 GCA_034660155.1 Actinomycetota bacterium | reverse complement strand
CCAATCGACCCACGAGGTCTGCCCGTGCGACCACATATCGAAGCGCTGGGCGAATGCATCGATTGTGAACACTCCTTCGGTGCCGACGACCTCAACCTCCAACCCACCCCAGGTCGGAAAGTTGGCCGGACGGCTCCAGGAACAATCGATTGTGGCGAACACCCCATCACCAAAACCGATTGTCAACAACCCCCCGGTCTCAACGTCCAACTCCGGATGGAGAACCTTGTTGGTTTCGGCGAACACTTTGTCCGGCTCGGTGCCGAGCCACCACCGCATGATGTCGGTTAGGTGGACGGCGTGGTCCATGACTGCGCCACCACCGGCAAGCACCGGATCCGCGAACCAGGGCGCATAGTCGGTAGGGAGATGACCACGGTTGGTGCCGCTGATCGCCAACACCTGCCCGATTCGTCCTTGCTTGACCCACTCGGCACCGGTCGTAAGCGAAGGGCTAAATCGCATCGGGAAAGCCGTCATCAGCTTGACTCCCGCCGCCGCACACACCTCAACAATCCGTCGCGCATCCTCGGTGTTCGTCGCCAAAGGCTTCTCACACAGGACATGAATGCCGGCCGCAGCCAGTCTCTCCACGGTGGCCAGGTGAGCATTGGTCGGGGAGCAGACCACACCGATATCAACACCAGCAGCAATCAACTCGTCGTCAGAGTCGTAGCCGGCGGCATCGTGCCGCGTGATCCAACCGGCGAGCACCTCGCTATCGGTATCCGCGGCCCCGACGAACTCGACATCTAGGGATGCTCGCAGATTGTCGACGTACGATTCCGAGTGCACATGCCCGACCCCAAAGATGCCCGCCCTCATGTGACCTGTCCTATCCCGATCGCTCGATCAGTGTTGATCGACCTCGCAATCGCCTCGCAGACCTCCACCGCCGCTGCCCCATCGGCGGCGGTCACGATAGGTTCAACCTGGCCGTGAAGGACTGCTGAAAAGTGCCGCAGCTGGGTCACATACGGTGACTCGGCAAGTGTTGTCGGCGGTTGGGGAACGGCCGCCACATCGTCCTGGTCGGCGGTGATTGCCTGGAAAGGCTCGCTGGAGTGCAACGTGATCAAGCCATCCGACCCGGCGATCTCAAGAGAGGTCCGGAAGGAACCTTTCGGGAATGCCCATGAGCCCTGCACATGAGTCAATGCACCGCCGGCATGACGAAGCGTTGCCAGCACATGGCCACCCGAACCTGGCGGCTCGGCCCTACGGGCATAGACCCGGGTCACGTCACCGACAACCCACCGGGCGTAGTCGACATCATGGATCATCAGGTCGAGCACCACTCCACCCGACTTCTCCGGGTCACTAAACCAGGAACCATCGCCCATTGGAAAGTAGGTGGATCGATCGAGCCGCATGATGGCGACGTCGCCTATGTCACCAGCGATCACACGCTCCCGGGCCGCGGCGTACTCAGGGAAGAACCGCACGACGTGCGCTAGCAGCAATGGGATACCAGCCTTCTCACAAATGGCAACTGCCTCCCGGGCATCGGCGGTCGTCCGGGCAAGAGGTTTCTCGCACACAATGGGTATGCCGCGAGCGGCCGCGGCTCGCACGTAATCCAGGTGGGTGTGGGTGGGGCTGCAGACATCCACAACGTCAACGACGTCGAGCAAGCCATCAAGGTCGTTGAATACCTCCGCTCCTAGGTCCGCCGCAAACCCCAAGGCCCGGCTCGTCCCCGTGCCGAGGACCGCGGTTACCCGGTCGCCGGCAGCGACCCATCCGGTGGCGTGCGTCGCCGCCATATTGCCGGCTCCGACCAGACCAACCCGGAGCGTCACTTGATTGCTCCCGACATGATGCCCTGCAGCATTTGACGAGAGAAGATCACGTACAAGATCAGCACCGGAACCATTGCCAGCGTGAGGGCCGCCAGTACGGCAGGCCAATCGGAGACAAATTGCCCAAGAAACACCTGGGCACCCAGGGTGACCGTCTTGGTCGACTCGCCGGGGGCGAGGATGAGGGGGAACCACAGGTCATTCCACACCGGCAGCATCGTGAACACCGCAACTGCCGCCAGGCCGGGGCGGATGAGCGGCATCGCCAGCCAGAAGATCCGGTACTCACCGGCGCCGTCGATCCGGGCGGCATCTTTCAGGTCGCGCGGCACTTGTCTAAAGAACTGGCTCAGGATGAAGACGGCGAGTGGCAGACCCATCGCCGTGTACACCAGGATCAGTGCAGCAAGCGTGTTGACCAGGTTCAGATTCACCATCAGCTTGAGAATGGACACGGTCCCAAGACGGATCGGGATCATGACCCCCACCGCCAGGTAGAGACCCATCAGAGTGTTACCGGGGAACCGGTACTCAGCCAGGGCATGCGCTGCCATCGCTCCGAACAAGACAACAGCGAGCACCGTGACAACAGTCAAAACCATGCTGTTGAAGAAGTACCGCTCGAACGCGGCGCGCTCGAACACCGTCTCGTAGCCCTTGAGGCTAAACGTCTCCGATGTCGGCAGGGCGAACGGCGAGTCAAAGATCGCCCGCCGCGATTTCAGCGAGTTCATCACGATCATCAGCAGCGGTCCCATGGCGACCATGGTGTAGATGATCAGGGCGATGTGGATACCGACGATCGATGCCCGCGGCTTCTTGCGGCCGGCGACACGATTCTTGCGGGTGGCGGTGGGTGTTGTCATAGCTCGTACGTAGTGACTCGACGTTGGAATCCAAAGAGGTAGACGAGCACTCCGATCAGAATGACCACAAACATGGCGGTGGCGACCGTCGCCCCCGCTGCGGTCGATCCGATCTGTAGCTGGTGCCCGAAGAAGCTCCGATAGAACAGGGTCCCCATGATGTCGGTCGAGAACTCGGGTCCGGCAAGCGCTCCCTGCACACTGTAGATAAGGTCAAAAGCATTGAGATTGGCGATATAGGTGATGATCGAGATGATGCCGATCATGGGGAGCAACAACGGAAAGGTGATCTTCCAAAAGATCTTCCAACCGCTGGCCCCATCAACCCGGGCAGCCTCCAGCAGATCGTCCGGGATCGCAACCAGCGTTGCGTAGAAGAACATCATCGGGATGCCGACGTACTGCCACACCGACATAAGCGAAAGGGTTGGGAGTGCGGTGTTGGTCTTGCCCAGGAGCGGAGTCTCGATGATCCCCCACAGCGGAGACAAGATGAGCTGCCAGATGAACCCGACAATCACAACCGAAAGCAGTGCCGGCCCAAAGATCAGGGTCCGATAGACGCCCCGGCCACGGAGCCCCTGCTGGGTCAGCAGAACCGCAATCAGCAGTCCGACGGGATTCTGCACAAGGAAGTGGAAACCAAAGAAGATGAAATTGTTGCCGAGGGCCTTCCAGAATTGGGAGGAAAGACTGCCACCGGGGAACAGCTCTCGAATGTTTTCCAGCCCGACGAATGCGCCCTCGTCGGAGAGCAGGCTGAGCCGCATCGAGTCGAGCAGCGGATACACCATGAACACCGTGTAGATCATCACGGCCGGTGCCAAAAAGACGAAGACGTGCCGGGGGATCCGCCGGCGTTTGGCGGGTCCCCCGGTCGTCTTCTTGACCGTTGGTTCGACGGTCGTTTGAGTCATACAGCGACTCTAGGAGTCTGCTGAGTAATGCCGCTGTCTGGATCAACGATCAGGCGCGCCAGTCGCAAGGACGAGGTTTCGCCACTCCTCTTTGGGAATGGCGGAGCCGAGGACGCCGCGAGTGGTGATGATCTGGTCGTTGAGACGGATGACATGTGTTGCTCAGCGGGCTCCTTGTTACGGGGTGTACCAGGTATCGAGTCCTTCTTGGAGACGAGTCGCCGCGTCCTCAGGAGACAGTGTTCCGTTCAGCACCGAGGCGCTGACGGCCCACATCTCGTTCTCGAGGTTTGGCTCGCCGCGGGAAAGGATCTGATAGGAGTTCCGAATCGTCGACTCACACTCGCCGCGCCAGGAGACGAACTCCTGAGCGAGCGGGTCGTCGAGCGAAACCGGCTCATTCGACAGGCTGAAGAATCCCGGCAGGGCATTGGCATACAGCGACGCAAAATCGGTAGAAGCCACCCAGTCGAGGAATACCTTCGCCTCGGCAGCATTAGGCGTTGCCGCATTCATGCCCAGCGCGATGTCGGTATGGTCCGAGATGTAGCAGGTGTCGCCGGCATTCTGCACCGGTGGCTTGAACGCACCCATCTCGAAGTCGGCCTGCTCGTTGAACAATGAGATCTCCCACGAACCTGACGGATAGATAGCCGCCCGGCCCAGGGTGAACAGGTTCTGCGAGTCCGGATACGAGATCGCTTCGAAGCCGCCCGGCATGTAGTCGGCCCATCGAGCCAGCGAGGTCAACGTGTCGACATAAGCCGCGTCAGTCAATTTCTCAGTGCCGTCGATCAAACCGAGTCGTCCAGTCTCACCGTCCCAGTAGTTGGGGCCGATGTTCTGGAAGCCCATCGTGGCAGCTTCCCATTGGTCGGCCGAGCCCATGGCCAGACCCTCATAGGTGCCGTCGGCCTTGATGGCGTCGAGCGCCACAAAGAACTCATCTTCGGTTTCTGGAATTGACAGGCCGAGTTCGTTGAAGGCATCCACGTTGTAGATGAAGCCGTGGATGACCGATGCCATGGGGACACAGAACACGTCCGAGCCATCATCGGTTATCCAGGCACTCTTGGCCACATCACCGAAGTTGGCCATGCCGCCCAGATCGTTGAGCGACCCGAGGAAACCCTGGTCAAACAACTCAAGCGATGCATCGAAGGGACGGCAGGTGATGAGGTCGCCTGCGGTGCCACCCTCCAGCCTGGTCTGCAGCACACCGTTGTACTCGGCAGGGGCCGTCGGAGCAAAGGTCACCTTGATTCTGGGGTTATCGGCTTCGAACGCCGGGATGATCGTGTCCTGCCAGATCGCAAGGTCATCGTTGCGCCAGCTCTCAATAGTCAGATTGACAATGTCGGCAGTTTCCGCAACAGGTTCATCGCCACCGGCGGCGGTGGTGTCGGCAACCTCATCGTCGTCTCCGCCACAGGCCGCTACAACCATGGCAAAGGCGAGCAATATGGCAGCCCATTTGACTCTCTTCATGCTTCCCTTCTCTCCTCGTTCGACAAAAAAGGGTTAGTACCCAGGGTGTGAAGAACCGTTCGCCAGAGGCACGAACAGTTCTGTTTGGTTCACCAGCGGTGATTTGCTCACCCCTGGTAAACTTAGTATGTTTGATAAACATAGTTAGTTTGGGAAGGTACCGCAAATCGCTGCAAGGCTCAGGGTCCAACGCAAAGCGACCCGTCACGATCAACGCAAACAGAACCGGCGCCTCGTCCTCCAGTGCATCGTCGCCGAGGGATCGACCAGCCGGGCCAATATCGCGCGCGCCACTGGATTGACGGCCGCAACCGTCTCCGACCTGGTAGCGGAACTCGAGGATGACGGGCTCGTAGCCAAATTGGGTACCGGGCCCTCGGGAGGCGGCAAGCCCCCCACCCTCTACGGTCTCAATGCCGGTGCTCGCAGCATCATCGCCATCGACCTCAGCGACGGAGAAAGGGTCGGGTCCCTGCTCGACCTCGCGGGCACGGCGGAATACCGCACCGCACGCTCCGGGACAGACGTACAAGGGCCAACCGGTATCGACCAACTGATCGACTTGATCGACGAGTTACTTGCAGAGACTCCGGCACCGCCGCTCGGCATCGGCATCGGCACCCCGGGTGTCGTGGATGACGACGGCACCGTGGTCGAGGCCTCCTACCTCGACTGGCACAACGTACCGCTCGGCGCTTTCCTTGCCGACCGGTACTCCGTGCCGGTCCACATAATCAATAACAGCAGGGCCGCCGCGCTCGCCGAGTACTCCTTTGGCAATCACAACGCAGAGAACCTGCTGGTGGTCAAAGTCGGTAACGGCATCGGAGCCGGGGTACTTCTCGACGGCCGCATCCACCGAGGCGAGGACTCGGCCGCGGGTGAGATCGGACACGTAGTTGTGAACCCCGCCGGTCTCCGCTGCTATTGCGGTAAGAACGGATGCCTCGAAACGACAGCGTCGGTCCCACGACTGGTTGACGCGCTCGAGGCTCATTTGCCGGGAGTCGATGCAACGCGTCGCGAACGCCTTTCCCAGGCGGCCACAAGCCGCGACCCGGCAGTGTTGGCAACCCTCGACGAGGCCGCGGTCAACCTTGGCAGGGTCCTGTCGACAACCGTTGCCATCCTCGACATACATCGCGTGGTGATCACCGGGATCATCGCCCGATTGGGTGACCCCTTACTCGACCGACTGCGATCTGAGATCGACCGCGCCGTCCTTCCCGCACTCGCCGATAAGCTCGAGCTGTGTTTTGGCCATACCGGTGAAAGGGCAGTTCGCATGGGGGCGGCAGCCCTCGTCGTCAGTCAGGAACTGGGAGTTGTCTGATGGCCACCCCATCCATCATGCATGCTGTTCCCGCCGTTCTTCCACCTCTGGACCCCGGGTTCCGGCCCGCCATCCTTGCCAACCGGGCGTTTCGCGAAGCTGTTAGCCGGTCTGTGAGCATTGCTGATTTGCGGATCGGATTGCAGCGGCCCGGAGGTGCAATCTCGACCTACGAGACCATCGTGCACTCCGACGACTCTCCCCGGGCAGCCGACAACCTGCCGTACGCCGAGCGCTTGTTGAAGTTTCTTCTTTGGCAACGCGGAGCGAGCTCGGTTCTCGTGACCGGGCCAAACAACGTTGCCGAGTACCTCCAACGGGTCTATTCGCCCAATGGCGCCCGCGCTTTCGACGTGGAATTCATGAGCCGGGTATACGAAACCCCCTTCAGCGTGAAACTTGTCGACGAAGTCCCGGAGTCAGATGAGCCTACGGTGTCGCTGGGACGACATCTCGACGGCAACCGGATCGGATTCGACCTGGGTGCCAGCGACTACAAGATCAGCGCCGTAATCGATGGTCAACCGGTTTTTGCGGACGAGTTCCCCTGGCATCCCAAGGACGCCTCCGATCTGGCATACCACTACGACCTTGTCACCGCCGGGCTTCGCAAGGCAGCCGAGCATCTCCCGTCCGTAGAGGCCATCGGCGGCAGTTCCGCCGGGGTGTGGATCGATGATCGGGTTCGTGTTGCCTCGCTCTTCCGCGGACTGTCGCGTAGCGATTTCGACTCGCAAGCTTCCGAAATGTTCATCAACATCGGCAAAGAGTGGGGCGTACCACTCAATGTTGTCAACGACGGCGAGGTCACCGCGCTGGCGGGTTCTATGAGCCTCGGAGCCAACGCGGTGCTTGGCATCGCGATGGGGTCCAGCGAGGCGGCAGGTTACGTCACCTCCGACGGGACCATCACCAGATGGCTCAACGAGTTGGCCTTCACCCCCATCGACTATCAGCCGGATGCGCCCATTGACGAGTGGTCCGGTGACGTGGGCTGTGGAGTGCAGTACTTCTGCCAGACAGGGGTAATCCGTCTTGCGACCCGCGCCGGAATCGATCTAGACGACAACGCCACACCCGCGCAGAAGCTGCAAGTCGTCCAGAGAATGATGACTGAAGGAGACCAGCGGGTCCCGGCCATTTACGAGACCATCGGCGTCTGGCTCGGATACACGCTCGCTCACTACCGGGACTTCTACGATTTCGAGCACGTGTTGGTGTTGGGTCGGGTGACGTCGGGCGAGGGCGGCGAGATCATTGTCAGTCGGGCGCGGGAGACTCTCGACTCCGAATTCCCCGAGATCAACCTCGAGCTCCATGTTCCAGACGAGCGGATGAAGCGGGTCGGGCAGTCGGTCGCTGCCGCCAGCCTTCCCCAATTGGTCCGAAAGGAAGCCTGATGCAACTCAGCAACAGCGGTGCTCAGATCTTCGTCCCCGATGACACGCCACCGGGAGAGTCGATCGGGCGCACCACCCATATGGCCATCGGAGCTCACCAAGACGACATCCCGATCATGGCCCACCACGGCATCATGGACTGCTTCGGACGTACGGACGGGTGGTTCCTCGGCGTAACCGTGACCGATGGTGCCGGTAGCCCCCGCGGGGAACTCTACGCCGAATACACAGACGAGCAGATGCGAGAGGTTCGGAACGTGGAGGAAACGAAGGCAGCCGTCGTCGGTGACTACACCGCAGCCCTCCTCCTCGACTACCCCAGCAGCGTCGCCAAGGACCCTGACGAAACGATCCTCATCGAGGAGTTGACCACGATCATCGGGGCCGCCCACCCCGAGGTGGTCTACACCCACAACCTCGCCGACAAACATGACACTCATGTCGCAGTGGCGCTGCGAACGATCGAGGCGATCAGACGGCTCGATCCAGAAGATCGTCCCACTGCTTTGTACGGGTGTGAAGTTTGGCGAGACCTCGACTGGATGGCCGACGCCGACAAGGTGGCGTTCGACGTCACGGACCACGGCAATCTCGCCGCGGCATTGATGGGTGTCTACGACTCGCAGGTTTCGGGAGGGAAACGTTACGACCTGGCAACAGAGGGCCGACGCCTGGCACACGCCACATTCTCGGAGAGCCACGCCGTCGACGCCGCCCAAGCACTCATCTATGCCATGGATCTCACTCCCGTGATTTCTGACAAGACGCTCGATCCCGCACAACATGTCCTTGACCATTTGGACCGACTTCAGACGGACATAACCGCACGGATCGATCGCGTGACGCTTCCGTCGAAGTCGGTTTGAGATGACCCTCCGCTCCGAGATCCTGGCGCAACCCGATGTCTTCCGGAACGCGTTGACGGCCAACCACGAGCCCATCGAAGACGTGGCGAGGAAACTGAACTCGCTCGACTTCAGTTATGCGCTGATAGCGGCACGGGGGACTTCCGACAACGCCGCCCGTTATGCAAAATATCTGTGGGCAGCACACAATGGCATCCCAATTGCCCTGGCCGCGCCCTCCTTGTTCACCAGCTACGGGACCCCCCCACGGCTGGATGACGCTCTCGTCGTTGGGATCTCACAGTCGGGCGAATCACCCGATCTAGTCGCGGTGATGAAAGAGGGGCGGGCCCAGGGCCGACCCACCCTGGCCATCACCAACGAGCCGGACTCACCCCTCGCCGCTCAAGCAGACATGGTGATCGACATCAAGGCCGGGGAGGAGCTCGCTGTTGCGGCCACCAAGACCTACACCGCCCAGCTCCTAGCGGTTGGAATGCTGTCGGCGGCAATGAACCCGGAACAGAGCGGCGAAGAACTTCTGAAAGCCCCGGGATATGTCGAAATGGTTCTCGGCGAGCAGCAACTGATCGCGGACATCGCTGCCGATTTCGCGGACATGCGAGCCTGTGCCGTCCTGGGCCGTGGCTTCAACCACTCGACCGCTTACGAGTGGGCTTTGAAGGTCCAGGAAGTCACTTATGCGTTGGCCCACCCCTACTCGACGGCCGACTTCCGTCACGGTCCGATCGCTGTAGTCGAACCCGGCTTCCCGATCCTCGCCGTGGCGCCAGAAGGTCCTCTATTCGGTGACATGCTCGAATTGTTGACAGATCTAACGACTAGTAGGCGCAGCCGCAGCGTCGTCATCTCCAATCGAAGCGAGGCGATCGAAGCGGCCCGTTATGGGATCCCGCTCCCCGACCAGATGCCCGAGTGGGTTAGCCCGTTGGTGGCAATCGTGGGTGCACAGCTCTTCACGTATCACCTTGGGACGATCAAGGGCCTTGACACGGACAAACCACGCGGCCTGACCAAGATCACTAAGACTGTTTAGGCGACTCGGCCTTGTCGTTTCGGTAACGTGCTTGTCATGAGCGCTTCCGACAGACCCCCAGTTAACCCCGCCACCGTCTCTGTATGGGGAGGCGAAGACCGCTACCTGGTGGAGCGCGCCACCCAGGTGCCGGTCGTTCATAGCGTGTCATTTGGTTACGACAACTTCGAGGAGTGGCAGTCGGTAGCCCTCGGCGAGAGCGAAGGCCACATCTACGGCCGCAACACCAACCCCACTGTCGCCGTCTTCGAGGAGAAATTGCGTCAGCTGGAGCACGCAGAAGCAGCCACCTCAGCCTCCACCGGAATGGCGGCGATCTCGAGCACACTGCATGCGTTGCTCCGGCCCGGGATGAGGGTGGTGTCGGTCAAGGACACTTACGGCGGCACCAGCAAGATCTTCACCGAGTTCCTCCCCACCCTCGGCATCGACGTTGAACTCATCGACACCACCGATTTCGATGCGATCGAGAGTGCGGTCGCCACCGGCTGCGATCTCTTGTACCTGGAGACGCCAACCAACCCGACGCTCAAGGTGCTCGACCTGCCGAGGCTGATCGCAGCCGGCCATAACCAGGACGCGATCGTGGTTGTCGACAACACCTTCGCCACGCCGATCAACCAGCTCCCGCTCACCCTCGGAGCCGACCTGGTGGTGCACAGCGCCACCAAATTCCTCGGAGGACATGCCGATGCCCTCGGTGGAATCGTTGCCGGACGGGCCGATCTCATCGACACCATCTATCACTACCGCGAGATCAACGGGGCCACACTCGATCCGATGGCGGCATACCTGTTGTTGCGTGGAATGAAGACCCTCCATCTGCGGGTGGAGCGCCAGGCCGAGAACGCCCAGGCTGTGGCAGATTTCCTCGGGTCGCACCCCAAGGTGAGTGTGGTCAACTACCCCGGCCTGGAGAGCCACCCCCAGCATGATGTGGCGAAACGACAGATGTCGGGCTTTGGCGGGATGCTGAGCTTTGCGCTGCATGGGGACCTCGATGCGGTCCGGAGATTCCTCCCTGAGATGCAGCTCGCCCACCGGGCGGCCAACCTCGGGTCTGTTGAGACGACCATCGGCCCCCCGGCCACGACCAGCCATGTCGAATGCAGTGTCGAGGAGCGCGCCGAACTCGGCATCCCTGAGGGTCTGGTCCGCTACTCCGCCGGTATCGAGCACATCGATGATCTTCTGGCCGATCTCGATCAGGCGTTGGCCGCGCTCTAGACGGAGCGAAAGGGGTCCCGCCGTGGCGAGACCCCTCAGCTTGCGAACCGCGTCTATGCAGCTGTCGGCTCCGGAAGGGGCATGACCCCTCCAATACCGGAGGAGTCGGGCTCTTCGGCAAAGTCGCCGGCTTGTTCCAGCCGCATCCGACGTGGGATGAGGGTGAAGGCAATAACGACGGCTCCCAGCAGGATCACAGCCGAGATTTGAAAGCCCGTGGTCATCGCGCTGACAAACGCCTCGTTGGCTGCTTCGAGCACTCCCGCTCCAAGCTCGCCGGGGAGCTGCTGGGCAGTTATGGCGGCAACACCAACACTCTCAGAGGCAAGCTCGGCAACGTCGGCAGGCACGCCTACGAGCTGGTCGCCAATGTTCGATCGGTACACAGACGAGACGATGCTTCCAATGGTGGCGATACCCAGCGCACCACCGAGTTCCCGACTCACATCGTTGACCGCGGAGCCGATTCCGGCATCAGCTTCCGGAACGGATGCCATCACGGTGTCGGTGAGGGCGGGCATCCCCAACCCTGCTCCGAACCCGAATATCGAGAGCGGGATGATTGCGCTCAATGCGGACGAGTCAACCTCCAGCGATGTGAGCATGAAGACCCCGGTCACCATGGCTACTGCCATTGCCAGCACCAGGTAGCGCGGTCCGATCTTGTTGACCAGTTGCCCCGACAACGGCGCGGCGAGCATCATCGCCAGCGATGTCGGCACGATTAGCAGTCCGGCTGCGAACGCCGAGCGGCCCTGGACTATCTGGAAGTATTGCGTCAGGAAGAAGAACGTCACCAACATGCCGAACAGGATTAGGCCGATGGCCAGCACTGCACCGGTGAAATCCTTCTGCCGAAAGAAATGGAGTGGCAGCATCGGATGGTCCGAGCGCAGCTCCACCCGGGCAAAGGCGGTAAGAAGCCCGATGGCCAAGCCGAATGAACCGAGGATCACAGGGGACGTCCATCCCGCTTCGGATCCCTGGATGATCCCAAAGACCAGGGCGATCAGCCCGGTCGTTCCAAGGAACGCTCCCGGGACATCAAGGCCGAGATCGCGCTCGTCACGAGATTCCGGGACAAGGGCCATACCGGCGAGACCAAGCGCAACTACCGGGATGTGCATCCAGAAGACCGATGACCAGTTGAACGTGTCGACGAGGTACCCACCAAGAACCGGTCCTAGACCGATCCCGAGAGCACCGACGGCAGTCCAGATTGCGATTGCTTTGGCTCGCTCGTCACGCGGGAACACGTTGGTGATGATGGAGAGGGTCGCCGGCAACACGAATGCGGCACCAAGTCCCTGCACACCCCGGAACAAGATCAGCTGCGATCCCGAGGTGGCAAGTGCGGCACCAACCGCGCCTCCTCCAAAGATGATCAACCCCACGATCATCCAGCGCTTGCGACCGAACCGGTCGCCCATTGAACCGCCGATCAGAAGTAAGCCGGCGAGCACCAGGACGTAACTATCGACGATCCATTGCAGCGTCGACGTAGATGCCCCCAGGTCGATGGATATGGTCGGCAAGGCGGTATTCACGACCGTGTTGTCGAGGAAGATGATCAAAGTGCCAACCGACATCACGGCAAGCACCAGCCATTTGTTGACGGTGGCGATGGGACTCTCAATCGAGCCCTTGGTAGAAGTTTTCATGGGTCCCCTCCTCAGGAGAGCAGGAATCTTGATCCCCGTCTTAACGTTGGTATAGACATAGGTACAACTTTAGACACGAGTCTATTCCAACATCCAGACATAATTCTCAAGTAATGTGGGAGGGACAAGCTGGGATAGGCCAAAACGCCAAGGATTCATTATGAAAAAACTCCCTGAGGATCTCGCCCAGAAATTGCTCGATGCGTCGAACCAGCTCTCCGGAACCAACTTCGACGTGGGTATCGATGACATCGCGCAAATGGCAGGGGTCCCCCGCGCCACCCTCTACTACTACTTCTCAGGCAAAGATGACCTCATCGGGTTCTTCCTGTCCGACAAACTCAATCGGGCCTCAGTAGCCGTACAGAAGGCGATCGCATCCGAAGGCTCGGTCGTCGAACGGCTCGAACGCACCTTGACCTCGGTGATGGAAGCGATGGCAGAGCATCCGACGCTGTGCACCGAAATGCCCGGAGCCATCAAGGAAGCCGGCAAGTACGAAGACGTCGTCAACGGAGCCGACCGACTGATGCTGGCTCCGTTCCGCGAGCTCCTCATCGAGGGCAAGGCAAAGGGCGAGCTCGTAATCCCCGATGTCAACACAGCGGCCATCGCGCTGATGGGTGCCGTGAACATGGTCGCTCTTTTCCAACTCGTCCAGACCGGGACGATCGATGTCGACAAGACCAATGAGGCGCTGATCCCTCAACTCATCGACGGGTTGTTACCTCGGTAACGATGCCTCGCTCACGCCGAGCTAGCTAGCAGGACGCCGGTGGTCGGACCAGTAGGCGACAACCCAGAAGACTCCGAGGCCCGCGAACACGACTGCCGACCAGATCCGTTCCGCGGTGCCCTCCACGATCGCTGCTCGAATAAGAAACAGGGCCGCCGCCCCAAGGCTCAGCACGCCAAGGATGAGAAAACCGACCGGGGGAAACGGAGAACGTTGCGCCATGAGAACTCCTCTTATCGCATAGGTCCATTGTGTCACCCGATGGCAACCTGATCAAAGTTGTCTCTAAGAATATGCCCCCTGGAAGGGAGACGGTCCCGCCTGCTACCGGTTCTTGATCTCGAGACCACTGACGCTCACATCGATCACCAACGGACAGTCTCCCGGGCCGGGACAAGGCAGCGAACAGGCACCTGCGGAGGAACAGTCGGCGGGCGCAGGCTCGGATCGCACCTCGGGGCCGAGCCGGCCCGATGCCCGCAGAGCCGCCAGCATCGCCGCGATCTCGGCAGGCTGGATACCGAGACGAAGCGCCAGCTCGATCCCCGTGACCGGACCGCGGGACCCCTCTATCTCGGTAACCAGCGTTGCCAGCTTCATCCGAGACCGACCAATCTCCCACCCTGATACACAACGAATGCACCGAGCCACGCAATCACCGATTGGCCGATGACGCTCACCCACATCCAGCGTGTGCCGAACTCTTGGCGGAAAGCACCCACGGCTGCCAGGCACGGGGTGTAGAGCAGCACGAACACCATGAAGGCTAGAGCGGCCAGGCGACCGTTACCGTTGCTGCTCTCATCGAACGAGCTCCGGACGGCGGTCTCCATCGCCGTCGGCACCTGGTCTTCGATGTCTATGAAATCGAGGCCCACGACCGCGGGAATGGTCCGGAGGGTGTCGCCTCCAGCCTGGATGAAGCGGCTACCCACTTCGCCGAGGTCGTCCAGGAACCCACTGCTGGCCGGCTCCGCTGTGCTCCCGTCCACCGCGTACAACTGCGCCATCGTGCTCACGACGACCTCTTTGGCGACAAAGCCCGACAACAGTGAGCCTGCTTGCTCCCAATCCCCGAAACCCAGCGGTTCGAGGGTCGGGGCGACTCCCTTGCTGATGACGCCAAACGCGCTGTCCTCAATCTCAGTGTCGGCAAACCCGCCGCTGC
>JAYEIP010000062.1:0-3015 GCA_034660155.1 Actinomycetota bacterium | reverse complement strand
TGTGGGCTAGGACGTGAATCTCTCCCTGCCCATAGCGGACGGCATTCGTGAGGAGGTTGACGAGGACTTGATGGAGACGGGAATGATCTCGATGAGGAGGATTTTTGTCCCCCAAGGGGGTGTTTTTGTGCGGCATGTCGTCTCCAGAATGCGAAGACCTATTGCTACGGATAGATCGGCAGATCGGGCGAAAACCCTAATACCAGCCTTCAGTGGACTCTGGCTCAGGCGAGATGGGAGCCAAAGATATGGGGGCCAGGACTCTGGCTCGGATCAGCCCTCTTCTTGGAGCCGCCGGATCAGATCGTCGACGGCGCGGTTCCCGACGGCCTCGCCGTAGCGCTCGTCCAGCATGGCCCGCATCTTGTCCAGGATCTGCTCGCGTTCCTGGTCCTCGGTCAGGGTCGAGGCGTTCACTACCTCTGTTCCGTCGATCCACTGCTTGGCGTCTGACGACCAGGGCATGAGGATCAACCACGACCAAACGGTCTTGCTGTTCCCCACTCCGGTCTTTCTGATCAATCCCACGCATGAGTAGGGGAGTGACACCCATCCCATGCGCCGCAGGCCGTCGCGCCCGTCGGGCATTCCTGCTGCATCTGAGTTGCTCATGGCCACGCCGCCTTGTCCGATGGTGCGCCACGATACCGGACGGGTTGCTCAACATTCACGGAAGTACTCAAAGCGCGTAGTGGTCGGCGTGAAGACCGGGAACTCCGCAATCGAAACCACGGGTCGCCGCTGCACATCAGGCTTGCGATGACGACAGAAGCTCTCTTGTGTGGGCGCTGCCCGCGGACGCGGCAGAGATCAGGCTTGTCCTACCGGCGCATTAAGCTCGAAGTGATTGAGGTGAGTGGTGTGACACAACGCATCGTAGTGGTGGCAAATAGGCTTCCGGTCTCACGGGAGGACGGACGCTGGGTAACAAGCCCGGGGGGTCTCGTTCGTGCATTGGAACCTGTGTTGCAGAAGGTGAACGGGTCCTGGGTTGGATGGTCGGGCGATGCCGGGAGCGCACCCGATGTGTTCGAACATGATGGAATTGAGCAGCGCCCGGTTCCGCTTTCGGAAGACGAGGTGGACGACTTCTACTACGGGTTCTGCAACGGCACGTTGTGGCCGCTCTATCACGACGCGGTCATCTCCCCACAATTCCATCGCCATCACTGGAAGGCCTATCAAGCCGTCAATGCGCGGTACGCCCGCCATGCGGCAGAGGCCGTGCTCCCGAATGACATCGCCTGGGTGCAGGACTACCAGTTGCAACTCGTGCCCGGCATGCTGCGATCACTGCGGTCCGACATCACGATTGGCTTCTATCTCCACATTCCGTTTCCGCCAATCGAGCTGTTCGCTCGTCTGCCGTGGCGGCGCCAGATTGTTGAGGGGCTGCTGGGGGCGGACGTTCTGGCGTTCCAAACAAGAGCCAGTGTGCAGAACTTCGCCCGGGCGGCGCGTCGCTTTGGCGGCACCGATTCGATCTCGCGCCGTGAACTTTCGTGGAGAGGCCGCTCGATCACCCTGCAACCGGCTCCGATTGCCATCGATACTCTCCACTTCGAGCAGCTGGCACGGTCGGAACCGGTCCAAAAGAGAGCCGTCGAACTCCGCCGCGAACTCGGAGATGCAACCGATATCTTCCTTGGAGTTGACCGGCTCGATTACACCAAAGGTATCGACCTGCGCCTGAAGGCGTTCGCCGGTTTGTTGGAACGGTCCCGGGGAGAGCCTCGTCGCTACGCGTTTGTTCAGGTTGCAGTGCCGAGTCGCGAAAACGTGCCCGCCTACCAGGAGCTGCGAACGGACATCGAGCAACTGGTAGGCCGCATCAATGGAGACCACGGTGAGGCCGGTTGGGCTCCGGTGTCATACCTGTATCGAAGTCTTGATCTCGAGGAACTCGTTGCCTACTACGTGGCGGCGGATGTGATGCTTGTTACGCCGTTGCGCGATGGCATGAACCTGGTGGCAAAGGAGTACGTCGCTTCCCGGGTAGGGCATCCCGGTGTTCTCGTGCTGAGTGAGTTCGCCGGCGCCGCCGAACAGCTACGGTCTGCGTTGTTGGTCAACCCCCACGACGTCGACGAGGTCACCCGAACACTGGTGACGGCTACCGAGATGGGCGATGACGAAGCCCGAAGGCGGATGCAGAAGCTAAGGAGAGTGGTTCGTCGCTCGACCGTGTTCGACTGGGCTCGAGACTGTCTGGCCATGCTGGAAGATATATGATCGACGGGTCACTCCAGAGTGTCCTCGAGTCGGTGGCGGAAACGAGGGTCCTGCTGGTCGCCAGTGACTACGACGGTACCCTGTCACCCATTGTGAACAATCCCGCCGCGGCAACTCCCGACGAGCAAGCGCTGGCAACGCTTGTCAGGATCGGCCGGCTGCAAGACACACTTGCGGTGATTGTGTCGGGGAGATCCCTGGACACATTGCGCCGACTCACCGGGGCACCTCCAGGAGTGACGCTGATTGGGTCACATGGTGCCGAAGCAGCCGTGCAAACAGTCGACGCGGCGCTGGCAGCGCGGGCCTCCACCCTCGGTCAGGACATGAACCGTCTTGCCGCGCGACATCGCGGGGCCGAGGTTGAACTCAAACCCAGCGGGGTCGCATTCCACTACCGCAACGCATCCGAGGGATCGGAAGCCGTGGCTGAGGCGCGTGCCCTCGGCCGGGCAGCGGGGGCACGGGCAATGGAGGGCAAAATGGTCGTCGAGTTTGTATTCGCCGACACCGACAAAGGCGCGGCCATCGAGGACTTCCGCACGAGGTCGGGAGCAACGGCTGTGGTGTTCATCGGCGACGACGTCACCGATGAGCATGTCTTTGCCACTCTGGAGGTTGGGGACGTAGGCATCAAGGTGGGCCCCGGACACAGCCGCGCTCGGTTTCGGGTGCCGGTACAGCCAGACGTTGGAGACGTGTTGCTGGTCTTGGAGTCGGCGCGCCAAGCCAACGATTTGTTGGAATAGGAGCAGCAACATCGGCAACATTTGACGGTCGCGG
>JAYEIP010000061.1:0-3021 GCA_034660155.1 Actinomycetota bacterium | reverse complement strand
ACCGAGCGAATTTCATCGCTCCTGGGTGCGCGACAGATACCTGCCGGCGCTGCGCCGCGCTAGTACTGCGACATACGGCCCGACCGTCGAGGTTCGCCTTGAGGTAGTTGAGGCGCCGGTTTCCCAACCGGCCGGCTCCGCTACTTCCCAGGAACCGGCACCTCCAGTCCTACCACCACAACAACAGCCTTCACCGGTGGGCGGAGAGTCTCGCTTGATCTCGAAGTACACCTTCGATAACTTCGTCGTGGGCTCATCGAACCGGTTTGCCAACGCTGCCGCCATGGCCGTTGCCGAGCAGCCCGGTAGCCAGTACAACCCTCTGTTTATCTATGCTGATGCCGGCTTGGGCAAGACCCACTTGTTGCATGCTGTGGGTCATCACCATCGTGAACTGGCGCCGACGGCGGTCATCCGATACGTCACTTCGGAACAGTTCTTCAACGAGTTCATCAATGGCATTCGCCGCAAGAGGATGGACGAATTCAAAGCTCGCTATCGCACCATCGATCTCCTCATGCTCGATGATGTGCAGTTCTTCGATGGAAAAGAACAGATCCTCGAGGAATTCTTCCACACCTTCAACAGCTTGTACGAGGCAGGCAAGCAACTTGTGATCACCTCGGACCGTCATCCCAAGCATCTCACCACGCTCGAGGATCGGCTCCGGAGTCGTTTCGAGTGGGGATTACTAACCGACATTCAAACTCCGGATGTGGAAACCCGGCTCGCCATCTTGCGCAGCAATGCAGAGTTTGCCCCGGCGCCGGTTCCAACCGACGTACTCGGTTTCATCGCCGAAAACGTCATGACCAACATCCGTGAGCTCGAGGGCGCCCTGACGAGAGTGACTGCATACGCGGCACTGACCCACGAGACAATCACTCTCGAAATGGCTCAGGAGGTATTGCGTGACCTCGTACCGACACTCGATGCCAAACCTCTCACTTGTGATGAGATCATTAATCGTGTGGCCTCCTATGGCGGGCACACTCGTGATGACATGATCGGCCCAAGCCGGCGGCAACCGCTTGCCCGCTTCCGACAAATCGCCATGTACCTATGCCGGGAGTACACCGATCTCTCACTGCCCAAGATTGGTAAGGAGTTCGGCGGTCGTGACCACACGACGGTGATGCACGCGGTTGACAAGATCAAGGGCCTGATGCAGTCCGATGCAGATGTCTACAAGGATGTCACCTCCTTGTCCCATGATCTGAGGAGAACTTGATTTTCTCCACAAGCACCGAATCACCCAGGAGGAGTCCTGCGGATAACCTCCTTTTTGTCCCCATCGCCTGTGGAGTGGATTCCCCAATGAACTCAGGCCCAAACCAAACCTATCCACTATCCACAGGGCCTACTACTACAGCTACTCTTTTGTATCTATAAGAGTCGAAGAAGAGGAAAACAACTGTGCGTATCCGAGCTGAACGAGATGACCTGGCAGACGTGCTCACCAGAGCAGGTCGAGCAGTCGGCACTAGATCTGCTTTGCCGATCCTTCAGGGGCTGTTGTGCGACGTGTCTGGCGGAACCTTGCGAGTCACCGGAACGGACACGGAGATAACTGTCGAAACTTCACTCGAGGTGGAGGTGTTGGAGGAAGGCCGCACGGTGGTACCAGCCAAGCTCGTCGCTGAGGCGGTGCGCAAATTGCCGGCCGGTGCCGTGTCGTTCACCGCCAAGGACGGTGAGGTCGAGATCACGGGGAATGGCCCCCGGTTCAATCTGCGGGAGTTCGATGCCAACGATTACCCAGACGTCGGTGGGAAGAGTGCCGAGAGCGGTGTTGAAATGGAAGGCGAAGCTCTCGTCGCCGCGTTAAATCAGGTCGGTATCGCCGCGTCGAGTGACGATGGTCGCCCCACCCTGACCGGAGTGCTCTTCGAGACCGAGAGTGACCACCTTCGTCTGGTCGCTACGGATTCGTATCGTTTAGCGGTGCGTGACGTTCCCGGAGTGACCGGGGTCGATACGACCCTGATCCCGTACCGGGCGCTCAAGGAAATCGGGCGCACCATCGGTGCCGACAAGGTCTCGCTGGCAATTGGGGAGAGGGAGGGAACATTTGTTTCGCCCAGAGGACAGATGACCGCACGGGTTATCGAAAGCTCTTTCCCCAATTACAGGCAGTTACTCCCAGACGAGTACCCGAACCGTTTGACGATCCGGAGGGATGCGCTGCTCGAGGCCGTTGGGAGGGCATCCCTCGTGGCGGAAGATCACATTCCGGTGCGGCTAACTCTCGGATCCGGCGGCGTTGAACTGAGTGTTACCCGGCAGGATGTTGGCGGGGAAACCGAGTACATCGAGGCCGTATACGAGGGTGAGGATATGGTCATTGCCTTCAATACCCGGTACCTCACGGATGGTGTTGCCGCGATGAAGTCGGAGAAGCTGGTACTGGAGACGATCAACCCGCTGAAACCCGGTCTTCTGACCGCAGCCGACGATGACGCCTTCCGCTACTTGTTGATGCCCGTCCGTCTGTAGGAAGTGCATCTCGGCTGGTTGGAATTGAGCCAATACCGCAGTTATGAGAGCTTGCGGTTCGAACCGGATCCCGGGACCAACGTACTCATCGGTAGCAATGGCGCGGGGAAGACGAACGTACTCGAAGCTATCGGCTACCTGTCGATGCAAAGGTCGTTCCGACGGACCCCGGATGTGTCTCTGATTCGTTCCGGAGCCGACAGAGCGGTGATCCGGGGCGGGTTCCGTGATGGTGACGGATCAATCGACATTGCTGTGCAGCTCCCCAAGAGCGGTCGTCGGCAAGTACTCGTGAACGGCAAGCGTCCCGGACGTCTCAGTGATGTGGCGATGACAGCACCGGTGGTCGCGTTCTTGCCGGATGATCTCGATTTGGTGAAACGGGGTCCGGCACTACGGCGGGAGTATCTCGACGATCTCGGTGCCCAGTTGGTGCCAACGGTTGGCGCCGATCAACGTGAGTATGAAAAGATCCTCCGGCAACGGAATGCGTTGTTGCGGCAGGACGGTAGGAACGCCGATCCG
>JAYEIP010000060.1:0-3050 GCA_034660155.1 Actinomycetota bacterium | reverse complement strand
TGACGTCCCAATGCTCGACGATCTTGTCATTTTCGTCGGTGTCGAACAGGTCGGTGGTGATCCACCGCGCCTCACCGTTGTTGAGGTCCTGGTACACCTGCACGAAGACGAAGTCCCCGTCGACGATACTCCGGCAAGGGCTGCTGATCAGCGAACGTGACGGGACCTGAACCCATGGCCCCTACGTTGCGAACGTCGCGCCCCCACCCCTCTGACCGGGCCATATGTGCTCTGACCGGGGGTTTTGTGCTCATCGCCTCTCACTGTTTCGCGCGGTTTCTCAGCGTTTCGCGCGCGGAGCGCGCACAGTCGTGCGATCGAATGCGATCAGCGCGGCCGGTACGCGTCTCTACGGTGCTGCACACGGTGGATCAGAACGACCTGGTCGTCTTCGAAGATCTCGTAGATGATGCGATAGTCGCCACGTCGCGCCGACCACAGGCCCTCGAGTTCACCGACCAGCGGTTTGCCGAGCCGGTTCGGGTTCTCGGCGATCGGCCCGAAGATGGATTCCAGTGCAGCGTGGCGCACCTTCTCAGGAAGCTTGTTGAGATGACGGAGACCCTCAGCCGTGATCTCGATCTCGTACACGCAGCAGCCTCAGACGTGATCCTTGAGAAGGACCCGTTTGCCTTGCTCAGCATCCCTGCGCGAACGCCGAAGAGACTCCATCAGTTCATCGTCCTTGAGGATATCGAGGGTTTCCTCGAGAGACTCGAGGTCATCTGGACTCAGGAGGATGAACGACGGTCGTCCATTACGAGTGACCAAGATGCGGTCGTGCTGGCGTTCAACCCGATCGGCAAGTTCAGAAAGGTGGGCCTTGACTTCAGAGAACGGAAGTGTATCGCTCATGGTCAACAGTATAGGTCAAAATTTTGACCTACACAAGGGGATGATTGCTTCTGCACGTCTGGATACTTCCGCTCGGGCAGGCCAACCAAGCCTTCTCGACAATGCCACTTGTACAAGGCTCGATGTGCACTGCCCTGCCCGCTCATAGGTGCTTCGATATGCGCGGTCGGAAGCGGTGTGATTGGACTGTCGTGCGGACGGGATCGACTGTCATACTGGTGCCGATGAGAAGGACACATCTACTGATCGGAACGATGCTGCTGGTTCTCACCGCGTGTACCAGCTCTGATCCGGGAACGATCATCGCCGAGGTACGAACTTCGACGTTGGTGTGTTCCTCGATGATCGACTCGAGTCTGGATTTGCCGTCCAGCTACACGGACATCCTCGGCGTTGTGGCTCTACCGACCAGCGAGTCGGCTCCAGCGGCGCTGCAGGTGAACCGGGATGACAAGGCCCCGCCAATCGAGCGCTACTGGGCGAAGACTGGTCTGGTCGTCATGGCGGGACGTTCCTTCGAGTTGCGTATCGCCGATGATCTCGTGGGGTCTGCTGCGATGGGATGGGGGTCACCTGCACAGATGGTGGAGCGGGTCGTGGACGGAGGCTGCGAAGGCGGCTCGGGTTGGGTTGCGTATCCGGGAGGGTTCGTGGTTGACGAACCTCGCTGCATTCGAATCACGGTCAAGAGTGGCAACGACGAACAGACCGTTGACATTGGCGTGGGAGCACCATGCGACGGGCAGGAGCCACCACCGTATCCAAGCGATAGTTGACCGTCCGCTCGGCCAGAGCGGTCCGCAGCCAGCATCTTCAATCCCAGTGCGTATCCGATTGTTATGCATGGCGGCCGGCCAGGCCGTGGCAGTGTTTGTACTTGAGGTCTGACCCGCAGGGGCAGCGTTCGTTGCGCCCGATCTTGGTGCGAGTCGTCGAGTGACCTGATGCGAGTGTCGGCATGGGTTCGGCCCGTTTCTCTCGGGCTTCGAGTTCATTCTCCCGGCGTCGCAGGTGCTCACTCCACTCGCGCATCCGTGCTTCATGCGTCTCTGCTTGACGTTCCCTGGCTGCGATCTTCGCCTCCCGGATCGCAAGGCGTTCCGTGGCGCGTTGAGTGAACACCGGCAAGTCATCGACGCCGACGTCACCGAACACGCTGAGCAACTCTCGATCAATGAGCATCGTGACAGCCCTGCCCATCGAGACACCGGCCGAATCGCAGTACCGCTTCCACGTCGACCACTTCGCCGCGATTGCCGGCACCCGCAGTGTCCGGTACGCCTCGTCGTCGCCGAGTCCGGCGAGGAGCTTGCGGTCGATCCTCGCCAGCGTGCCCCGATCCAGGTCCATCAGCGCCACCTGCGATGTGCACATGTACACAACCCGCAACTAGTTGCACGTGCGTGTGTGATTTGACAGGGTTCGTGCGCGAACGCGGTGACGGCGTGGATGCGGCATTCGCGGGGCCTGTTCTGGTGGCGGGGGTGGTTCGTCATCGCGTTCCTCCTCGGGATCTGGGTCGTGTGACGGATTGTGTGGGAGCACCCTTGGCGCGGAGTTGGCCGGATCTCGTGTTCTCCGCTCCATTGCGGGGTTCCGGGGTCGCACTCGTCACGCGCTTGTGTTTCCGCGTGCCCGTGGTGTCGAGGCCAGTACCGTCCGGTGACACCATCGAGATCGCCGCTTCCGGTCATGTCTCCACGGCGACCGTCGCCGGTTGTGGGTGTCATGTCTACGGAATAGACGCGACAACCCTGTCAGCAGAGTGACAAGAACCCTGTCAGTAGAGTGTCAAGAACCCTGTCAACCGAGTTTCCGAGGAGTGGCAGGAAAGCCGGTGATCCTTGCGCTGCAACGATTTGCTGACCATCGTCGATCAGTCGGAAGAAATCTCGCCGGTGGCTCCTCGACCCGCTCACCTGGGCCACTTCGACTCGATGCCAAGGATCCGCCAACTCCGCGCCAAGGGTCCGCCAACTCTGTGCCAAGGGTTGTGAGCGACATTCATCGCTGCGGGCCGGATCGGTTCACCGAGGCGAAACGGTCCAACCCTGTCGGTAACCCTGTCAGCAGAGTGTCAGTAGCCCTGTCATAGCGGATCTGCGCCGGCGGCATCGACCGGTTAGAGGAGTTGCAGAAACATGCCCTGACCGGCGAGAACAGGGTAAATGGCAACGAGATAACACTCTGTTGAC
>JAYEIP010000059.1:0-3058 GCA_034660155.1 Actinomycetota bacterium | reverse complement strand
CCAACGCCGACACCATCGCGATCGCCGCCATACTGGCGCAACCGTGGGTAGACACGGTCATCAGTGGGGCCGCCACGGTGGAGCATCTCGCGTCAAATCTGGCTGCACTCGACGTCGACCCGGTAACACTCCGGGACCTACCGCCGATGGCCGAAGATCCAGCCGCCTACTGGCACACTCGGAGCGGGCTGAAGTGGACGTGACCGCAGTTCTGCATGACAAAGCAACTCGCTTCCGCGAGATGCATGTCCGCGACAAGATCCTCGTGCTCCCCAATCCATGGGATGTGGGGACGGCGCGCCTACTAACTCACCTCGGTTTCGAAGCACTGGCCACGACGAGCGCTGGATTCGCCCACTCTCAGGGCCAACCCGATGGAGGCGTGGGGCGAGTCAGGACATTGGAGCATGCCGCCATGATTGCGGCCAGCACAGACCTGCCGGTGTCCGCTGATCTCGAGAACTGTTTCTCCGATGACCCGGCAGGGGTGGCCGCCACTATCGCGGCTGCAACCGACACAGGAATCGTTGGTTGCTCGATCGAAGATGCCACCGGACGGCCCGAAGATCCGATCTACGACTTCGATCTTGCAGTCGCCCGGGTAGCTGCCGCAGTCGAGTCAGCCAGCGGTGCCGGTTTTCCCTTCACGCTTACCGCTCGTTCGGAGAACTTCCTCCACGAACGTCGAGACATCGGCGACACCATCGCCAGATTGCAGGCCTTTGCGGCAGCAGGTGCCGACGTCGTGTACGCACCCGGTATTGACGACGCCGGCAGCATTGCGACCATCGTCAAGTCGGTATCAATCCCGGTCAACGTGCTGGCGCTACCGGGGATGACTGTCGCAGGACTTCAGGAACTCGGAGCAGCACGCGTCAGCATCGGCTCTGGCCTGTCGCGCGCCGCTTTCAGCGCTTTCTACGCCGGGGCAACCGAACTAGCCGAGCAGGGCACATTCGGGTACAGCTGGTCAGGCAGGCCGGCAGTAGATCTCAACGGGATCTTCGACAACGGGTCGGGTTGACCCAACGCGGAACGACGCCCATTTCATCGGCCCTTCCGATAACCTCGGTGACATGAGTCAGAAGGGGAATGATTTCGTGATTCGGGTAGCGTTCGGTGCTGCTGTGTTCGCCGTGCTTGTCGCCGCTTGCGGAGGGTCCGATAGCGATGTTGCGGACACCGTCACGACGGCAGCTCCGCCGTCGCCAACGCCCGCCGCCACAGTCGCTCCCGTGGCGACCACAGCCCCGGCAGGAGTCGATGTACCCGAGCTAGCGGGAACGAATTGGAGCGTTACCACCTACACGATGGCTAGTGGCTCACTTACCGGCCTGGTCGGCGGCACCGAGGTGACGATCAGTTTCGGAAGCGACGGGACGATCTCCGGCTTCACCGGCTGCAACGATTACACCGGCGCCTACGAGACCGAAGGCCCCTACGACGGGTTCGAAGAAGGCGTCCGCGACGCCAACGATGGCCAGGCCATCAGCATCGCGTCCATCACTGTCACCGAGATAACATGCGATTCGCCCGGCTTCGTCATGGAACAGGAGGGGGAACATCTCGCGAATCTGGCGGGTGCCGCAAGATGGTTCATCTCTCGAGGCAACCTCATCCTGCGAAGCGACGACACCTTCATCGAAGCGGAACCGGCCAGCTGATGACCCCTAACTGAGTTGCAGGGCATCCCGGAGGACGGCCACCCGCTCCCGCTCGACCTTGAACCAGGCCCACTTTCCACGCTGTTCCCTCGTAAGCAACCCGGCTTCGGCGAGCAACGACAGATGATGGCTCACCGTCGGCTGACTGCGACCGGTGATCTGGGGAAGTTCACAGCCACACATCTCACCCCCCGGCGAGTTGGCAACCAGGCTCAAGATGCGAAGCCGGATGGGATCGGCCAGCAGCTTGAAAGCTGCCGCAAGCTCCTCGGCCTCGTCCGAGGCTATCGGTTCGACCAGCACGGGTCCACAACAGTTCTGAATGATCTTGAGACTCATAGACGGCATCCTAGCTACATATTGACGAATGTCGATACAACTGATATGGTTAGCGACGCATCGACATCTATCGATATGAAGGAGCGGCAATATGTCTGACTCGACTACAGGGATCAAAGAAGAAGTCCGCAAGCGATATGCCAACGCAGCGCTGAGTGTCGAGTCATCATGTTGCGGCTCAGACTGCGAGGCCCCGAGCGCCTCCGACGCCTTCAAGACTGGCGACACCGGTGACTTTGGCACCTGGCTCTACGAGTCAGCCGAACTGTCCGAGATCCCCGACGGAGCGGCGCTTGCCTCGCTCGGTTGCGGGAACCCGACCGCGGTTGCCGAGCTGAAACCCGGCGAGACGGTTCTCGACCTCGGCTCCGGTGCCGGGATCGACGTGCTGCTGTCCGCCAAGCGGGTGGGCCCTGAGGGTTTCGCATATGGGCTTGACATGACTGATGAGATGCTCGCCCTCGCCCGGAAGCACCAGAAACAGGCGGGTGCCACTAATGTCGAGTTCCGCAAGGGTGTCATCGAAGACATCCCGCTCGACGACAACGCCGTAGACGTGATCATTTCCAACTGCGTGATCAACCTCTCTGCGGACAAATCGGCAGTGCTTTCCGAGATGTACCGGGTGCTCAAGCCGGGTGGCCGCATCGGTGTCGCCGATGTGGTCTCCGAGGACGATCTCTCCGAAGCCGACCGGCTCGAACGCGGCAGCTGGGTTGGTTGCATCGCCGGAGCCCTCGGTTTCGAGGAGTATCGAGATGGTCTGGCCAAGGTCGGGTTCACCGACATTTCAATAGAGTCCACCCACACTGTCGCCGACGGCATGCACTCCGCGATCATCCGGGCTAACAAGGGGTAAAAGAGAGCGCCGCTACGCGTTAGGCGCCCCCCTACCCCAGCGGCTACGCCGCTGCGGTACCTTCCCCCCAAGGGAGTGTCGCTTTAGTCCTCGCGTTTGGTGGGGTTGGCTGCGATGCTGTGGTGATGGTTGCTAAGTATGAGTCTCCGGATCGTGGTTCGTCGTTTATTACGTCGTTGCCTGAGTTGTTGGGTGT
>JAYEIP010000058.1:0-14786 GCA_034660155.1 Actinomycetota bacterium | reverse complement strand
GGAACGGGCCGACTTAAGGTCAGGTGGGGCGAGTAAAGGTACGGCGAGACTCTTCTACGCCCTGCCAGACGTGGCACTTTTCGAGGTGGTCGTTGACAATGCCCATTGCTTGCATGAAGGCGTAGGCGGTGGTGGGGCCGACGAAACTGAAGCCACGTCGCTTCAGTTCCTTGGACAACGCTTTCGACTCGTCTGTTGTTGCCTCGAGCGTGGTGCCGGTGCTCTCCGGCTCGAATGACCACACAAGTGCCCCTAGCGAACCCAGATCATCGATGATCTCCTGAGCTCGTTGGGCGTTGTTGATCGTTGACTCGATCTTGCCGCGGTGCCGAACGATGCCGGTGTCTTGGAGCAGCCGCTCTACGTCGACCTCGGTCATCTCGGCGACGTTGTCGATGTCGAATCCGTGGAAGGCGGACCGGAAGCCCTCGCGCCGTTTGAGGATTGTCAGCCAACTCAGGCCGGCCTGGAAGCCTTCGAGGCAGAGCTTCTCGAACAGCAGCCGATCGTCATCGACCGGGAAACCCCACTCGTCATCGTGGTACGCACGATAGATCTCGGGGGCATCCCCCCACGAGCATCGGGGAATTCCATCGTCGCCGGTGATGATCTCAATCATCACGAGAGGCTACTGCTCCTGGTACTAACTAAGTGCGTCCTTTTGAGCCGCGCGGCTGTGGTCGAGGACCACGTTCATGAGGGCCTCGACGTAATCGCGGCCCACCCCAAGGGCCTCGCCGTCCGCCACCGCTTCTTCGATGAGCTCTTTCTCTCGATCAGGTGAGCGCATCGCCAGGCCTTTGACTTCCTTGATCCTGGCGATGTCGACAGAGCTGTGCAGTCGTCGGGCGATGAGGTTGATCAAGGCACGGTCGACCCGGTCAATCTCGTCGCGCAACGATGGGATACCGAGTTGATCCATGAGCCGGGCGAACTCCGCTAGATCCAGCTGATTGCCGTTGCCGGCGAGAGCCGACGGTGGGTCGATATGAGATGCCACAACCAGTCCATCTGCGCCAACGGAGCGGCCGGCCAAGGCGAGGGGTCCAAGCATGTCGGCTCCTCCCCTGGCGGGTGCGGGGTCGATAACGACTGGCAGATGAGAGAGTCGCTGTACAACTGGAATTGCCGAGATGTCGATCGTGTCTGACGTGCGCGGATCGAACCCCCGACTCCCTCGCTCGCACAGCACGACGTCGTTGTTGCCTTCGGCGAGAACGTACTCGGCTGCCATCAGCCACTCATCGATGGTCGCCGAGGGACCGCGGTGCAGCAGCACCGGCTTCTGGGTCTTCCCCGCACCCTGCAGCAGCACGAAGTTCTGCATATTGTCGGGCCCGACTTCGAGCATGTCGGCGTGGTCGGCGGCGAGGTCCACATGGCCCGGCTCGATGACCTCCGTGATTGTGGGGAGCCCTGATTCGAAGCCGGCTTTCTCCAGATGCCAGAGACCTTCCTGGCCGAGACCTTTGAAACTGTACGGCGAGTTCTCGGCGCGGTAGGTGCCGGCTCGCAGCATCGATGCTCCAGAGTCGGCGAGGGACATCGCGGTCTTGATGACCTGCTCCTCTGATTCCACCGCGGAAGGTCCGGCGATCACGGGATACGAGCCATCGCCAAAGCGGACGTTCCGGACGGACACGATGGTGGTGTCGACGTCAGGGCGCCGATGACTCTTGAGGATTGGCTTTTGCGGGCTTGGATTGCTCATTGGTCTCTCCTGTACCGAGCGGCTCCAGGCATAGAAAAAACCCGGAGCAGCTATCGGCTCCGGGCGGTGAGTTGGTGGTTGTCGGCTTTGCCTAGCGCGCACCCTCTGCCCGGGCCGATAGCCCGGTAAAGAAGTACGCGAAATAGAAGGCGTTCCGATTCATGGGGGCGAACCCTAACCACGGTCGCAGGTGTCGGCAAACGGTTGGAACCCGGAGCGGCCGTCAAAGCGTTTGTCAGTTGGCTGGATTACCCCCACAATTGGGACATGAGCGGAGGGGACACAATGCGCAACGGTGCGGAGCCGACGGCGGTCCGAGTGCTTCCCGCCGAAGGTATCCACTCCCTGGAACCGCAGGTTCCGCTCGAACCCAACAAGCAAGGCCGGCGTTGGCCCGTGTTGATCGCCGGTCTTGGGGTGGTTTTCTTGTTCGTTGTGGCCACACGGCCGACGGGTGTGTCCGATGCTACGCCGGCAACAACAACGACACCTCCTGCCCTGGCTGCGGTCGACACCGAGCTGCTTGACCTGCGCTCACCGAGAATTGGTACAGCAACAGGGGAATGGGAGACAGCCACCTTCGACGGATCTAGCCAGATTGAAGAGATCGTCTCGTTCAACAGCTCGATGATCGCCTTGGGTTCAACGTCCTCAGGACAAGCGCAGGCCTGGCTCTCGAGTACAGGAATGGCCTGGCGAACCGTTACCCGTTTGGAGCTCCCTGAGACCGCTACGTCTAGCCTCGACCATGCGGCCTTGTGGAATGGGGATATCGTTGCTTTGGGAACCGCGGGTGGGGGCGTGGGGCTGTGGACTGCCGACACGCTGTCGCACTGGGTTTACCGCGGCGAAGTCGAGGCGATGGGCTCCAATTGGCCCACAGCATTGGTTGCCGGCAGCAAGCTCCTCGCCGTTTCGGAGATCGAAGGCAAGCTTGAGGGTTGGACCTCATCCGATGGGCTGGACTGGGCTCCAACCGGCCAATTCCGGGGCTTGGACGAGATTCGCATACTGGCTTTTGCTGCGACTGAGGACTGGTACTTCGCCGGCGGCGTGGAGAAATGCGGTGGTCGTCCTTGCCGACCCGTCATATTCAGATCACGTGACGCCGTGGCCTGGGAGCCAACCGGCGGACCTCTCCCCGAGGTTCTATCAATCGAGCAAGGACAGGTCGTTGATATTGCGACGACGGGCGAGGGCCTGGTGGCCGTCGGCTGGTTGGGTCCGGCACCGAACACTTTTCTACCGGAAGTCGCTATCTGGACATCAGATGATGGCGCCTCCTGGAGCCGCGTAGCCGAGGACGAACCGCTGCTGCAGCCAACGTCGGTCACCATCGAGTTGACCGACCTGGACACGAGGGGCACCCCGACAGCCAATGTTCTTATCGACGGCGAGCCCCATCGGCTGGCACAGAACTCGAAGGTCGCGACCGAGGCAGGCACCCTTCTCGTTACCGGCACCGGGTCACCTCGTGTCGCAATACAAATGGAAGGCCGGAGCTCCTTTCTGGTGCCCGGGGAACCTCTGACCGTCCACCGCGGCGCCGTCCCTTCTGAGGTGGCGATGGAGGGACCACGAATTGTCGTCTCCGGGTTCTTCACCTCGAACGCTCCGCGAGCGGTCATCTGGTCCTCGGCGGACCACGGTCGAACCTGGGACATGGCTGAAACAGGGACCGCGGAGGCTGGTGAAGCGAGTGCAGTCGCGCTCCTACGAAGTCGAATCGTAGTGGCAGGCAGCACCGAATCGGGAGGGATCGTGTGGGCGTCGCAATGGAACACGGATGCCGCCGAAGCAGCAGGCGTCGAGACGTTGCAGGCCTACATTGCTGCCATCACCGACAGGGACGTTGCAGCTTTTTCGGCCCTCCTCCCCCGCAACACCGAGGGCGCCGTGACACCTGAGTTCCAGATACCGTCGCTTGGCGGTGTGGACCTCCCGTGGTGGCGGGAGGACAGGGCACCACTAGACGTCGACGCGATCGGCCAAACCTTCGAGTATTTGGATGCACTCCACACGGACATGTCGATCAGTGATTGCAACACCACGATGAGCCTTGGTGCAGTCGACAGTCTTCGCGTTGTTTGCGATCTGGCGGTCTCGTCAGATCTGCTTGCCGTCATGTCCCCTAACAATCCGCCTGGCCGTCTCGTGGCCATCCTCAGGAACGGTTCTCTCGACAGCGTCTTGTTGAGCCCCGCCCCTTCCGAAGCGGCATGGCGAGCGCTTGCGACGGTGGCCGCCGGCGCATCCGACGGAGACAGGGCCACGCTGATCAGCATCGATTCAGGTGGTCGAACGAGCTTCGACCCGACCTTCACCCAAGACTCCGCGGCTGTGCATCTGACACTCGCCACCGAGTTCGTCAGTTCCCTCTTGCGGCCCGGCGGAACCAAGGTCGTGGACACGTTGTTCGGGACCATGGAGTGGCAATGGCTCGACACCATACCTGCACCCGTGCACAGCTTCGATTGGATCATCCATACCGAATCCGGCTTTGTCGCCATCGGCCGAGAAAGCTTTGACGATGTGGGCCCACAAGTCTCACTGTGGGCTTCGCCCGATGGCATCGATTGGGTCCAGACGCCGTCGCCTGAGGGCATCGAGTCCATGTGGCAATTGCAGCCATTCGGCAGCGGCTTCGTCGCTCAGGGATGGCGCCAGAGCGAGTCGGTCTTGCTGCTCTTCGACGGAGTTGAGTGGACAGAGGTGACGTTCCCGCCACTTGAAGGCGGCGGCGACGGTGGCCTGAGTCATATGGCGGTGAGCAGGGATCGCATACTGGTGTTCACCGAGACCTGGGACCACGAAGGTCCGGGCGAGCGACAGGCCTGGCTGGTGGGGACCGACCTCACACCGCGACGTGCCTCGACGCCCGATGACGCCCTGACGGACTACGGACCTCTCGGACTTGTCGGATCGGATGAGGGTTTCGTCGTCACTACATCAACCGGCAACCGTGGCGACAATATCTCCGTTTGGCACAGTGGCGACGGAACCGTCTGGAGTCAGATCGCTGAGTCCGCGTCGATTGACGACGCCCGGTACGTGTGGAACCTCCAACGACATCGCAGCACGTACTTCGTGGTCGGGGAAGGTCTCGAAACCACATGTTCAACCACGCTGGATTCGGGTGAGATCTGTCAGCAGTCGGTGGGCCTGTGGACTTCGCCGGATGGGGTGGCCTGGGACCGGGTTGTCACCAAGACCGGCGAACCGCTTGCGGCGTACGAAGTCGCTTCGGGTCCGATGGGTTTGGTTGCGGTAGGCCAAGAATCCTTTGATACCACCCTCCCGCGGTCGCTCTACTTCTCGCTTGATGCCGTGACGTGGGAACACTCAACGGACCTTTCGCTGCTCCACCCCGATGCAACATGGTGGTGGGTGAACAATCCGGCCGTGGGCAGCGACACGATCATCATTGCGGGCGCCAGTTTCAACGAGCAGACCAGCGGATTCGACAGCGATGAGCCCTTCGTCATCGTCGGACGGGTAATCGACGACCAACCGGGCGGGGAAGGGTAGCCGCCCATCGTCGAGTTTCCGGCGGTTCGGGTACGACATCCGCCCGGCCGGCGCCGACGATTTCGTTAGGCCTGACGCGGCTGTCGTTTCTGGGCTGCGGGAACCTGGGAATCTATACTTGCTTCGCAATAGTAACGAAGGAAAGGCAAATACGTGCCACTGTTAGATGTTTTTTGGTCGATGATGTGGATGTTCCTCTTCATCGCTTGGATTTGGGTCCTAATCGGAGTGCTCGGCGATGTATTCCGTAGCGATGACATGAGCGGCGTCGCCAAGGCGTTCTGGGTGCTTTTCATCATCCTGCTTCCATGGCTCGGAGTACTCGTGTACTTCATCGCCCGCGGCGATTCCATGGCCGGCCGGTCGATGCAAGCCGCTGCGGACGCAGACGCGGCAACCCGCAGCTACATCCAGGACGCAGCTGGATCGTCACCTGCTGCAGAGTTGGCAAAGCTCGCCGAGCTTCGGGACTCCGGCGCTCTCACCGAGGCAGAGTTTGCGGCGCAGAAGGCAAAAGTACTCGGCTAACACCCGATGGGAAGTAACTCCGGGGAGCGGATCAATCCGCTCCCCGGAGTGAATAGTTACTCGCGACGAACCGACCGCTCAATCGCGCTTCATCATTCCGAGGGCTTCCATCTCTAGATCCACATACGGCTCACCGCTCACGTCGATGATCACTTCCCTAATCGTGCCGCCGGTGAATGCAAAGGGGGCCATGTAGGCGCTCGAACTCACGGGCGAACCCGGGTCCCTACCCACGTTCAACCCCTCGCCGCCCAACGAGAACTTGCCGGGTTGGGTCTTCATGCTGCCCTCACCGACCTTCCGATCACTGATGTACAGCGACACCCTTCCCAGAGCGCTGTGTTGGTGGTCGTTGCCCTCTTTGTCGAACGATACGCCGAGCACGCATTGACCTGTGGGAATGTCGATGTCGGAGACGACCTCCTGCTCAATCTCGCCAAGCCAGTTGTACACATAGTGCAATTTGCTGTCCTTGATGTACAAGCTGTGCCCGCCAAAGCTGCTGCCGTGGGAGAAGAGCACTCCCTGCGCACCGGCGGAGACATTCACCTCCGCGGCGATCTTGAAAGAGCGGTTGCGAACGTTGACGGCAGCACTTTCGGGAACCTCGGAGGTGCCGGGCCGGTAGACGTAGCGATCACGAGGGGGGGAGAGCTGCGGCCGAGGCGTGGTCAACACTTCAACTGCGCTGCGATCCTCTAGTGGGAAGGCCTGGTACTTACCGGCCTCGTGATACCAGAGCGTCTTCAGTTGCTCCAGCTTTTCCGGGTGTTGCGCGGAGAGATCGTGCACCTCACTGCGGTCCTCATCCACGTGGTAGAGCACCCACTGGTCCTCGTTGAAGTTTCCCCAGTTGGCGATGGTGGGGTGTACCGTGTTCGCTTTCCAGCCCTTATGCCAGATGCCCCGGCTCCCCAGCATGGTGTAGTACTGGGTCTCCTTCTCCGAGGGCGCGGCGGCGGCCTCGAAGCTGTAGGCCAGGCTGGTGCCTTCGAGGGGCAATTGGGTGTAGCCCTTGACTTCGTCGGGGAGCGTGATGCCCAGCATGTCGTAGATCGTTGGTGTCACGTCGGTGGCATGGCAGTACTGATCCCGGACTTCGCCCTGTGCCTTGATGCCTTTCGGCCAGCTAACAATGAGGGGATCGCAGATGCCGCCGTTCCACGCATAGCGCTTCCACATCTTGAAGGGGGTGTTGAAGGCCATTGCCCAGCCGGTGGAGTAGTGGTTATACGTCTCCGGGCCACCGAGAACGTCCAGGTATTTGAGGTTTTCCTCCATGGAATCGGGAATGTTGTTGAAGAACTTGGCCTCGTTGACAGAGCCGTTGGGGCCACCCTCGCCGCTGGCGCCGTTGTCGGAGATGACAACGATGATGGTGTTGTCCAGTTCGCCGATCTGCTCGATGGAGTCGATGAGCCGCCCTATCTCATAGTCGGTGTGGCTGACCATGCCGGCGTAGACTTCACCCATACGGGCAAAGAGTCGCTTCTCGTCGTCATCGAGCGAGTCCCAGGGACGAACGACGTCGAGTTGCGCCCATGGTGTGCCATCGGCACTGGTGGCGTCGATCATCGGGTTCATAGGCGACATCTCGGTGTCGGCCGGAACGATTCCCATCTCCTTCTGGCGGGCGAGCGTCTCTTCGCGCACCTTCTCATAACCCTGGTCGAACCGGCCCTTGTAGCGATCTGCCCACTCCCGGGCAACGTGGTGCGGGGCATGCGCCACACCGGGGCAGAAGTACATGAAGAAAGGCTTGTCCGGAGCGATCTGCTTCGCATCGGCGATGAACTCGATGGCCTTGTCCGCGATATCTGTGCTGAAGTGATAACCCTCCTCGGGTGAGTAGGGCTGCCCCACAGGATGGTTGTCGTAGACCAGGTCCGGGTGCCATTGGCTGGTCTCGCCGCCCAGAAAACCGTAATAGCGCTCGAATCCGCGACCGAGGGGCCAGTTGCGTTTTGTGGAGGCAAGGTTCATCTCGTCCTCGGGGCACAAGTGCCACTTTCCCAACATGTAGGTGTTGTAGCCCTGTTCCACCAGGACCTCGGCCAGGGTGGCGGTCTCGAAGGGGATATGGCCGTTGGAATTGGGGAAGCCGGTTGTAGCTTCGCCGATGCAGGCCATCCCGACCGTTGTGTGGTTGCGCCCGGTCAGCATTGCCGCCCGGGTCGGCGAGCACAGTGCAGTGGTGTGGAATTGGGTGTAGCGCAGGCCTTTTTCGGCAATCCGATTCATCGTCGGGGTCTCGATGGGCCCGCCGAACGGCTCGAATGCCGAGAAGCCAACGTCATCCCAGACGATGTAGAGCACGTTGGGTGCACCCTGCGGCGGTTTGGGCTGCTCATAGGGCGCCCAATCCGGTACCGAGTCCCGAATGTCCTCGTTGATAACGCCCTGGAATCGTTTGGCCATGACCGCATCCCTTCCTAGTCGATGGTCTTCGGCACAATCTAGGCGACCGGTGAATGAGCACAAGACGTCGGTCCCAGACACCGGGACGAAGCCTCCTCCCCCATTGCTGCAATGATGGCCCTGTGACTACTCCAGGAACCCCACAGCTGTTAGCTGAGGATCTGTGGCTGCCTCGCAACTGGGCGGCCCAGCCCGCAACGACGACTCACGACAGGCCCTGGCCCGAAGTCATAGTCATCGGACTAGTGCTCGGCTGGAATCTGGTCACCAATCTGCTGATACCCGACACGGTCTACATACCGGTCAATGTCGTCGCAGTTGCCCTTCTCGTCGTCTTGGCAATCAGGACCGGAACGAGTTTCGACCATCTCGGGATGAGACCGGATCGTATCAAGCGAGGAATCGGAGTCGGGGCGGTCACCGCAACGGTGATACTGGTGATCATCGCGGGCCTGGCGGCGTTCTCGCCGACGCGTGACTTTCTGGCCGACGACCGCTTCCTCGGTGTCGGTACCCCGGAGGCACTCTTCGAGACCCTGGTTCGCATCCCCATCGGCACTGCGGCCGCAGAAGAGATCGTCTTCCGTGGCGTCCTTCTCGGGATGTTCTTGCGGCGTATGTCTCCGCTGGCCGCGGTGCTCTTCTCATCTGTGCTCTTTGGCTTCTGGCACGTAATCCCTGCGCTCGATTCCATCCAGACCAACCCGGCCGGTGATCTTGCCACCGGCTCTCTAGCTGTCGCGGGCATCGTTGCCGGAGAGGTTTTGGCGACGGCGGCGGCCGGTTCAATCCTCGCCTGGCTTCGTTTTCGCGCCAACAGCATCGTTGCGCCGATCACCGCACACTTTGCGATCAACTCAATCGCTTACATGACAGGCTGGCTCATTGTTGGCACCAGATAGTGCCGAGCGTTTCGCTATAGTGGTGGTGGGCTTTTTGACTAAGTAGTGGAGGAAAGATCTATGCGGCGTCTTCTAATTCTTATGGTGGCGCTCGGGCTCGTGCTCCTGGCAGCGCCTGCCTTTGCGCAATCTACGATCACAATCGCCATCGAGGGCGTCCTCGAGGGTGCCGAGGGTGAAGTCGTCCAGGTTCTCGTGGAGCCGGTTGATCCTGCCGATGTCGGATCGTCCTGCGCGGGAACACTCCAGACAGGTAACAATGCCTCGGTGCATCCCGGTAACACGCTCATCATCGCCACGGGTGGCGACTCGGTCGAGATCCCCGGGATCGAAGACGAACCTGGACTGACGTTGAGCTTTGACGGGACCGTAGTCCTCGGCGAGACGATCACAATTAGCGTCCGGTTCGGGCCGGATGAGATCACCAGCCTCGGCATGGTCCTGACCCTCGATTGTGCACCGCAGGCCACGACCACAACTACGACTACGACTACGACTACGACCACCACAACAACAACTACGACTACGACAACAACGGCTCCGCCCGTGACGACCACCACAACGGCCCCGCCGGGGACGACCACCACAACGGCGGCTCCTGAGACGACGACCACGACAACCGCGCCTCCGACAACGACTACTGCAACTAGTGCAGCGCCAGCGGGTGGCGTAGGTGCCGGCGGGGGTGGGTCGGCGGCCGGAACGTCCAGCTCGGATCAAGTCGCTCCCGTCGCATTCGGTTTCGCACTCGCCCTCGCGGCAGCCGCGGCCGGTACGTACGGTTGGAGAAAGCGATCCGAGCACTGAGTCAGGAGCTCTGGAATCGGTAGCCTGGTCGCAATCGAACGTCGAGCGCTCGCGTCACTTCTAGGCGCGCTGGTTATCTTCGCCTCTGGCTTCGCGGTCGCTGCACTGGGCGGAGCCCACGAGCCGGCGATAGCCGAGGCACAAGAACTGGCAGTCGCCGCCGGGATTGCCGGCGAAGTCCCGGCGACTGTCGATTCCGCTGCTTCCGAGGTGCCGCTCGACCTTCAAGTCTCCGGGGCGCCAGATCCGGTTGAGACGAGCCGTCGGGATGAGCCCGGCGGCAACGTTGCGGCCGACGAGGTCGTCGCAGTGGAGCCAGGCGATGATGTCTATCCGGTGCGGGTACGGATTCCCAGCATTGACGTGGACGCGGACGTGATTGATCTCGGGCTGAACACGGACGGGACGCTGGAAGTGCCGAGCGAGTTTGGTCTTACGGGCTGGTACACCGGTCGCTCCGCCCCGGGAGAACTGGGCCCGAGCGTCGTCGTCGGCCACGTGGACTCGTGGACTGGTCCTGCGGTCTTTTTCAGGCTCCGTGATCTTGACGCCGGGGACTTGATCGAGATCGACCGGTCCGACGGCCTCGTGGCCTTGTTCCGTGTCGACGACGTCGTCCTTGTCGATAAGGACGAGTTCCCAACCGAACAGGTCTATGGCGCCACCGCGGAGCCGACGCTGCGGCTTATCACCTGCGGTGGGGGCTTCGATGAGACCGTTCGATCCTATCTCGGGAACCTGATCATTTACGCCCAACACCTTGGCAACTATCCGGCTCCAGCCGATGCCGCAGCTAACTGATCGTTGTCGATCGTCAATCGGCACGACATTGAACTGTCGTCAGTCGCAGCGTTCCAAGAGATAGGCCATTCGTCCCCCCGCCTGGCTCGGAAGTGCCAACCCCTCTCGCTATGTTCAGCGACCCAGGCTGATCGCGCTGAGTCGATCCCGCCAATAGGGACCACACCGTGAACCGCCATGCCCCAGATGCGCACTATGGTTCATCCGATGACACAATCGGACTCGCTACCCGGACGTCTTGGCAAGTTGGCCAACATGATTGCGGCGCGCGTCGTGCAAACTCTCGACCTGCCGGGCCTGGTCTCCGAGATCGATGTCGCGGCGATTCTCGACCAGATCGATATCGCCGACATTGTCGACCACTCGGATCTGGATGCGATAATGCGCGGAGTGGACGTCGACAGCGTCATCGACCGTGTCGACGTCGATGCACTTATGGAGCGAGTGGATGTGGACGCGCTGGTGGGCCGGGTGGACACCAACGCTCTCCTGGAACGGGTCGATGTCGATGCGCTGCTCGATCGGGTAGATGTGGATGCCCTGCTCGATCGGGTTGACGTCGAGCGTCTCCTCGCCCGTGTTGACGTTGACCGTCTCCTCGACCGTATCGATATCAACGCTGTTATTGACCGCGTACCCGTCGATGAACTGGCGCAGCGGGCCGGGATCCCCGAGATCGTCTCCGACAGCACCAGCCACATGTTTGCGTCCTTCATCGACTTGTTGCGACGCCAGGCCGTCGGCTTGGATCTGATTGTGTTCGGAACCGTGCAGAGATTGCTGCGACACCGGGCGGCCGAGATACCGATGCAGCCACCGCTGCTAGTGAAAACGGGTGCCGATGAAAGCAACTAGACAAGACGTCACCGGACAATACGCCGGCGCCATAACGCGCTTCCTCGCCAATTCGGTCGACGTAGCTATCGCCGGGTTCCTCTTCCTCACCGGCTCGGCGATGTTGGACTATGCGTTACGCGCAATCGCGGGCATTGAGATATCGACCGGCTCGATAAGCCTCGGCCGTACCGTTGCGTTTGCGATCTGGCTGTTCCTGTACTGGTGGACATCGATCGCGGTAGCCGCCAAAACACCGGGCAAGGCACTTCTCGGGCTACGTGTGCTGAACCGTTCCGGTGACATACTGTCGTCGCCGAGAGCTGCCTTGCGAGCGGCAGCGCTCCCATTGAGCTACATCCTGTTCGGTGCCGGCTTTCTCGGCATCGTGGTTAGCCGGGAGCGCAGGGCGCTCCACGACATGATTGCCGGGTCGGTCGTCGTCTACGACTGGGGGAACCGCTCCGCTGAGCTGCCCACGCCCATCACGGCGTTCCTAGACAGAAGGTCGGGGAAAGAACTCGCCGACGACGAAAGCTCCTAACGCCCCACTTGATCGGCAACGTCAGCCGGCCGACGCGCCCAATGCAATCAAGGTCTCCGGATTGAGGAAATCCTGTGCGATCATGATCCCGCCCTGGCTGCGAATGGCGTCCCGGAGCGGAATGGCCCACGTGTGCTCGATCACTGCGAGGATGCCGGCACCACCGGGAGGAATGTCGGCGGCGATCGTGGCCAGTGCTGCTTCATCCATCCCGTACTCATACTCCAGTTCGGAGACGAGTGCACCGGCTTCAGCACCGAGTTCGAGTCCGTCCAATCCTCCGGCTCCAAGCCCGATCAACCCGCCGACCCACGCTCCGTAGCTCACGGCTTCGTCGAGGCTGAGATCGGTCAGCTCGGCTGCCATGACCTCACCCGAGGCGTCTTTGTACACTCCGAGGAAATCGACAATGCGAACGGCACCGGTGCCGCTGGCATCGAGTAGCGCTTCGATGATCCGACCGTCGAGAGACGGCTCCTCGAGTCCAATGACGAACATCTGCAAGGGTCCCATTTCCAGCTCCTTTGTGTGGCCGGTTTACGGCCTTGCGGGATCGCAAGAGTACCCAACCGGCGTCAGGAATGCCAGACAAGAGGGTCCGAGACTTCAGGCACTTCACGCCCCTTCTGGGTTCCCAAACCGAGGCGGACGGGAACCTTGTGGATCACGGCAGGGCGTCCTTGCGATCTGCTGCCTGGCTTGGTGATATGGCTGAATCTGGACAAAGTGGGAGCGAGGCCGGTGGCGCGGTGCGGCTTGAACCAGGAGCGGCATCAACAGTTATGTCGATCCTCGGCTCGTAGCTCCTATAGTCCTCCGGATGACAGATAACCTTGATGCGCAGCCGGAGGCTCCCGACGACGAGAAGAAGCAGAGCAGGAAGGGCCAGATAATTGCGACGATCGTGACGATCGTCACCCTGGTCATCGTCTTCGCAGTGGTCTTCCCACAGCTTGCCGACTACGGCGATGTGTGGACCACGATACAGACTCTGTCGGGCCTGGTCCTGGGCGTGCTCATCCTGGCAACGATCGCAAACATCTTCATATACGTTTGGCCGTTCCAGGCTGCGCTCCCCGGCATACCGTATGGACCGGCTTTCGTGGTGCGTCAAACCTCCTTCACCATCAGCAACGGGATTCCCGGTGGTGGGGCAATCGGCCTGGCGCTTCAGTACTCGATGCTTGGTGGCTACGGCTTTGGATCTGGTCCGGCCACTGCCACGATCGGAATCACGAGTGTTTGGAACATGCTCGTGACGCTGGCACTTCCGGTGCTTGCAGTGCTAGGGCTTGCCCTCGTCGGCGACCTCCAAAGCTGGGCGATCGTCGCGGCGGTGGTCGGGTTAGTCGTGGTGGGATTGGCGATAGGCCTGCTGGTTCTGGTTTTCCGAAGCGAGCCGGCGGCTCGGCGTGTCGGCGAGATTGGTGATCGCTTGCTTACGAAGCTGACCGGACTCGTGCACAAGACGCTCAGCTTCAGCTTGATGGATCTGATCCTCAACTTCCGTACATCCACAGTCGACGTTGTCCAGCGCCGTGCGGCCGCGATCACGCTCGCTAACGTCGTGCAGCAGATCACGCAGTTTCTAATCCTGTTTATCGCGCTGCGCGGAATCCAAGCTGATGCGTCGATGCAGACCACTCTCGCTGAGGCATTTGCGGCCTTCGCCGTTGGACGGCTCGGCAGCTTCATTCCGCTCACACCCGGTGGCCTCGGCACGGTCGATGCCATGATCACCGGGATTCTGGTGGCGTTTGGAGCAAACGAGGCCGACGCGTTGGCGGCAACCCTGGTGTGGCGAGCCGCCACTTACTTCCCGCAACTCTTCCTCGGCATGGGCACATTCCTCTTCTGGCGACACGGACGCGCCAAACGAGCGCGCGCCGCTGCCTGACGCACTACTGCACCGTGCCCTCTTGGCGGTGCAGCCTGGCGAAGAGGTCACTCTCGCGCCACCGGGCACCCCGGGTACGAGTGGTCTGCAGGGGAACGCCGGCCAGCGCCGCAACATCGGTCTTGTGAGTCGGAGCGGGAGGGGCGTCATCGGCGCTCTTGGCTTTGATGCGTGCGGCGCGGTCGAGTTCCAGCGCACGCAGCGTCTCCTCCACCTTGGCCATCTGCTCTGCGGTGACCGGTGGCAGGTGATACGCCGCGTGGACCATGCGGGCCGTGTCTGCTCGATAGTCGTGGCCGAAGGAGTGGAAGTCGCCGGGCACTGTGACCATTGCGTTGGCAGCGTCGATCATTGTCTGCACCAAAGTAATCACCGGGACCCACCTCATGCTGGGCGGGACGCCTCGTCCGCGGTCTTCGCCCTTGAGCCAATCCGGCTCCTGAATCGCGATCTCCGGGCTCAGCGCCGCGATAGGGTCGTTGTCGTGGGAGAGGATCACAGCCCGCAACCGATCACGCTCCTCGTCCGCTAGCGCCTCGATCTCGCCGGGATGATCGAAGACCTGGACCGTGCCCTCCGGTACCAGCTCATTAGATCCCTGGGCCATACCGTTGCGGGACCACTTGGCAAGCCCGGGAAGCCCGATCCAGAGCGCCCGGTCGATACCGTAATGATCGAAACCACCGATGCCCTGGTGCATGATGACATCGGAGGATGCCCAGGCGCCCAAGCTCTCGCCGAACACCAGCACTTTGGGGCGCTCCTCAGGTGGACGTGCCGACAGCCGGGCCGCGATCCCGTACAGGAGCAGGCGGA
>JAYEIP010000057.1:0-3083 GCA_034660155.1 Actinomycetota bacterium | reverse complement strand
GGACAGGAGGGTAACGCCCCTATCCTCCAGTGCCGAGACGACCTCGCCGGCGGCTTCGTTTAGGTCGACGGAGACCTCCCCTCCGGTAGATAGAACCGCAGAGGCTGAGGCATGTGACGCCCGCAGTGCGAACTGCCAGATCCCCGTGAAAGCATCCGATCTGATGATCCCGTTCGCCGTGTCGACGGTCAGGGTGTAGATCCCCTCAGTAACAGGGATCGCCAAAAAGGCCAGGTTGGGAGGCAGCAGTTCCTCAACCTCTTCAGCTAACCCACCGCCGAGGACCAACTCGTCGGCCAGCCGCTCAGACAGGACGACAGCCACCGCCTCGTTCTTTGGGAGCGATCCAAAGGTGCCCACAAACCGGTCTTCAACAGCGATAGTGGTCTGCAACCAGACGGCAAGGACCCCGGCAACCACCGCCACCACGCCGAGGACGACGAGGATCAGACTGATGATGCTCCGCGCTGCGACACCCGAAGGCGCCGGTTCGGGTACCTGCTCCAGCTGAACCCGCAGTCTTTCGTTCTCGCCCTGAAGCGAGGCCAACTGTGCCGCGAGGTCCTCACCATTCGCGGCCGACGATTCCTCCGTCACATGTTCCTCCCGAGAGCCCTACGCACACACTACTGCATCGCTCCGGGCACCAAATATCGTGAAGACTCTGTTGCCGCTATGGGCACTTGCCGGTTGCGATCGTCCGGGGAATCGTGCCGAGAGGGGAGGTCTTCGCCTCGGGGTTACGAGTCGTGCACCCTTGCCGGCGGCGTCGATAAACACCTTCGATCCCGGCTTAGCGCATCAACCGTTCGACTCGCCGGCATTACGGCGGTGGCCAAGCTCGTCACCGCCAGGAAGGCGGAGTGGCAGGGTCTCACCGAGTCTCAGGTGCGCGACAAGCTCGACTCGCGACTGCCGGGTCGGATGCCGGACGAGAAACGGGCTGCCGTCGCCGACAAGGTTGTCTCCAAGATGCGGGGACGTGGTGTGCTCCGCGAGCATGATGTAGCCACTGCGCCGGGTTCCGCCGAGGACGGGGGTACCGCGGCAGACTCCGCTGACGACACCGCAGACGACGCTGAGGACAACACCGAGTCGGTCTGACACTCAGGCGCTGCGGGCCAGCGCTCCGAAGTGCCTCGATCTCAGACATTCGATCATTCGTGCGCTGAGGCTCGGGATCCGGAGATTGGGTCTCATTGGAGGTGTTGACCTACATCCTGAGATCAGACTATAATTCTAGTCATGTCAAAGGTCTTGCCTCTGTCCGAAGTCAAAGCAAAGCTCTCAGAAGTCGTGGACGAGATCGTCACCACCCACGAGCGAGTCACAGTGACCCGCAACGGTCGCCCGGTTGTGGTCGTGCTCAGCGCGGACGATCTCGAAGCGATCGAGGAAACGGTAGCGATCCTCTCTGACCCAGCGGCAGTGCGTGAGATTGAGCAAGGTCGGGCCGCAGTCGCCGCCGGCGATGTCGCCACCAAGGACGAGATCGAAGCCCTGCGCGATCAGCTACGTGCTGGCACGGCGTGACAGAACCGCCATGGGATCTTGTCGTTGCCCGATCGGCTCGACGGGCGATTGACCGTCTTCCTGCAAAGGTCGCAGTGGCAGTCGTGGACTACCTGCTTGGTCCCCTCCTCGACACCCCACATCGCGTCGGCAAGCCGCTACGCGGCGACCTGACCGGTCTCCACTCGGCAAGGGTCGGCGCCTATCGCATCGTCTACGAGATCTACCAACACGACCACATGGTACGAGTTGTGTACATCGACCACCGTGCCGACGTATACCGACCCCGATAACCCACCCACCACAAAGAACGCGAAACACGCCGCTTGACACGGCCCACTCCCTCATGAATGCCTGATAGGGCGAAGCGTTTCCGAGCGGGTGGGTGGTCGGAGTGTTATGGCACCGGAATTGGTGATCGGGGTGGCTTTTTGACGCGACGATTGGGCCGGCTCTTCCGCGAAGCGGAGGTCACATGCCTGGGCCTCTGCCCGGTGAGCGTTGTTCGGCCTGCAAGCGGACTCTGCGCGGTTCCCAACGGAGGCGGCGGCGCTCGAAGCGTCCGTTCCACCAACGAGACAAGATCCTTCCGAACCAGACCCGACGAGCTAGCTCAGTGTCCGGGATGCCCGTGCCTTCATCGTCTCCCACCCGAACCCCGCAGTCAAGCGAGAGGGTGAAGAAAGCCCGGCCGTTTCCGAGTGGGTGGGCGTTGTGCTCGTTCGCACTACGGAAGGGTTGATCTGTGCGTCATACACGATATGATTGCTGTATGACAATGTTGAGTTTTCGAGTAGATGACGAGGAAGCAGCGACCGCGCAACAATGGGCGCGCCGCCTTGGTGTCGATCGGTCCGAGTTGTTGCGTGAGGCGCTGCACCGACATCTAGTGCGGCTTCGGGCCGAGGTCGACATCGAGGCATGGCAGACCACTCCCCTCACCGATGATGAGTTGGCCTTTGGCCAAATCGCTGACTGGGGTCCAGCCGAAGATTGGTCGGATTGGGCCGATGCAAAGGGGTGAGGTTTGGTTTGCGGCCACTCCGGGTGGTGACCGACCAGTTCTGATTCTCACCCGGGACCCTGTTGCCGATCGTATCGGTTCGGTTGTTGTGGCGGCGCTGACCCGAACTAGCCGTGGTGTGGTCTCGGAGTTGGAGTTGACGCCCGAAAACGACGGCGTGCCCACCGCATGCGTCGCTACCTTTGATAACCTCCACACCTTGCCGCGCGATTCGTTTCGACGCGTGGTTACCCAACTTGGTCCCGTCCGTATGGCCGAGGTTTGTCAGGTCCTAAAGGACGCAACCGGCTGCTGATAACCGCCCGCCGACGTGACGATATGGAGGTAATCCGGCCCCCAGCGCGCCCAGAGCTCTCCCCTGACGATGAGCCCGTCGACCTCAAAACGCGCAGAAACCCTTGAAATACAAGGGTTTCTGACTTGTAGCCCCGACCAGATTTGAACTGGCGTTACCGCCTTGAGAGGGCGGCGTCCTAGGCCTCTAGACGACGGGGCCAAGAGGACCGGATTGTAGACCAATCCGGTCTTCGCTCGGGGGGGAGGACTT
>JAYEIP010000056.1:0-3087 GCA_034660155.1 Actinomycetota bacterium | reverse complement strand
ATTCGAATGCCCGTGCCACGGTTCGACCTTCAACCGCAAGGGCGAAGCCCGCAAAGGCCCGACTCCCCGCGCGATGAGCCTGTACCCGGTCGAGATTGTCGACGGGCTGGTAATCGTTAATACCGGCGAGCCGACCGAGGGTGTGCCCATCGGCGAACCGGAAACCATCGACGAGCCCATAATCGGACCGTCGTGTGAGGAAGGGAGCCACGGTGCCTGAGCGACCTTTCGATCCCGCCCTGGAGACGTCCACCAACAAGTGGATGCAGTGGGGCTTGATACTCATGGTGATCATGGTGCTGGCCTTTCCTATATACCGGATTGTCGAGCCCGGCAGGCGTGCCGACGCTGCGGAGAGCCGCGCCACAGAACTGGCCATGCAGGGCGACTCCTTGTTCGCTCTTACCTGCGCGGCCTGTCACGGTGTGGAGGGATTGGGGGGTCTCGACGCCCCGACGCTCAATGCCAAGGAGTTCCTCCAGTTCGCGACCGACGAGCAGATCGAGTCACTGATTGCCACCGGAATACCCGGCTCGGACATGAGCCCCTACTCGCTCGACTTCGGCGGCCCGTTCACTCAAGAGCAGATCGTGGCATTGACCACATATCTACGGTCGTTGGAGGAAGACGCCCCCAGCGTCCCCGACTGGCGTGACGGAGCCCCCGCGGGCTAATCCAAGGGGTCTGGTCTTCATCGAAATGACGTTGCCGTAACGAGGTGTCGTTGTCAGAAAGACGACCAGTGCCCTTTTCCCCCGAGGGCGCGGGCGGCGACATCGTAGGCCACCTGGAGACCGTCGTCGCTGTTGGTGAGCACAACGACACCCCATTGGTGCTCGGGGTAGATCACCATCACGCTGCGAAAGCCAGGAGTAATCCCGTTCTGCCAGAGCGCATCGCCCTGGTCACTGTGTTGGATGCCGATACCGAGACCCCAGGAGAAGTCATCGGTGATAGCAATCTGGGGCGTGCGGATCTGGTCCGCGGTCTCCTGGCTCAGCAGGCGTGGCGCCGCCACTTCGGCGAGGAAAACAGCTAGGTCGGGCGCGGTGGTCCGCAGCGAGCCGATGGCGCTCGGCGTCGGCGACAGAACGCTGGGTATCGGCCCCGACGTTCTCCCCGCAAGCAACACCAACGCGACGGCACTCACGATCATCCACAGGATCAAGAGCCGACGGCGCTGCCGCGGCTCCGCCAGACGTGCGATCGTCTGTCGACCCACAAACGTAACCAACGCAAGAACGACGGCAAAGACCAGGGCACTCAGGACGACCAGAAGCGCCAGATTGGGCACAACCCTCCCCAGCGTCATGTACACCAGGACCAGTGTCATCAGGATCGCGACGACGGCATTCCCAACCATCAGCATCCTCGGAAGATGCCAGGTGCCCACTCGGAGGCGCCGAACCAAGATCCCGATCAACACCAGCAGAAGGAGGATCCCGCCAAACGGGAACAGGAACAAGAGTGTTGGGATGATGTAGGGCATGTGGCCGCTTGCCATCGGAGGTTCTACGTCGAAACGCCCGGCGAAGCTACTCGACTCCATGCCCAGCGGCTCAAACACCAGCGCCTGCGCAGCCTCTTCCAACGAGGAACCTGTCACTTGCTCGACGGCCTCTTGCAAGTACAGAAATCCCACGCCCGAATAAGCGAAGGCCGACCCGGGTTGAAATGCAATCGACTTGTTGACCGGCAGCAAGTCGTTGTCGGGAAGACCCGAACTATGCGAGGCCAAATGGCGCAACGTGACTTCCCCGGCATATCCCGAAGTCGGCAGCCACCGTGTCTCAAGCGAGGCGGCCAAAGGGGCGTCGAGCTGCAGTCGTCTTTGGTCGACGAGACGCAGCGCCGCGTACGCGGTGACAACCTTGCTGTTGGAGGCCACTTCGAAAGCTGTTTCGTGCGTAACAGGTGTACCGGTGATGCGGTTGGCGATCCCGAAGCCGGCGGTCCATGCCACCTGTCCGCCTCGGATAAGTGCAACCGCCAGGCCGGGTACACCCGATTCATCCATCTGCTCCGGGATGTAGCTTTCGAGGTCGGCGACGACTGCCTCGAGCGGTTCGGTATTACGCAGGGCTGGCTCTTGAGGGTTCTCTTGTTGAGCGAGTACCGGATGTCCGCATGGGAGCGAGACAAGGAGGAGGAGGAGGAGGACCACAACGCCCGTGCCCTGCGGCCACATGCTCTTTCGCAATCTCATCGCTTGCTCTCCCTCCCATGGCGAGGCGGGAGTGTCCGCCTGTACATGAGCGACGCCTCAAGCACCGATACGCGATGAAACCACCATGTCACACAGATGACGCTCCTGCCAGCCCTCATGGTGGTGTCTTTCGCTTCCCGGCAAGCTGTCCGAGCCTAAGCCTCGTCAGCAGCCTGCCGACTGCGAGGGCCGCGCTGCGGTTTCATCCCGAATAGGAAACGAGTAGGCCCCGTTCGTCTGATCCCCACGTCGTAGATAGCAAGGATGACGGCTAGGATGCGATGCAAATAGTCAAGTGCTTCAAGAGGGCGTTGAGTGGCCACTCCACAACGTAGAAGGCGAGGAGCACAATGATCGTTTGGTGGAGCACATATACAGGGAGCACCGCCTCGGACAGGTAGGCACCCACACGATCCAGTGCCGTTGACTCCAGCCGCGCCTCCCGCTTCACCTTTTTCGGCTTCTCCGAGCCGGCGGCGAAGCCCAGAATCGCCACCACCCAGAGCCATCCGCTGAGAGCCTCGAACGCCCGCATGCCCAGGCTTGTGGCGTCGTATTCGACCAGGAGGTCCCGATTTCCCTTCCGGAGCCCAGGACGAGGGCACCGACGACGGAAAAGGTGAGTATCCCGCCAATCAGCGCACTCCGCCGATGCCGGCGCATGGACGCCCGAATCTCCGATCGGAGGCCAATAGGTATCCGTAGAGGATCAGTACGGCGTAGGAGAACCGATTCCACCCTGCCAATCCCTGTTCGCCCTGGAGAGTTGCACCCAAGACAGCCAGCGGGACACCGACCAAAGCCAATATCCAGAAATGGTCGCTGTGATCGGCCAAACGATCGACCAAACGTAGCCCGCAGGGTTGTAGCAAATACCAGAT
>JAYEIP010000055.1:0-3133 GCA_034660155.1 Actinomycetota bacterium | reverse complement strand
GTTCGTGATCGGTCGAGGCGGTGGGTGACTGCTAGCGTCGAGACCTATGGCACAGTTCTCATGGCCCACGACCTTGAACCGGCTTCTCGGTGACGAGGATCTGAATCAAGGCGATGCCCGTGAAGCGATGACATCCATCATGGTTGGTGACGCGACCGATGCACAGATCGCGGCTTTCCTCACAGCGCTTCGATCCAAGGGAGAAACCGCAGAGGAGATGACGGGATTCGTTGAGGCAATGCTCGACGCTGCCGTCCTCGTTGATATCGATGAGCCCGTCGTCGATGTAGTCGGCACCGGTGGCGATCGTTCCGGGACCTTCAATATCTCCACCACTGCGGCGTTAATTGCCGCAGGAGCAGGAGTCAAGGTTGCCAAGCACGGTAACCGTGCTGCCTCCTCAGCGACCGGTTCGGCAGATCTGCTGGAAGCCCTCGGTCTGAATCTGAACATGGCACCAGAGCTAACAGTTCGCATGGTGAAGGAGGTCGGGTTCGGGTTTTTCTTCGCTCCGCGGTACCACCCGGCGATGCGACATGCCGGCCCGGTCCGCCGCGAAATCGGCTTTCGTACCGTGTTCAATTTCCTGGGGCCGTTGTGTAACCCCGCCCGGGCCAAGAAGTACGCACTTGGAGTGTCGGATCCCCGCATGGCGGAATTGATGGTTCGGGTACTGAAGAATCTGGGCGCAGAGTCGGCATTCGTGTACTACGGCGAGGACGGGCTCGACGAATTGACGACCACGGGGCCGTCGTTCATCTACCGCCTGCGTAACGGCGAGATAACTCACGCCGAGTTCACTCCGGAGGATTTTGGGGTTCGTCGCTCCCGCCTCAATGACCTGCTCGGAGGCAGTGCCGGCGAAAACGTCGCCATCACAAGGTCAATCCTCGAGGGTGTCTCCGGGCCAAAGAGAGACATTGCGTTGGTGAATGCGGCGCCGGCGATTGTGGTTGCCGGTCTTGCGGAAGGGTTCGTCGAAGCCATGGAGCTGGCGGCCCAGTCGATTGACTCCGGGGATGGCCTTGCTGTCCTCGAGGGGGCAATCAGGTTCTCCGTTGAGCACGGCTGAGGAAACCTATGGATGAGACAAGCGGTAGACCGACCAGGTATTGCCCGGGTTGTGAATGTCTTGTGAATTCAGCTTCGATTAGTTCCGTTCGAGAGCAGAAACGTTTAGGGTCGCTCCATGCGCAAAGGTCTACTCCTAGTCACGTTCGCCCTCATCGCGGCCTCATGTGGTGGGCCCGGGGAGCCGGCGGCCGCATCAACAGCGGCCCCGGTCAATGTGGATTCCTCGAGCGAAGCTGCAGCAACACCATCGACTGTGTCTACGGCCACGACGGACACCGATCCTGCCGCGACCCCAATAACCACTGCGGCCTCGCCGTCGTTTGATGGCCCGCCGGCACCCGATTTCGAACTGGTGCTCGCTGATGGTTCGGTCTTTCGCCTGAGCGATGAGCAGAAGCCTGTGTACGTGGTGTTTTGGGCAGAGTGGTGACCGAGCTGCAAACGGGAATTACCCGTTATCGATGCAGTTGCGTCGGATTACCAGGACAGTATCGAGTTCATCGCCATCGCCGGGCGTAGCGATCTCGATGCGACGGCGCAGCGCGCCGATGAACTGCTCACCAGCAATGTCGTGTGGGGCTTCGATGAGTCGATCTGGGATCTATACGAGATCTTTGGCCAACCGGCCTCAGTCATGATCACCGGTGATGACATGGTCGTGGAAGGTTGGTACGGAATCCTCGGCGAGGAAGGGCTCCGGGAGAAGTTCGACTTCTTGGCGAGTCTGGGGTAGTTGGACGCCGGTCGGTGTGGGACCGAACCTTCTGTCCGTTCCCACACCTCCGCAGCTTTGATCAGTCGTTTCGGCACGCGAATAGATACATGCGTGCTCAAGATGGACTCCCTCTCCTCGATGTGACCTAAAGAGAAACCTACATGACGCCGCGCCGTGCTGGTGGTGCTGTCAATCCGACTCGTGGGCTATCCGGGTCGTGGCTGCTGGTCGAGCACCGGCGGAGTCGTTGCGGCCGTTCCATGCCCACGCCGTGACTGCGAGTCCTAGGACCAGGCCAAACCAGTACCAGAGTGTGGGCCCTCCACCGAGGGTTGGCCTCATCGGTTCGGCAATGAGTCTTGTGAGTGCCGCCAGTGCAAGGGCTAGCCCAGCCGGGACCCCTGGGGCGGGTCGTCCTCGCATCCTCCACAACGCAATCAACGCGGCACCACTGAAGAGGATCAGAGCCGCATAGAGCTCCACAGGATGGCGAGTCACCGTTGACCCCTCCTGGGCCAAAGCCCACGGAAGGTCACTCGGGGTTCCGAGGCAAGCATCTCGGACCACGCAGCCGGCGTGCCATCCGCCCAATCCGGCGAGTGCAGCTGCGGCTAGCCCGTCGAGCACGCCCCACAGTTCGTGGCGTCCGATCCACATGACCGTTGCCAGCGCCGCAACAGCAGCGGGCCCGGTGGCAACCCCACCGCGGACGATGATGAGATCTGCCGGGTGGGTGATCGGGTTGACGCCGTCGCCGATCATCGCCGCCACCCTGCCGGCGAACACGCCGACGATGGCAGCGGTGAGCGCGACATCCCATAGATTCTTGGAGCAAGATGCGGCGTTGCCGCGACGTGCTTCCCAGTAGAGGGTGACGTAGAGCGGCACCATCGCAACGAATACCGCACCGAGCAGGGTGAATTCCATTACCGGCTCAGGATTTCGTCGATCTGCAAAGCCAGGGTGCGCTCGTCAATAACCCCACTGTGCAGATTCACCAGCTCGCCGCCGGGTGCGTAGAAGAACGTGAGCGGAACACCACGAGTGCCTCCCAATGCAACCGGGACATCGCCGCTGGAGTCGAACCTGTGCTCGATGGGGGCATCCGGGAAGAACTCTGCAATAAACCCACGGGCTCCGTCCTGGTCATCACGCACGTTGAGCCCAATGAACCTGACGTCCGACCCCATCGACTCTGCTGCCTTCTCGAGCAGTGGTGCTTCCGACCGGCACGGGACACACCAGGAAGCCCAAACATTGACAACAACTGGTCTCGAGGAGTCAGCCAGCAGGGCATTCAGCTCGTCGGCGGTGGTTCCCGGGAGTTGTGGGACTGCGGAGAAA
>JAYEIP010000054.1:0-15117 GCA_034660155.1 Actinomycetota bacterium | reverse complement strand
CCCTCATCTCCAGTTCCACACCCAGTGCAGCCAGCATCGGGTGCACCGACTCGGGCACCGGGTGATACCCGCGAAGCTGGAGCAGTTCGACGCCTTTTGGAGAAGTGTCGGCAGGATGCGGTCCTCCCTCGCCCCACTCGATCAGGTTTGGCACCAGGCCATCGCCAGCACCAGTCGGCATGGTTAACCGCCATGAGAGCCGCACTCCATCTGGCTGCTCGCGGAACACATTGTGAACACTGCCCGGGTTATAGCCGGCACCGTGAGCATGAGCAGCGACACGCTCGATGTGCTCAACCCGAGCCGTCCACGTGACCAATCTCGGCTTCTGGATATTCTCGATGCCATACCAATAGCCTGCGGTAGGCGGATGCTGCCCTTCGTCGGGGCCAATGATCTCGAGATAGCTCCTCCCGCCAAGCGAAAGCAAGGCGTTGCGAGTGCCGTACCCAAGATGGCGCCCACCGTGTGTGGCCTCTACCCCGAGACGACGCGATAGATCGAGCACAGTGGCGTCAACATCGCTCGTTGCGTAGACAAGATGATCGATCACAACCCAACAATACTGCGTCGAAGGCCCCGTTAGCCGCAGGAAGCGCCCCAGGCTTCTGCGAGACTCATCGCACCGAGCTCGCGGGTCAATGCCTCCATGGCGTGCTGCCAAGCACCATGCATCGCACACAGCTGAGTCTGCGGGCAGGTTTCGCCGGTGAGAACACAAATCTCATTGGCCGTCGGACCTTCCATAACCTCGATTAACTCGAGAACCGAAACGTCGTCCAGCGAAACAAGCAATTGGTAACCGCCATGAGGACCGGGGGTGGATACCACCCACTTGGCTTTAACCAACGGATTCATTATCTGTGGCAGATACTGACGGGTGGTCTCAAGCGCGTCCGCAAGTACCGGACCGGCGACCCGGAGCTCCTGAACGCATAATTCCTCCATCGCGCGAAGGGCCAGGTCGGTGCGTCTGTTCAAATCCAATTTCATGCCAACAATCTACCTGGTATTGGTTAGTCCAAAGGTCATCATCTACAGGGCCAAACGTCGCCAAGCGCAGAGCCGATCGGTAACCTCAAGACACACCACCTCCACGGAGCCAGCAGCATGATCATTGACGGATTCACCCATCAACTACCGGACACCGATCCGGGAGAGACCAAGGAGTGGCTCGAATCACTCGACGCGGTGATCAACACCGAGGGGGACGGCAGGGCTCGCTTCCTGATGGCGAAACTGATTGAACGGGCTCGGGCCCAGAACGTCGGAGTTCCGGCCTCTGTCAGCACGCCGTACATCAACACGATCCCGCCCGAGCACGAAGCGTGGTTCCCCGGCGATGAAGCTATCGAACGCCGAATTCGTAGGTTCATCCGCTGGAATGCCGCCGTGATGGTCATCAAGGCCAACCAGGAAGCCGAGGGGATCGGCGGTCATCTCTCAACCTTCGCATCTTCGGCAGTTCTCTACGAAGTTGGCTTCAACCACTTCTTCCGCGGCAAAGGCGACGGCACCCCCGGTGATCACATCTACTTCCAGGGCCACGCTGCCCCCGGAGTGTACGCCAGGGCTTTCCTGGAACACCGCATCGACGAGAGCGACCTCGATCGCTTTCGACGTGAGATCGGAGGTGGGCTCTCCTCATATCCGCACCCTCGCCTGATGCCTGACTTCTGGGAGTACCCGACTGTTTCGATGGGTCTTGGCCCCATCAATTCGATTTACCAGGCAAGGTTCAACAAGTACCTGGAAAACCGCAAGCTCGACCAGACAGCCGACTCACGGGTTTGGTGCTTCCTCGGCGACGGAGAGACCGATGAGCCCGAAACACTCGGTTCGATCTCTCTGGCGGGACGCGAAAAACTCGATAATCTCACCTGGGTCGTCAACGCCAACCTACAACGTCTCGATGGGCCCGTTCGCGGCAATGGCAAGATCATCCAGGAACTCGAGGCAATGTTCCGCGGCGCAGGGTGGAACGTCATCAAGGTCATCTGGGGCAGCGGTTGGGACGCGCTGCTCGCCAGGGACGTGGACCGCGTGCTCGTCGAGAAGATGAACAGCACGGTCGATGGTGAGTACCAGCGGTTCAAGGCCGAAGACGGAGCATATGTCCGCGAGCACTTCTTCGGGCCCGATCCTCGTCTCCGTCAGATGGTCGAGCACATGACCGACGACGAAGTTTGGAAGTTACGCCGCGGTGGCCTCGACTACCGCAAGGTCTACGCGGCATACAAGGCAGCCACCGAGTTGAACGGCGCCCCCACTGTCATCCTGGCCAAGACCATCAAGGGTTGGACCCTCGGTCCCGATGTCGAGGGCCGGAACGCCACCCACTCGATCAAGAAATTGACCAACCAGCAATTACTTGGCCTCCGGGAGCGGCTTCATCTCGAGGACGACATTCCGGCTTCGGGCCTCGAAGGTAATTCCGAGCCGCCATACTTCCGACCCGGCGAAGACTCTCCCGAGTACAAATACTTGATGCAACGGCGGACCGCTCTCGACGGCGTGGTGCCCCGTCGCGTTGTCAATGTGCGCAGACCACTCGAGATGCCAGACGAGAAGGTCTACACCGAATTCGACGCAGGTTCCGGCAAGGCTGCGGTATCGACGACCGGTGCGTTCGTTAGACTCTTACGATCCCTGGCGCGTGACGCCACGTTCGGCAAGAGGGTGGTTCCCATCATCCCGGACGAGGGTCGCACCTTTGGCATGGATGCGCTGTTCAAGGAACTCAAGATCTATGCGTCGCAGGGTCAGTTGTACGAGCCTGTGGACCACAACATGCTCTTGTCGTATGTGGAAGACACCGACGGACAGATCCTCGAAGAGGGCATCACCGAAGCCGGTGGCATGGCCAGCTGGATCTCAGCAGCGACCGCATACGCCACCCGCGGCGTGCCGATGGTCCCGTTCTTCACGTTCTATTCGATGTTCGGCTTCCAGCGTGTGGGGGATTCGATCTGGTCAGCCGCCGATTCCAGGGCACGCGGTTTCCTCCTCGGAGGCACCGCGGGACGGACCACGCTCCTCGGCGAGGGTCTCCAGCATCAGGACGGCCACAGCCTGCTGCTGGCCTCGACGGTGCCGGTGTGCCAGGCGTACGACCCGGCATTTGCCTACGAAGTAGCAGCGATCATCCGCGACGGTCTTCATCGGATGTACGTGAACGCCGAGGACATCTTCTATTACTTGACTATCTACAACGAAAACTATGTGCAACCGGCCAAACCGGGTGACGTCGACGAAGGCATCGTCCGGGGCTTGTACCGGTTTGCGGAGGCTCCCAGCGAGGGCTCGCAGCACGCCACGATTCTCTTTTCGGGACCGGCACAGGCTGCCGCCCGCCAGGCACGGCAGGAGCTCATCAAGCACTACGGCGTCGCGGCAGAGTTGTGGAGCGCAACCAGCTACAAACGCCTACGGGAGGATGCTCTCGATGCAGAGCGCTGGAACAGGCTTCACCCGACGGCCGAGCCCCGCGTGCCCTATGTAACTGAAGCACTAACTCCGGGATCGGGACCGGTCGTAGCCGTTACCGACTACATGAAGACCGTGCCGGATCAGGTCGCGCGTTGGATCCCGCGCCGATTTGTCCCCCTGGGAACCGATGGTTTCGGGCGCTCCGACACCCGCGAGGCGCTGCGACGGTTCTTCGAGGTGGACATGGGCCACGTGGTCGTTGCCACGCTGTCGGCTCTCGCTGCCGACGGTGCCATTGAAGCTCATGTAGTAGAAGACGCCATCAAGCGGTACGAGATCGATGTTGACCAGGCCAACCCTTTGACAAGGTGACGACCGGGTTCGATAGCTAGGCAGCCATGCCGCTAACTTCAGTGCCATGTCCGCACTGTTCGAGTTCGTCGACGTCCATGTGAGAGTTGAGGACGCCATCGTGCTTTCGGACGTGTCGACCACCATCCCCGGAAACACGTTCACGGTCGTTGCCGGTGTGTCGGGCTCAGGCAAGACAAGTCTGCTCCGCCTCTGCAATCGCCTGGATATCCCGACCACGGGGAGAATCATGTTTCGAGGTGATGACCTCGAAACGATCGACCCGCAAACACTCCGTCGTCGTGTTGGCATGGTGTTCCAACGCCCCGTGCTGTTCGCAGGGACGGTGCGCGACAACCTCATGGCTGCGGATGGAGTCGCTACGGACGAAGCGCTCATCGAGGCGCTGGCCCAGGTCGAGCTCAACGCCGGGTTCCTCGATCGCATCGGCGACGATCTCTCTGGGGGCGAGGCCCAAAGGGTGTGTCTGGCCCGTGCCCTCATGTGTCGACCCGAGGTTCTCCTGATGGATGAGCCGACGGCCTCGCTCCATCCGGCAGCTAGCAAGACCCTCGAAACCACCGTGCTCAGACTCAACGCCAAGAGCAACGTTGACGTGATCTGGGTAACGCACGATCTTGATCAGATAGAGCGCCTGGCGCAGACTCTGGTGGTTCTTGCGTCGGGTCGGGTGATCTATGCCGGAGATCCCCGCACCGACGAGGCTGTGGCGGCGTTGGCGACCTTGAGCGAAAGGCAGGACGGCTAGTGCTCGAAGGCGATGTCAACGCAGCCGGCCTGGCAACCTCGCTGATTCTGGTCGGAGTGGCTCTCGTCGTCTCGATGAGCCAACAGCTTCATCTGGAGAAACGGCTGATCTGGGCCACCGTGCGGGCATTCGTTCAGTTAATCGTCATGGGTTTTGTGCTGGCATGGCTTCTCCAGCCGGGCCGCAGCTTGATTTACTCCTGGTTGTGGGTTGGCGGCATGGTGATCTTTGCCGCCTGGACGGTACGCAACCGCGCTCCGGAAATACCTCATTTATTCGCGATAGCGCTGGCCTCGCTAACGGCGGCTTCCGGGGTAACCATGGGAGTGGTATTTGGCCTTGGTATCTTCCCGGCGGAAGCCCGCGCCATCGTTCCCCTCGGAGGCATGATGATCGGCAATTCACTGAGCGGTACCGTCCTCGCGGCCCGGCGAGTCGCCGATGAACTGACCGACAAACGTTTGGAAATCGAAGCCCGTCTGGCACTGGGTCATTCATCTCGCGAAGCCGGCCTTCCTTATGTCCGGGCAGCAATGCGAACCGCCCTGACACCTCAGATCGAGTCGACCAAAGCCGTTGGGTTGGTCTTTCTGCCCGGCGCCATGACGGGTCTGATTCTGGCCGGTGTTGATCCGGTGGACGCAGTTTTGGTACAAGCAGTGATCATGTATTTGGTCCTCGGCGCGGTGGCAACGACCTCAATTGTCGTGGGCCTCGGATCGACGAAGCAACTGTTCACTCCAGACCATCGTCTCGTCCGGATAACGCGACGCGCCGAGGGTTGACCCGCGACGGGCACCTCCAATCTGCTGTAATCGGCGACAGCACTGATGGAGGGAGAGCCTCGTGCCGCACATGATGGACGATTTTCCGCTGCTGTTGTCGACGCTATATGACCAGGCAGTTCGGATTTATCCCACGCAGGAGATCGTTTCGGTGGAGTCGGATTTATCGATCCGGCGACAGACCTTTGCCGAAACCGATGACAGGATTCGGCGACTGGCAACTGCTCTTGAGACAAAACTCGACGTCGCTGCCGGCCAGGCGGTCGGCACCTTCGCCTGGAACAACGTGCGCCACCACGAGATCTACTGGGCCGCCGCCAACACGGGACGGATTTGCCACACACTCAACATCCGGCTGTTCCCCGATCAACTCGAGTACGTCATCAACCACGGTGAGGATCAGGTGATCTTCATCGATCCCGGGTTGGTTCCCCTCCTGATGCCGCTCGTCGATAGGCTCCCCACCGTGCGGGCTTACGTTGTGATGGCCGAAGGCCTCCATGATGCCGAGTTGCCAAATGCGATCTCCTACGAGGACCTTATCGCGGATGTGGAACCGATGTCAGCCTGGCCACAGCTCGATGAGCGGTCGCCGATGATGTATTGCTACACGTCGGGAACCACCGGCCATCCGAAGGGCGTTGCCTACACCCAGCGTTCGACCTACCTGCACACCATCCACAATCTCGCCAACCTGCCGATCGACTCGACCGATTCCGTTTTGCCCGTAGTCCCCATGTTCCACGCAGCGGCGTGGGGACTCACTTTCCAGGCAACCACCGTCGGGGCAAAGCTTGTGCTGCCCGGTCCAGATATGTCGGCCGCCGGCTTGGTACGGCTATTCCACGATGAAAGAGTTACGTTCTCGGCAGGGGTCCCGACCGTGTGGACCGGCATCCAACACTACCTGGCCGATCATCCCGAAGCCGATGTCTCGTCTATCGACAAGTTTGTCTGTGGTGGGTCAGCCGTCCCGCGCTCGATGATCAAGTGGTTCTGGGAGAACCGCGGAATCCGTGTTCTCCAGGGTTGGGGGATGACCGAGACCAATCCGATCGCGGCCGTCGCCCAATTGAAGCCCGAGATGGAGTCATGGGACTTCGAGCGTCAGCTCGACTTTCTCGAGACCGCCGGCATGCCGGTGCCCGGGCTCCTGATCAAGATTGTGGACGACGAAGGCACCGAGTTGCCCCACGATGGCGAGGCATTCGGCGAGCTGCTGATCCGCGGACCATGGATCGCTGCCGAGTACTACAACGATGCGCGGAGCCCGGAGTCATTCGTCGACGGTTGGCTCCGCACGGGTGACGTCTGCAAGATCACCCCGGAGGGTTACATCAGGATTACCGATCGGGCAAAGGACGTAATCAAGTCTGGTGGAGAGTGGATTTCGTCGATCGATCTGGAGAACACCCTGATGGGTCACCCCAATGTGGCCGAGGCCGCCGTGGTCGGGGTCAAACATGTGAAGTGGGAAGAACGCCCAATCGCCGTTGCCATCTGGATGGGTGATGAGGAGCCATCTGAGGGAGTGCTGAAGGAATACCTGGAGGGCAAGATCGCCAAATGGTGGATGCCGGATCGGATTCTCTTCGTCGACGACATACCGAAGACAGGTACAGGCAAGTTCGATAAGAAAGTCGTGCGGGCGATGCATGCCGACTTGCTGCTCGGCGATGGCTAACCGCCGGACGGGCCCAAACCAATGAGGAGAGCGATGAAACTCGGCGTGTACATCTTCCCCACCGACAAGACCATCCGGCCCGATGAATTAGGACGTGCCGTCGAAGAACGCGGTTTCGAATCGTTGTGGTTCCCCGAGCACAGCCACATCCCGACGAGCAGAGCGACTCCCTGGGGCGGTCAGGCGGATGCCCCACCCCTTCCCGAGATGTACTGGCGCACCTATGACCAGTTTGTGGCGTTGATGGCGGCCGCCGCGGCAACCACCAAGCTGAAGGTAGGAAGCGGCATCACTTTGGTGGCGCAGCGTGACCCGATCTGGCTCGCCAAACAGGTGGCGTCTGTCGACACCCTTTCCAATGGTCGCATGCTCTTCGGCATAGGATATGGCTGGAACAAAGAAGAGTTGGCCCATCACGGTGTGAACTACACAGAGCGCCGCGCATTGCTGCGCGAGAAGGTGCTGATGATGAAGGAGTTGTGGACCAAGGACGAGGCTTCCTATCAAGGTGAGATGCTCACTCTCGAGTCGAGCTGGGCCTGGCCAAAACCCGTACAGAAACCGCATCCCCCGATCATCATGGGTGGTGCCGCCGGACCGAAAACCTTTGCTCACATCGCGGAGTTCTGCGACGGCTGGATGCCTCTCTATGGCAGGCACCCCATCACCGAAAAACTGGGCGAGATGCGGGCGGCGGCGGAGGCCAGGGGACGTGACCCGGCGACGCTTGAAGTGGGAGTGTTCAACGCACCCCGCGACCCTGAGAGGCTCGAGGAACTGGCAGAGGCCGGGGTAACCCGGGCGCTGTTCAGTCTTCCCTCGGTCAACCCCGACGTCGTGCTGGAGAAGTTGGATAAGTACGCAGGTTTGCTCGACTTGGTTTGAGAGTGAGGGGCGCGCGGAGTGCGTTGCGGACACCCGCGCAGACCCCGGAGTTTCGCTTTGCGAACTCCCAAGGAACCCCTACCCCCGGCTGGCGCCAGCGGTACTTTCCCCAATAAGGGGGGACTGATGACCGCCGATGACCGCTACTGCCAGAAAGGGGCTCTAATAGCCTTTGAGTTCTAACACCGTGATTTCGGAGCCGGTGCGGGGGCCTCCGTTTTCTACTAGCAGTAGGAGGCGTTCCTCTAGTGCGACTAGCTCCGTAGTTCGGATCTGGGGGCGAGTTAGGTATGCGATAGATACGACGGGCTCGGTGGGAGACTTCGTCCAGGAGAGGCCGTTGCTACTGGTCGCAAGACCACGCCAATTTCGCGAGCGACCGCTGTAGGCCATCAGCCAGGTGTCGTTGAACCGGACCAGATCGGGGCGGATGACCACTCCATCGTGCCAATCCTCGCTGGCTGCGATCACCGGACCGGTCGAAACGTCCCAGTTGACGCCATCTGACGATGTAGCCCAGCCAATCGCGCCCCGCTCCGCGGCGTCCACGCCCGTGAAAGCCATGTACACCGTCCCATCATGAGTAACCACCGACGCGTCGCCGACACGCAGTCCATTCCAGGTGCCGGGCTCGCCGGGGGTGAGCACTGGCTCGGGATCGACCTGCCACGGACCTGTCGGGCCCGGGGCGGTGGCACGACCGATGACCGTCACATACGGCTCGTTGGTTACGACGTTCTCTTTGGATATCAAGACCTCGAAGTAGATCGCCCAGTCTCCGTTAGGCATGATCGCGGCGCTGTCGACGTAGATGAATCCAATCCCGTAAGGCGTTTCTTTACCTTGGAGCAAGGGTTCCGGCGTAATCGACCATCCCTCGCCATCTGGAGAGGTGGCATGGCGAACGGTCGATTCCTTGCCCTCACCATGCGCCACCATGAAGAGGTGAATAGTTCCGTCGGCGACCACGGCGCCACCTGAAGAAACGAAGTCAGTGCCAAGACTCTCGGCGGTGATAGCGGGGGCCGAACCGAGGACGTCAACAGTGAGAGACTCGGGCACCGCCGGTGCAGCCGGCGCTTGCTCGGGCGTGGGCCCGCGTCCAAGGTAGAACAGCCCGCCCACCGCAAACACCACTGCCGCGGCCACTCCCACAGCGACGACCAACGGACGACGAACGGGACGGACTCTCCTGGCGGCTACCGGCGGTGGGGCGACGTCTACATGGTCGAACAGCTCTTCGAGCGGCGGCGTCGACGAGTCAAGAAGCTCAGCGTAGGACTCGACCTGAGTGCGGAGATCACGCATCGCTCTTCACCCCCAGGTGACGGCGGACCTTCGCAAGGCCACGATCGAGGTGCCGCTGCACGGTCGAAGGCGTTACCCCCATGAGCTCTGCCGTTTCAGCCAACGTCCAATCGAAGCCATGGCACAAAAGGACCGCAAGCCTTTGCCGCTCGGAGATCCGTTCTAAAGCAGCCGGCAGACCCGGCTCAACCCAAGGTTGCACCGTGTCCGGAACCGATGGCAATACCATCGGCTTGCGCCGATATCGGCGCGCCTTGCTTTGCCCAACCCGGTAGAGGTAGCCGGCTGGGTTCTTCATCTGTTCAAGGCGTGTCCAGTTTTCCCACGCATAGGCGAGAGCCTCGGAGGTTGCTTCAGCACCAACATCGGGTCCATACATAGAGATAAAGGCTTGCCGCAGACGCGCCCCAGCGCTCTCAACGAACGCGGTGAACCGCTCTGCGGCGTCGTCTCCCATAGCTTTCATCCTCTAAGACCCGCAACGGGGCCCACCACGCGACAGTAGCTCGCCGCACCGGCGGATTCAGAGTCGCACTTCGACCAGCGGGCTCCCCGCCACCCAATCATCAAGATCGACGGTGGACTGCATTCGCTCGGTGAGGATGCTGAGAATCCTGCGACGCCGGGTCTTGTCGACGACCGGGATGGCCATCGCAGGAAGATCCCGTTCGATGGTCTCTTTCAAATGAAATGTGAACGCGGCGTTGCTCATCAGATTGGCGTACCAAGAGCGCGGTCCGGGCATCCCGGTGATATAGATCTCGCCGTCGACGTTATGAAACCAAATCTCGGTCCGCCGCAACTCTCCGGTGTAGCGGCCGGTTGTCGTGATGTCGATCGTGCGGTCGGTTTCGAGAGCTCGCTGAATTTCTTGCTCCACGGTCGCCTCCTATCAGTCGGACACGTCAGCCATCGCAACGATGCGGGTCGGATGAATGCGAACGAGCAGCTCGCCCGGTACAGCGTTACGTTTGCCGTATTCATCAGCGCGGTCGGCGCCCATGTACCGCCGACCAATGACAGTTGCCCAATGGAGAAGCTCGATCGGGTCCTCGGATATGGAAACCGTCCCCTCGACCAGCACAAATGAATACGGTGGCACTTCCTCGTCGACGACCATTGCTACCCGGGGGTCACGTCGCACAGCTAGTCCTTTGCCCGACGACTCGAAAGTCATAAACACGATGTCATCACCATCGAGCGCGAACCAGATCGGCGTCACCAGTGGCCTGCCGTCCTTTCGCACAACTGCCAGCTTGCCGGTCCGCGTCTTATGCGAAATGAACGAACGAGTTTCTTCATTGGTCATCTTTTGCATCGGGTCAACCTAATCCCACCGCCGCCTCTGGAGTGACGTCCTGCGATCGGACTCTGCTCGGGGGCCATCCGGCCCCTATGTGCGCAACTGTGAATGTGTTGCAATCGCCGCAGAACATAGGGAAGGACCAGCAGTCGGTCGGGTTTCCTTTCACAGAAGTGTGTCCGTCCCTTGTAGACGCCCGGTCGGTGCCGAGGAGGAGAACATGAGTAAGCGTTTGCCCGCGTTCGGTGTGCTCGCGATTGGTGCAATCGTGCTGATCGTCTTGTTCGCCAACAACCTTTTCACGGTTGGTGGAGCGTTCGAAGAGCTGACGGATGCATTCCGTCCGATGATGACTGACGAAGCTATAGCGACGGCCAAGGCCGATGTAGAGGGCCTCGGTGCAGTCAGCGAAGAGTTTCAAACCGAGTTGGGCCCAGACATTGCTCAGGCACTCCAGATGTCGCCGGACGAATTCAACGCCTTCATGGGAACAAACTTCCCGGCAGTTGCGGCCGGAACTGCAGCTCTGCCCGAGATCGTTGAGCAGTTCACCGGGGTAGTGGGTTTGCTCGAGTCGCAGCAGTCCAACTTTGAGGCTGCGGACGCCATACCAACCACGAGCGCGCCGGCGAGCACGGTGCCGTGGATAATCTTGTTCATCGGCATTGGCGCGATCGTGGTCGCGATCGTGATGTTCGGCAACGTGCGATTCGCCTGGGCCATTGCAATCGGTTTTGGAGCCCTCGTAGTCGTCTCCTCACTAGCCCTCTCGTTCCTTTCGAAGTCCGCTGCCGCCGACGATATGAACGAGGCCTTCCGACCGGTCTACACCTCCGAACTAGTTGCCGGATCTGCCCAAGCGATAGGTGTTGTCGGCGCAATGGGCGAGGAGATGGTGACCGAGATGCTACCGGCGCTCTCACAACAGCTCGGGATGGATGAGGCTGCTATGCAAGAGTTCTTGGGTCAGTACCCAGCGACAGCAGCCGCGCTCGGTGGTCTCGAGGACTCGATCGGGCGGTTCCAGGGCATGGTCACCGCCTTTGACAGCCAACTCGACAACTACAACACGATCAAGGACACCGCGCTATATCCGATTTCACTCACAGTGCTCGTTGCCGGCCTGTTGGTCATGATCTGCGGAGTGTGGGGCTTCATCGCGGAGCGAAAGGAAGACCTCCAGGTTACCGAGGGAATACCCTTGAGCGCAGCCAAGACCTGAGCACACTCCTCTAGACAACCGAACTACTAACCGAGAGGCCCCGGCGCAGCGACCGGGGCCTCTTGCCGTCACCACTAGATTGGTCTGCTCGCCGCTCGAGGAGGCAACGTGGGGGCAATAGAAGTTACAGGGATGTCGAAAAACTTCGGTGATGTCTGCGCTCTGGAAGACGTCGACCTCAACATCGACGCGGGGACGGTGTACGGATTGCTCGGACCGAACGGTGCAGGCAAAACGACCGCCGTTCGGATTCTGACGACGCTGCTGCAACCCGACTCCGGGAAGGCCACCGTCGCCGGCTACGACGTAGCCACTCAGGCCGACAGCCTTCGTCATGTCATCGGGCTTGCCGGCCAGAATGCCGCGGTCGACGAGATCCTGACCGGCCGGGAGAACATCGAGATGGTGGCCCGCCTTTACGGCTTCAGCCAAGCTGAAGCGCGTCGTCGCGCCGACAGCTTGTTGGAGCGCTTCGACCTAGTCGACGCGGCGAACCGACAGGTCAAGACCTACTCGGGCGGAATGCGGCGTCGTCTCGACCTTGGAGCCAGTCTCGTCGGTGATCCCGAGGTGCTCTTCCTCGACGAGCCCACCACCGGCCTCGACCCGCGGAGCCGATTCGCCTTGTGGGAGACAATCGAGCAACTCGTCGAGGGTGGGACCACCTTGATGCTGACGACCCAATACCTCGAGGAGGCCGACTATCTGGCGGACCAAATCGGCGTCATCGATCACGGCAAGCTGATCGCCGAGGGAACGTCGGATGAGCTAAAAAGCAGGGTCGGTGGGGACGTACTCGCTCTCGAAGTTGCCGATCGGACCCAACTGGCTGCGGCGGCCGAAGCCGTCAAATCCGTCGGTTCAGAAGCGCCGCGCATCGAGTCGGACAATCAGGTACTGGTTCCGGTAGCGAGCCCGGTCGGCGTCATCACCGAGGCCGTTCGCCATCTCGACGCTGCGGGGATCAAATTGAGAGACCTGGCGATTCGCCGGCCCACATTGGACGATGTCTTCATGACGCTGACCGGCCACCACGCCGAAGAGGAGAAGGCGGAATCTGGGGAGAAACCAGAGCAAAGCAAGAGAGGCCGCAGATGACAGCCGTGACCCAGACCGCCCGGCCAACCCGAAACCGCTCGGTAAGCCGAATCCTCTCAGATTCGACCGTGATGACGAAACGGAACCTTCTGAAGTATCCGCGCATCCCGACGCTGCTTATGTTTTCAACGATCCAGCCGATCATGTTTGTACTCCTGTTCACCTTTGTGTTCGGTGGCGCTATCGGTGGAGTATCCGGCAACTACGTCGACTTCCTGCTGCCGGGCATCTTTGCGCAGACGGCCGTTTTTGGCTCAACCCAGACCGGGGTCGGTCTCGCCGAGGACATGCATAAGGGCCTCATCGAGCGGTTCCGTTCCCTCCCCATGAGCCGATCGGCCGTCCTGGTCGGAAGAACTGTCTCGGACGGCGTCCGGAATCTCTTTGTGGTTTGGCTGATGACCATCGTGGGTTACATCGTCGGCTTCCGCTTCCACGGGTCGATCATCCAATCTGCCGGCGCCATCCTCCTGGCAGTCGTGTTCGGATTCGCCTTCTCGTGGATCTCCGCCTTCATCGGACTGAGCGTCAACGACGTGGAAACAGCTCAGGTCGCCGGTTTTGTTTGGATCTTCCCCTTGACCTTCGCCAGCTCCGCTTTCGTACCCGTTGAAGGATTCCCCGGATGGCTCCAGGGGTTCGCCAAGGCCAATCCAGTGACCGTCACGGTCGATACGATCCGGGCTCTGACGCTCGACCTGCCACTCACCCCGCACATCTGGTACGCCCTGGCCTGGCTCGTTGCCATCCTGGGCGTGTTCATCCCGCTGGCAGTCAGGGCGTACCGACGGGCAGTGTGATGCGTACATCGGAAGCCACGGTCTGCGTTGCCGCTGACGGCAAAGCTGGGGAGAACACTGTCCAATTGCCTTCGCGAGATAGCTCGAGATCACCTTCCATTAGCTGGGCCAATTGGCCTGCCACCGCCAACCCCAGGCCAGCCGACGCAGGCTGGGTGGCCCCGTTATGGCCTCGGGCATACGGCTCAAATATGTGATCGCGGAGGCGTAGGGGAATTCCTTCACCATTGTCCCGTACTTGCAACGTCACCTGGTCCACCGACTCAACAACCTGGATCTGAACACTGTCCCCTCCGTATCGCTGCGCGTTGGTGAGCAAATTGCGAAGAACCTGGCGGGTGCGTATCGGATCCGCCCAGAGATTCGAATCGCCGCCCCAGCGCAATGAGAAGTCGACCTTGCCGGAGTGCGAAGCGAGGACCTCGCCGACGAGGCCCCGAACCGACATGACCTGGGGAGAGACAACGATCGTTCCCGCCTCGGCACGGACCGCCGTCAGGAGGTCGTCGACAATGTCGGCCACCTCTTGGCTCTGGATCGCCATCAGACTGATCATGTCGGCTATTTCGTGCTCGCTAAAGCGTTGGCTCCCCTCCTTGAGCTCGAGGGCGAACCCGAGGACTGCGGTCAGGGGTGTTCGGATCTCGTGGCTAACCGACGCGATGAACTCGTCTTTGGCCGCAATCAACTCCTCCAACCGCTGGCGGTAATCGCGACGCTCCCAGTACACCCCAATCATCTCCGCTGCGACCCGGAGGAGTCGCTCTTCATCCGGAGTCCACACTCGTCCCAGTTCACCGCTGGTAAGCCCAACACTCCCAACCCATCGACCTTCGACGGTGATCGGAAGCAACACCTCGGAGGCGGTACGAGCAGCCCAATACAACCCCGCCGTGAGCCGGTCTGCCTCCGCCAGGGTGGGGGAGAATGCGTCTCCGGCCGCCAGCGCCGCTCGGGCGACCGCGGTCACCCGCCAGGGGTATAGGTCCCATCCAGCAAGCTCTCCGCTCGGGGCCGTGCGAAGAACATCGCGCACCGTCGATATCGTTCCGTCCTCGTCCGGCTCGCTATCACCGACCGACTCCAAGAAGACCGAAGATGCATCCACACCTTCGAGGAGCGCCAGAAGCGCACTGCCAATCGGATCGGCAACACCACGCTTGAGCAAGGACTCGGATGCTGTCGCTAAGGACCGCTCCAAACGCAGCGTCCCGCCACGTTCCTCGAGTAACTGGCGAACCCGAAGCGTGGATCTGGCCGCGACACTAACGGCCAACGCACCAACATACGCACCGGCGACGGCCCCGCCAGCGCGCCATCCCCACATCGACACGACGACCGTCGGGACAAGCAGCAGAGAGCCGACTACGAACGCTACGAAGCGCCGATCTTGCTTGATCAGCGTGTGCAGTCCATCCCTGGTATTTCGCCTCGCGATAGCCGCGACTCATCCATGAGTCTGTAGGTGCACGTATCGTTACTC
>JAYEIP010000053.1:0-3144 GCA_034660155.1 Actinomycetota bacterium | reverse complement strand
GAGCCACACCCCAGTCGGGTAACCGGCCGGCAAGCAGCTCGCTAGAAAGCCAACCCGCACGGGCGGCAGGCACTTAGAGAGCCCACCGACCGGATCACCCAAACGCTACGGAACAACCGAAACGCATGCCACCAGTATCAATCAGGCACATATGGGTAGGCGGGTGCTACCGATTGACCTCTACGACAAGAGGACCTTCACCGTCTCCGTATCGCATCACGACGGCCTCGACCGGTTGACTGCCAGATACGATCTCCCGGTGCACGACACCAGCAGGAACGACAACGAAGTCGCCCGCTTCGGCGGTTGCCGTCTCGATAGATTCATCGCCGTGCTCGACGGTGAGGGAACCCGCAAGCATGTAGAACACTGTCGTGTTGGTTCCATGATGATGCCAGCCAGTAGAGGCCCCGGCTGGGACGGTTGACAGCCCTGCCCACAACGTATCTTCATCGATCGCTGGTCGTCGTGAAATCGACCCAGTCTCATCGTCGACGGCCTTAGCCTTCTCTACTCTGACCCGTTCCATTCTCGCTCCTCCCAGGACTCGGCACGACCCTACATCACCCGATCAACCCTGGCTATATCCTCACATATGGACGATGATCAGTCGCCAAGAAGAGGGTCCTAGCGGAACGACGTTGGGTTTGGGCTAGATGAGCAGGTAGATGCTGGTGACGAACGCGACGGCTACGCCGATGATCATGGGTACTGCGTAGGGCCGCCGATCGGGTCTTGCCAGAGACCATCCAAGCGAGTTCGTTGACGTGTAGAACAGGGCACCGGCTCCGATGGCGGCGAGTGTTGTTGACCATGTTGTGTCGGCGAGTAGGCCCACTGCGCTGATCACAAGAATCACGGCTGTGCTGTATTCGGCGACCCAGTGTGGCCAGAAGAGACCGCCTGAGTCCGGGTCCCGTGCTGTGAGGATCCCTTCTCTGACGTCCGCATACGTTCCGGCGACGATGTCTCGTGTCCAGACCCCGGCTATCCCTATTCCCATCACGATCATCAGCACCGGGATAGCGATATCCATCAGGTCGCCTCCTGCCGGTGCTGTGGTGCGGTTGGATCATCGGGCGACATCGAGTCTCCTTCCAAGGACACCGCTAATTTAGCCGCCCATATCCTCACTTATGGTCGTGCGAACTGACAGATATGAGCTGTCGGGACCGGGAGTTCCTAGAACTCCTCCACGATCGCGATGAATTCCAAAGCCACCGCAGCGAGGATCACGAACACCGCAGAAACGATGCCCCACACCCACCACCGATTCCACCGTTTCACGATCCACGTCGCTGCTGCAACCGATCCCATCAACAACCACACGCCGATGACTATGGAGGTCAGCCCAACGCCATAGGTAGCCCGTGCCCAGAACCCGAACATCATCACGACGACGACCATCGGCCAATACCTCTCGGCCATAGTTAGTCCTTTCGCTTGAGACGGCGCATATGGGTCGGCTATCAGGCCGGCTTCGTTTCGCTGGAGATGGTTGGTTCGCGGCCTCGCCGAACCATCATCCATCCGCCCCAGGCGATCGGAACCGCAAGGATCACGAAGACAGCCGCCATGACTCGCTCGATCGACTCGGTCTCTTCATTCGGGTCTACCGACGCCAGTACAAAGATTCCGAAGACCAGCGCAACCATAAGTGGCAAAACCAGCAGCCATCCAACGATCCTGAACATCAGTGACTGTCGGGGAGTAAGCGGTGCCTTGGTCTGAGACACCGACCCGCTCCGCAGCTGCTTGACTCCCACCACGATTAGGAACACTCCCAGCACCGCAGCACCAACCGCTATTAGGCCCGGGAAAAGTATGACTGGTACCAACAGGATGCCAACCACGATCTTTGCCCAACCCATCTGTTGATCTGACACTTGAATCACCAACCAATCCAAGGAGGAAGTACAGATCGAATCCGCACGGGAACACGCTGACAAGACATACGGTCCTTCCCAAGACGCCCCACAACCGTACACGAAGCGACTCGGATCGGAGCAAGAAACATCGAGAGCAGAGCCTCGCTCACCCGCCCATATCCTCACCTATGCGCCCGGTGCTTGTCTCTGCTTGAGTTGTGTTGGTGCAGGTTGGTTCTCCCCGGCTCGGGTTGGGAGAAACACATGAATACTGGAGTTGGTGGAAGTTGGGCCACGTCCCCACGGATTCTCGCAGAAGCAGCCATAGCCGTATGTGACGGTCGATTTGGTTCTCCCGGTGTTCACACACCGGAAGATGTTGCCGAAATCGGCGAGTTCCTTGAGTCGATTGCAGCCAGAGCCAGGATCACCGAGGAACCGCTGATCCATCAGCACACGACAACACGCTGACTCCCGAGGCTCGAGAGTGTCGATGGCTACTTTGACCGCCCATACCCGGCGATATCGAGCGGATATAGGTGCGGTTATGTGCGGATCAGGAGGTGCGGGTTTCCAGCTTCATCGATACGCCGACGTAGCGAGGCACGCCTGCACCGGGACCGGCGTTGTGATGGGTCACGGTCACGCCCGAGTCCGATGTCTCGATTGTGATGTCCCAGACCCAAGGGTCGTCGCCGTTGTACTCGTAGGAGGGAGGTTCACCGTCGTACCCGGCCAAGTATTCGTGTTGGCCGTTGGTGTGCCATGAGTCGACCCAATCGACGGTTGTCGTCCGGTCATTCTCGGACCAACGGATGATCCCGGTCACGAAATCACCCGCAATGGAGCCTTCGTAGCCGATCACCAGTACGTCGCCGTCGTGGCTGATGGTGGCCTTCACTGGTGCCTCGTCGTAGGGCTGGTTTGGGTCAAGGAACGTCGACCAAGACCCTTCCCAGGTGCCGAGGTGTCCTGCGAGGTCCGGCATACTGAATCTCCCTATCCGTGCGCCGTTGAATGGTACACGTTGCTTCTTGCCGGTGCGGGCGGAGCAACCCGATGGTCGCCCCACTGTCAGCGCTCAACGCTACTCAACCCATTTTAGGTGCGGTTTCAGGGGCGCATAAGTGCCTGATTGATACTGGTGGTATGCGTTTCGGTTGTTCCGTAGCGTTTGGGTGATCCGGTCGGTGGGCTCTCTAAGTGCCTGCCGCCCGTGCGGGTTGGCTTTCTAGCGAGCTGCTTGCCGGCCGGTTACCCGACTGGGGTGTGGCTC
>JAYEIP010000052.1:0-3147 GCA_034660155.1 Actinomycetota bacterium | reverse complement strand
ATCGTCGTCGTCGTCGTCGTCGTCATCGTCGTCGTCGTCGTGCTTCTTGTCTTTGTCTTTCTTGTCTTTGTCGTCGTCGTCGTCGTCGTCACCGTCGTCACCGTCATCGTCATCGTCATCGTCGTGACCGTTGTCACACTTCTCGGTGGTCTTCGACTTGACCTTGAGCTCCCACAGACCGTCGTCCTTCTGCTTGAGCTCGACCTTGACCTTGGCCTTGGAGTCGTCAAACTTGATCTCGAAACCGTGGGTCTTGGTCTTGAGCTCGTACGCATCGGCATCCACGCCGTCGACACTATCGACAGTGACGTCACCCGAATCGGAGACCGTGTAATTGACCGCTAGGGCAGTCCCGTCGCACAGACGGCCGTCCCAGGTATGCGGCCCGACAAGGTCGGCAAGTACTTGCTCGCGGAGTTTCTGTTCATCCTTGCCCTTGAGCTCGACCTTGAGCTTGACGTTGGCGTCGTCGTCATCGTCGTCGTCTTCGAACTCCATCTCGGCCTCGATCTTGAGCGTCATCTTGTAGCCATTCCACGTGAACGTGATCTTGACCTCGGACTCAGCTTCGTCGTCTTCGAGCTTATTCTCGATGGCGCCGACTGCAGAGGTGGCGTCGGCAGGGAACAGCGAGGTCACCTTCACGTCTACCAATTCCGGATAACCGGATCCGTTTTCGATAACGTCGAAAGCCACGGTGCTGTCGGTGTCGGAACCAAACAGCTTCCCCGTCCAGAGGTGGCTGCCCACGATTGCGGACAGATCAGCGGCCTTGACCTCTGCCTTCAGCTTGTCCTTCTTGGCCTTGACCTCGATACGGGTCGTGTCATCTTCGTTGGTGAACCGGACCTTATGCTCGTCGGCGCGGTCCTCGCTGAACGCGGGATCATCGACCGCAACCTCGGTGATGTGCCCGATCTCGTCAAGCGTCACCGAAACATTCAGTGGAGCGCCGAGAACCCCCAGCGTGAGTGTCATCCCGCCGGTATCGGCAACAGCCTCGGTCGTGCTGGCCGAGGCTGCCCCCGGGGCAACCAGTGCACTTACCGCGACAGCCATCGCTAGCAGTGTGGCGAATCGTTTCTTCATTGCAGTCCTCTCGATTGTCCTGGCCCCACTTCCCCTGGACCGGTCTTTCGCTACGGATGTCATGCGAACCTGCTCCACAATGCAGGGTCGACGGTTAAGCGAGGGCTAAACAGCTACTAACAGTGGTCGGGTTATTGGAGATCGCACCTTCGCGGTGGCGATCGCGTTCAGCTAACCAGTCACGAGGGTGAACTGAGTGGGCTGCGGTTGTTGCGCGTTCCGGACACCTCCACAGACCCCCCTACCCCCGGCTGTCGCCGGCGGTACTTTCCCCCCAGAGAGGGGGGACTGATAGAACCGTTCGGGTTCTCGCAGCCAGCGGTACTCTCCCTCCGGAGGGGGGACTGATAGAACCCAACGGCGGGACTGGTCGGGCCGTTTTCTCGCGGTGCTCGATGGCTGGATGGGTGCATGCGGCGTAGCCTTGGATTGAATGGTTCGGGAAGGCTTGTTATGACCCCGGGAGATCGCATGCGGTGGTCCCGTGCTACACCCGTCGTCTTGGGCGGGGTGGCCGCTACCTCGGCTTCGGGTCTGATCTTCGAGATTGCTTTGACTCGAGTCTTTGCGGTGACGCAGTTCTATCACTTTGCGTTCCTCACCATTTCGATGGCGTTGCTCGGGTTTGGGGCCAGCGGCTCCCTACTGACTGCTTTCCCCCGGCTTGGGGCAGGCGGCCCGCGGCGTTGGGCATGGCTGGCGGGGCTCCAGGGGATGGCGACCCTGACGGCCTATGGCGTGAGCAACTCGCTGCCGTTCGATTCGTTTGCGATTGCGTGGGACCGCACCCAGATCGCCTACCTGGCGGTCTACTACCTGACGTTGGCCGTGCCGTTCTTCTTCGGTGGCCTTGTCGTGGCCGTGTTGTTGACGGGTCGCGGCCAGCCCGAACCGGTGTCATCCCACCTGGTTTACGGTGCGAGCCTGGCCGGGTCGGGCCTTGGCTGTGTTGTCGCCATCGTCGGACTCGATCTGCTCGGGGGCGAGGGGACCATTGCTCTGGCCGCTGCGGTAGCGATGGCGGCGGCCGCCGGTTTCGCCACACTGGTGGTGCACCAGCGGGGACTGCGGGCCGGTGCCACCATCGCTACCGTGATCCTGCTGGCGATGGGGATAACCGTGCCCGGCTCGCTCGAGATGAACATGTCGCCCTACAAGGACCTGATGGGGGCACTGCGGTTCCCCGACGCCACGATTGTCGCCACCGTGTGGGACCAGGGGACGAGGATTGACTTAGTGCGCAGCGACGGCATCCGCTCGCTGCCCGGGCTCAGCTTCACCTACGCCGGGGCCCCGCCCGCCCAGGACGGGGTCACCTTCGACGGGGACGACCTGAGCCCGATCCCTCGTCTCGCTCCCGAAGCGGCCGAGTTCGCCCCGCACCTACTCACGGCCCTGCCATGGCTGCTGCGGCCGGATGCCGATTCGCTGATCCTCGAGCCCCGCGGTGGGCTCGACGTGATGGTTGCGTTGGCTGGTGGGGCGGAGATGGTGGTTGCGGTGGAGCCCCACGGCGCCGTCATCGATGCGATCGCCGCGGAGGGAGCCAGCGCCTATGACGATCCCCGAGTCGATGTGGTGGTGGGCGATCCCCGCACCTTTGTGGAGCGTACCGGCGCCACGTTTGACGTGATCGATGTGGCGTTGACCTCGCCGTATCGGCCGGTGACGTCTGGGGCGTACAGCCTGGCGGAGGACTACTCGCTGACGGTCGAGGCCTTTGCAAGCTATCTCGACCGGCTCGAACCGAACGGGATACTGATGGTGGCCCGCTGGGTGCAAACCCCGCCGAGCGAGGAGACCCGATTGCTGGGGATTGCCGCGATGGCGCTGCGCCGGGGCGACGTCGACCCAGCCGCGGCCGTGGTGATGTTGCGTAACTACTCGAATGCCGTCCTGCTGGTACAGCCCGATGGCTGGTCTGCTGCCGACCTCGGGTCGGTGCAAGACTTCGCCCGGGCGCAACGCTTCGATGTCGTCACGATGCCGAGTCTCGATCCGGCCGAGACGAACCGGTTCAGCGTGATCCCCGATGAGCAATACTCGGTGCTTGCCGCC
>JAYEIP010000051.1:0-15130 GCA_034660155.1 Actinomycetota bacterium | reverse complement strand
ACATCGATCGTTGTCTTGCCCGGCAATCGTTCCCGCGATCCGTCACGCCGGATCAGCCAGTCCTCACCGGTTGCTCCGGGACCGCCCCCTGCCAGCCCCCACGGTGCGAGGCGACGTCTCTCACCGATGAGAGACACAGAGGCCGGTGCCAGAAACTCGATCTCCCGCTCGATCCCTTCGCCACCCGGATAGCGGCCTGAGCCTCCGCTACCGACTCGCAACCCATACCGCACCACCCGAAACGGGTAATGAGATTCGAGAGACTCGATCGGCGTGTTCTTGGTGTTGGTCATCCCGGTGTGGATGCCTGATTGGCCGGCCCGTCCCGGCCGTCCCCCTTGCCCACCACCAAGCGTTTCGTAATAGGCGAAATCGTCGCTACCGATGAGCACGTTGTTCATCGTGCCCTGGCCGGCGGCGGGGACCCGTTCGGGAGCCGCCTGCGCCAGCGCTCCAAGCAGCGTGTCGGCGATACGCTGGCTGGTCTCAACGTTGCCGGCAGCCACCGCGGCAGGAGGAATCGCATTCACCAGGGACCCGTTCGGAGCATCGAGATGCATCGGGCGGTAGCAGCCGCCGTTAGCGGGAATCGTGGGGTCTGTGGCCACCCGGACCGCGTAGTAGAGGCAGGATCGGGTGACCGCGTCGACCGCATTGATGTTGCCGGCAATCTGGGGATTGGTACCTGCGAAGTCGGCTATCAGGTCCGAGCCGTCGATCGTCACTGCGACCCGAATCGGAAGGTCTTCATCTCGCCATTCCATGCAATCGGTGAACTCGTAGCGACCATCGGGCAGGGCGGCGACGGCAAATCGCATCCTCCGCTCCCCGTAGTCGAGCAGCGCGCCGACGACTGCGAGATAGCGCTCGCGACCCTCGGCTTCGGCGAGCTCTGTGATCCGGAGCGCCCCCGCCTCGTTAGCGCCAAGTTGGGCCGACAGGTCACCGAGTCGCTCGGCCGGCGTACGTGTTGCTCGGAGGAAGGGCACGACAAACTCGTCAAGCCACTCCCCCCTGTGGACGGCGGCTGTCGGCGTGACCCGATGGCCTTCCTGGTCAACTGTTATGGCATGGGCAGGCATTGAACCGGGTGCCTCCCCACCGACATCCGCATGATGGGCGCGATTCGCCACCCAACCGATGAGTGAGTTCTGTACGAAGACCGGTCGGACGAGTGTCAGGTCGTTGAGGTGAGTGCCGCCGTGGTACGGATCGTTCACGGCATATTGGGTCTCGGGTTCCAGATGTCCACCGAAGGCAGAAAGCACCGCAGCGACCGAGGCCGGCATCGAGCCGAGATGGACGGGGATATGCTCGGCCTGGGCCAGCATCTCGCCGGATGGGACAAAGATCGCGGCGGAACAGTCGGCCCGTTCTTTGATGTTCGGCGAGTAGGCGGTGCGTCGGAGCACCACTCCCATCTCGTCGGCAACGGCGGCCAACCGGTTGCGGGCGACCTCGAGCGTGACCGGGTCGATGCTCACCACTCCACCTCCAATGCTCCGCTCTCATGGACCCCTGCACGCTCTCCGGGGGCAAGGTACGTCGTCGCCTCTGTCTCCTCGATCACGGCGGGCCCCAACACCTCATCCCCGGCGGCCAGGGCGCCACGGTTGATCACACGTGCGCGAACCTCTCCGTCTTCGGTAGCGACGGGTCGCCCTGGAAGATCCACGTCACCGACCGGTGTGACCTCCGGCAGGTCCGACCACTTGAGCAGAGGAGAGCCGACACTTTCGGCACGCACCGTCACGACTTCGACCGGATCACCGATCCTGGCGAATCCGTTCCTCTTCTGATGCATCCGGTGGAAACGATCGAGCAATACCTCCCAGCCATCGCCCGGGGTATAGGGCACGGTCGTCTCGTGCGACTGCCCGCGATAACGAACATCGGCAAAACCAGAGGTCGACTTGGGCTCAGCGCCACCATCTACCAGCCGCTGGTCGGCGATAAGCATCACCTGTGCAATCTCGGGATCCAGCCGATCGCCATCCGCGAGCATGATGGAATGGGCGGCATCCGACCGCGGCGGGCTCAACAAGAGGCCGACTGCCGAAAAGATTCCGGAGAAGGGCGGAATCACCACTCCGGCCATGTCGAGGCTGCGGGCCAGTGCGGTGGCGTGGAGACCGCCGGCGCCGCCAAAGGCAACCAGAACGCCGTCCCGCGGATCGGCGCCCTGTTCGATGGATACCGCCCGAATGGCGCCGGCCATGATCTCTTCGACAACAGTGACAACACCGCGGGCAGTTTGTTCGACGTTCAACCCGAGCCGTTCACCGACGCGACCCAGGGCCGCAATGGCCTCCACACCCTGGATCGGCAACGAACCGGCCAGCATCCCTTGAGGGTTGATCCGGCCCAGAGCCACGTTGGCGTCGGTGACCGCCGGCTCCAGACCACCGTGGCCGTAGCAAGCAGGGCCGGGTTCCGCGCCAGACGAACGGGGCCCAACCCGGAGAGACCCTCCCTCATCGACCCAGGCGACGGACCCGCCTCCGGCACCGACTGTATGGATGGCGACAGACGGCATGCGGCACGGGTATCCGGCTATGGGACGCTCGTAGAGCACCTCGGGGCGACCGTTCTCAATGCGGCACACATCGGTCGATGTCCCTCCCATATCAAACGACACGAGGCGATTGCGGCCCAAAATGTCACCCATCGCTGCGGCAGCGACCACACCGGCGGCAGGTCCCGACAGCAGAATCGCGGCAGGCAGGGCCGCAGCCTCGCCGATCGGAATCAGACCTCCAGACGACCGCATGACGTCGATCTCTCGGGGCAACCCGGCGTCTCCAGCCCTGGCCACGAGTCGCTCCAAGTAGCGGCCGGTCTCCGGTGCCAGATATGCATTGAGAACGGTGGTCGAGGTTCGTTCGAACTCGCGGAACTCGGGAGCGACTTCGCTGGACAACGAGATCTCCATGTCCGGCCAGCGGCTTTTGATTGCCCGGGCTAGTGCCCTTTCGGCGTCAGCCTTCTCGAAGCCATAGAGGAGAGAGATGGCGACTGCCTCAATCTCTCCGAGCCTCTCATCAAGATCACCGGCGTCCCGAGCCTCGAAGCGGTGGGTACCCGGCACCAGCGGCGGGGGCCTGTCGGAGAAGCTGTCATAGAGAGAGGGCCGATCCTGTCTACCGATTTCGAGCACATCCCGAAAACCGGGTGTCGTGACGAGGGCCGTAGCGGCTCCCCGTCTTTCCAGAAGGGCGTTGGTGGCGACCGTGGTTCCATGGAGGAGGCGATCAGCGACAACTGCAAGCTGCTCAGCTCCCCCGATGACCCCGACACTCTGATCGTCCGGAGTGGAAGGAACCTTCCCGACAACGATGTGCTCGCCACCCCATCCGACCAGATCGGTGAAGGTTCCTCCGACATCGACGGCCAGCGCCGTACGGGGCCCGGGGCCGGTCATGTACTATCACCTGACGTCCCGAGCGAGGTGCCGATGCCGGTAACAGTCAGTTCAACTCCCAACCCGAATGCCGTGAAATTCACCGTCGGAGTCGCGGTCGGGGGACCAACCACATACATCCCGGGCCAGCCGACCGATGATCCGCTCGGCCAGGCGCTGCTCGGATTGCCCGGTGTTACCAGCGTCTTCTTGAGTGCAGATTTCGTCACCTTGAATAAGTTACCCGACGCCGGTTGGGAACCAATCATTGAACCAGCTCAAGAGATCCTCGCCGAACACTTCTCGGGATCCTGATCGATGGTGACTGAACTAGCCGGATTCGATCTCACGAAGATCACCTACGAAGGCGCAACCCGTCCGATGTATCGCGCCGGATCCGGCCCCGGCGTCGTCGTGATCCACGAAATCCCGGGCATCACACCTCCAGTCGCCGAGTTTGCACGAACGCTCGTCGCCGCCGGGTTCACCGTGTTTATGCCATCGCTTTTCGGTACTCCGGGGAAGACCAAGACGACGGGCTACACGATTTCGACAATTCTTCGAGCCTGCGTGTCGAAGGAGTTCCACTGTCTGGCTCTCGACAAGCCCAGCCCCATCACCACATGGCTGACGGCGCTGGCCCGTGATGCCCACGAGGAACTCGGGGGCCCTGGGGTCGGGGTTGTCGGCATGTGCCTGACCGGCGGATTCGGCCTGGCCATGATGCTCGACCCCGCAGTCGTGGCCCCGGTGCTGAGCCAACCGTCGACACCTTTCGCCGTCAGCAAGCAAAGAAAAGCGTCGCTGGGCCTCAACTCTGAAGACTGGGCCAGGGTCGAGCAGAAGGTTGCAGACGGCTGCGCTGTCATGGGCCTCCGCTTCACCGGCGATTCCAACGTCCCCGACGAGAGATTTGCGACGCTGCGAGATCGCCTGGGCGACAATTTCATCGCTATCGAGATCGATTCGTCCGCGGGCAATCAACACGGCATCAGTACCAAAGCCCACTCGGTCCTAACCCAGGACCTGGTCGATGAGCCGGGCCATCCGACGCAGGAAGCGTTGGCGAAGACGGTGGAGTTCTTGCAAGCACGGTTGGCGTAGTCCCAGGTCCCGTCTGCAGGCAGCAGGCTATGCCCACGGTCCTCGAATGATGCCAAGCATTGGGCCCTCGCTAGGCGGCATCGTCCCGACCAGTTCAGCACCCGCCGGCTGATCCCAGACAGCGCCTGGACCGGTGCTGGCCCGTTATGCGCACACTGGGCTTGGTGTGCCTTCGTGTCCCCGTGGGTCGCGTACCCCATGTGTGAAGCGTGGATCGTCCTGGGAGGCGAACGAAAAGGAGACGGTCCACACGAGTACTCCGTAGATCAGAACGAACCAAACCAAACCGATCGTGGCTTGTATCGAACTCAGGTCGGAGAACAGCGTGAATGCTACGAGAACGCCGGGAAGCAAGGCAAGGACTCCCAGGAGCAATCTCAACCATCGATTCCACCCGATCCGAATGATCGCTAATGGCGCAAACACGATGACAAGAAACGCCACTGCCCCAGCACCGATTGCCAGGGGAACGAGAGTGATGATTGCGAGAACCCGCAGCGCCACAAAGCCAGACGGCCTTACCCCGGTCCTTCTCCCGAGATAGACACCAGCCTGGCCGAGATACATGACTCCAAACCGATGACGATGATCAGGGTTCCTTCCCAGCTGAACTCTGAATGGGTGGAGATGAACCTCATCCTAATTCGGGCCACGATCCTCAACACTGCTCCCGTGAGGAAGCCAACGAGCAGCACCAGGAGGGAAGGCGCCCGGTCAAGGACCGACACCACAGCTCCGTGCACGGATTGGGTAGGCCCAACTACCGACGCCTCCCACCGCCGGGCCATCCATCTCTCTGCTGCCATGACTGCCTCCGGGTTTCGCTCAGCCTCTCACAAGACAGACGAACGACAGGCTGTAGCGGGTGACATAGCTCATGGGTAGCCGTTCGGTGTGGGTTGACAGGAACGAATCGACAGACGTTTCTTGTCGGTGGCTAGCGATATGGTGTAGCCATGATCGGTATACAGGAATCGACCACTTCGCCCATCGGCAACAGCGATCCGGTACTCCAGATCCGAATGGGTATCGCCGTCCTGGCTGGCGAGAACCGTGACGGCTGGACCGGAACTGCCATGTCGGAACGGGTTACTGAGATGCTAGAGATCCGGGAAAGTCTTGATGCGGAGATACTACGCCTGGTCGGGTTATGGGACCGGGACCGGGCCTGGGAGATCGACGGTTCACTGTCTCCCCGAGCCTGGCTCACTTATCGCACCCCGATTGCTGATGGTGAGGCGCAACGGCTCGTCAAGACCGCCCGCATCGTCGACCGCCACGACACCGTCTCTGAGGCGCTGGCCGAGGGTGAGATCACCACCCCGCATGTCGAAGCGATCGGCCGGGTCATGTCGAAGGACCGCCTAGCGTTGCTAGCCGAGCATCAAGAGGTACTGGTCAACCAAGCCAAGAAGCTGCCGGTTGCCGATTTCACCATGGTGATGCGCCGGTGGGCGTCTCTGGCTGATGACCAGCTATCGAAGGATACGTTTGTCCGCAAATGGGACCGGCGCCATCTCCACGCGTCTACCAGCCTCGATGGATGGGTCAGCGGCGACTTCTATCTCGACCCGGTAGCCGGTGGGGCTCTCCTCAACGCCCTCGACCACATCGCGCCACCCGATCCCCATGACGCTCCCGACGGGCCCCGCCCCCTGTCGCAACGTCGCGCCGACGCCCTGGCTGATCTTGTCAGCTGGTATATCAACGGTGACAGTCCCGGAGGGAACCCGCCGAATGTCAATGGCGTCATCGATGTTGCTTCGCTTCTTGGCGAGATACCCGAGATAGCGGCGGCCCGTTGCGACCTCGACGGCATCGGCCCGGTCACCCGCACCGTACTGGATCAGCTGTGCTGTGACGCCAGATTCACCCGGTTCATCATGGCCGGACCATCGCAGATCCTCGACATGGGACGTGCTACCCGTCTCGCCACACCAGGCCAACGCCAAGCAGTCGCCATCAGGGACCAACACTGCCGATTCCCCTCATGCCGTCGCAAACCGCAATGGTGTGACATCCACCACATCGCCGGATGGATGGCTTCACTCGGCGAGACCAACACCAACAACCTCATCCTCCTCTGCCGCCGCCACCACACCCTCGTCCACAACACCAAATGGACCATCGAGCGAACCCCCAACGAGGACTTCAAGTTCAACCACCCAGCCAGAGCACCGTAGCGGCGAGGGCGCAACACCCCCCAACACCGACCAAGAGAAGCCGGGCCATTGCGGTCCCTTCGCCCGACACCCCCAACCAACGACACCTGCAGGATCCGTCAAACGGATTCGCCGGGTGCGTCAGCGCGGCTCAGCTTGGCAGCAATTGGACCGGTGTGGGTAGGGCGCTGGACAACGTTCGCAGTTCATCTGGCTCCAAGGTGACGACGACTGAGCTGTCGCGTGACGCGATGACGGCCACACGGGCGTCCACCACATCTGACAATCCGGTCCGCGCCAGAAGTGAGCCCACTTCATGAAGCTTTGGGGACGGTCATCCTCGTGGCATACAGAAAAGTCGGTGTCGACCCAGGAGCGCCAATTCTGTTGTCGCAGCGGGCGGTGCCCCAAACATATCACCACTGCGCACCGCGGACCTCCAATACCCCACCCTCCAGGCTCCATACCGAGTTGGTGGTTTCCCGCCCGAACTCCTCATCATGGGTGACGACGACCACCGCTCCCGGGTACGCAACCAGGGCTCTCTCCAGTCGTTCGATTGACGGGAGGTCGAGGTGATTGGTCGGCTCATCAAGCAGCAGAACCCATACTCCTCTTCCCAGTCCCGACGCTATGAGCAGCTTGCGGGCCTCACCCGGAGACGGGGTATCGGTGGCCAGGATTCGCTTCGGATCGGAACCGAGCAAAGCAACCATGCCCAGCACGCGACCCTTCGCAACGGTATCCAAGGAACGTACCTTCGTCAGCAGTTCTCGAGTCTGCTCAAGCGTGAGCTCCTGGGGAAGGTAGAGAATCCGGTCCGGGTCAAGGGTCGACCTGTCGAGCAGCGCCTGGAGCAGCGTAGTTTTCCCCGCACCGTTGGGACCGGCCAGCAGAACACGATCGTCGCGTTCGACGACCACGCTGGTCTCCCCAATCAGCGTCGTACCCGCCACGTCGATCGGGCCCTCGTGAGCCAGCAGGCGACGTCGGCGGGCGGGCTCGAAGTCGAAGAACAACTCACCCCCAAGCCTGCGCTGGATATCAAAACCAGTCGCGGCAGCATCAAGGCGCTGCGCTTTGTCGCGGAGAAGACTGATATCGTGCGAGCCTTGCCGCTGACCACCTTCGAACCGGCCCTTTTTCTCCATCGACCGTGCGTCCGTGTCCTTGATCCCGGCAGTGCGTAGTTGCCGCTTGTGTCTCGCGACCTTTGTTGCACTCGCACGTCTCTTGTCTGCAAGCCGGCGCTCGACCTTCTTCTGCTCTGATCGAACCCGCTGGTAGGCCTTGAGTTCGGCCTGCTCTTTCTCTTCCCACGCGCCTCGGGCAACGTCGTAACCTCCTTGCCACAGAACTGTGGCTCCCTGCTCGATCCGCAGGACCCGCCTACACAGCTCATTGAGGACCGTGCGGTCATGCGACACCACGATCCCCGTCCCCCGGTAGCGATTGAGAGCCGCGATCAGCAGGTCTCGAGCTTCTGCGTCGAGATGATTGGTCGGCTCGTCAAGCAGCAGGATGTCAGGGTCTTGGTAGAGGGCTCCACCGATCTGCCAACGCTTACGCTCCCCCGGCGACATGGTTGGCCATCGTCTCAGATCGTCCGGGTGCAGCGCCAGCCTGCCCAGCCAGGCGTGTGCCTCCCCATCCGAGCCACTCGCCAAGCGCTCGATGTTGAGACCGATGGTGTCGGCAGTTTGGGGACAGTGGACCACGAGCGCATTGGTTGGATCCAATCCGACCAGGCCGCTATTCGGGGAGAGGGTGCCGTCGATAAGGCGCAGAATCGTGGTCTTGCCGGAGCCGTTGGCGCCGACAATTCCGGTCCAGCCTTGGCCGAGCGAGCAGGACGCTTCGGAAAGGATCGGAATCGCTGAAGAGTACGAGAAGAAGAGATTGTCGAGGTGGACGGCAGACATGAGACTCCTAGGAAGAGCAGCGCCGTTGCGGCGCTGAGCGGTTGATTCCTGGAGTTACTTGCGCATCCTGCCCTTTGATCGACCAACCAAAACTAGCAGAACGCCCTACAAGCCAACGAGTCAATGAACGCCGTCGAGCTCACGACAGATAGTGAGTCCGCAACTCGTCGCCCGTCACGCGCCAGAGAGCGACGAGATGCATGGCGCTGGCTGCGAGGAACATGCTCAAACCAAATATCTCAATCATGAGGAACTCGGGCCACTGCACACTCACGTGGATCAGGTAGGCAGAGAACGCATCCCAGATCCCAAGGATGTTCCAGGCGACGATCGCCGTCCACACCCATAGCCCGCGACGCTGCACGATCAGATAGGCAACCGCCAACGCGCTGACACCGATTACTGCGTCTCCCACCAGCGGCATCAGCCAGGCCGAGGGTGGATCACCGACGCCGCCCGCACCAGCGTCACCAATAAACGCAAGCGTCATCGCCCGACCCGACAACATCAATGTGATCACGAGTAGGAGCGCCCGTTTCGTGCCCAGTCCTGCCAACGCACGTGGCTGCTTCACGAGGTCCGTCATTCGTTTTGTCTCCTTTGTATGTCGTATAACATACCATAATGTATGATGATCAACATGCAATACTGAGGCAACATGAGATACAGCACCGAACACAAAGAACAGAGCCGGATCAGGATCATCGAAGCGGCCCGACAGCTGTTTCGGCGCCGGGGCTTTGACGGAGCCTCGATCGACCAGGTGATGAATCAGGCAGGGCTCACCCGGGGTGCGTTCTACGCGCACTTCGAATCGAAGGACGATCTGATTGCCCAGGTGCTCAACATCGAAGCCGGGCTCGTCGGCAATCTGCACCGCGCCACGAGCACCTCTGAACCGCGTACGGCCGCGTTGGATCAACTGGCCCACTACCTGGACCCGGTACAACGCCATGACAATGCCACCGGCTGCCCTCTGGTGGCTCATCCGGTCGACGCCATTCGCGGTGACAACACTCGCAAGGAGGGCTACACCAGGAGCCTGCGCGCACTTGTCGAAAGCGTGGAGGCCATTCTCGGTGGCACCGGTTCGCTCGATGACGGTGCACACGACGATGCGATCGTGATATCTGTGCTCACAGTTGGGGCGGCGTTGCTGAGCGCGGCAAGCGCCGACGACCAGCTAGCCGATCAGATCGAGAAGGTCTCTCTCGACAAGATCCACTCGATCCTCAATCAACCAATCCGAGCAAGCAACTGAGATTGCCTACACCGCAAGCGGCTGGGGGGCACCGCGGCGGCGTCCGGCGAGACCGTGTCCCGTGTAGATGGCCAGGGCGATCCAGACGAGAACAAACCCGATCAGTCGATCCCGGCCAACCACCTCGTCGTAGAGGAACACCCCAATTAGGAACTGAATCGACGGGGCAATGTACTGGAGTAGCCCTATCGTCGAGAGCTTGATTCGCCTGGCCGCGGCACCAAAAAGCACCAGAGGCAAAGCAGTAGCCACCCCCGTGAGCACGAGCATGAAGGTGATTCGGGGACCATCCGCCACAAACGCTGCCCTGCCGCCGACCCCAAGGACGGTGAGGAAGATCAATGCCGGGACCAGGACCAGGGCGACTTCGACAGCGAGGCTCTCTACCGGGCCAACCGTGTCCATCTGTTTCTTGAGCAAGGCATAGAAAGCAAAGCTGGTCGCCAACACCAACGCGATCCAGGGAACGGACCCGACGCTCACCGTCATGTAGGCGACGCCGGCAGCGGCGATACCGACCGCCAACCACTGCCCCGGCTCGAGCCGCTCTCGCAGGATCAGGACGCCGAGGACCACGTTGAATAGTGGATTGATGAAGTAGCCGAGGCTCGATTCGATGATGTGCCCGTTGTTGACTGCCCAGATGTAGGTCGCCCAGTTGAGGGCAAGCAGAGTCCCGGCGAGCAGGAGCCTGCCGAACGTAGCCGCCCGGAGCCTGCGGATCTGATCCCACGAGTGGCGCATGGCGATTATCACCGCGAGCAGGACAACGGACCACACGATCCTATGGGCCAGAATCTCCAGTGAGTCGACGGTATCGATTGCCTTCCAGAAGATTGGGAGGAATCCCCAGATCATGTAAGCGCCAACACCGAAAACTATCCCGCGGTTCATCGGGGGATTAAACCAGGAAGGTGAGAGTGGCGAACCATCAACGTACTCGCGGAGGGTGAGTGCCCCCCAATGGCCCCGGCTCTTCGAGCCGGCGGTACTCTCGCCCGGAGGGGGGACTGATGCGAAAGCGCTGCTCTAGGTACTGGGCAACACGACGGTGATGGGCCAGCGGATGCCTGAGGGATCGGCTACTGAGACGATGAATCGCCATGCCGAACCGTCGCTGGTCACTTCGAGGACCTCAGCTTCGATCCCAAGACCCTGGACAGAGAGTAGGGCAACTGCGATCAGGTCCTCGGGTGGGGTCCCGGGGGCGCCGGCAGCGGCGGGCATTGAGTTGGTCGCCGGGACCTCGGTCGACGCCGGCAGGTCGATGATCGTCGTAGATCCGTCGATATCAATCTCGAGCGTGATAGCAACAGCCCGGACCGGCATCCGGACAAAGGAGCCGTCGGTTGCGGACGAGAGAACGCGATAAGCAACGTCCACGATGTAACGGCCCGGCGCGGGACTGGTTGTCGAAAAGGCCCGCGCCCACTCGACATATGAGGAACCGGTCGGCGCACTGTGGGGAAGAGCAACGTCACCAACCAGAGCCGCCAGTTCACCCGCTAGCTGCTGGTCACCGTCGACGGTGAAGTAGTCCTGCACAAACCACTCGGCCCGCATCGTCGCGAGCCGGAGCTCATCGTCGACAGCTATCGCCATCAGGTCGGCCTCGGAATAGAGACCGACAGCAGCGGATACGGGGCTTTCGGGTGGGATGGGACCCACCGCGACCGTAGATCGCCCGGCGGCGTCGACCTCTCCGACAGTGACGTCCCCGGCCGCGAGAGCCTCGTCGACAGGGTCACCGGCAGAGGCCACGGGCGGCAGCGCAACAGTGGACTGCCCGTCACCGGGAAGCAGCCAGCGGACGGCAAGCAAGCCAAGGCCGAGGGTGGCCGCCACGGCAAGTGCGACATAGACCAGCCTTGTCCGCGAATCGGGTGTTTTGACGGCCAGCGCCGACCAGGGAATCTGCTCGAGCTCTTCGAATTCGGGTGGTTCGCTCATTCTTCGAGCGTATGAGAGTTCAGAAGTAAGATCAATAACCCTGGATTAGCCTCGATAATCGAGCCGGGGCGCTAACCCCCGATGTAACTCATCTCGACCTTTGGCAGGTCTACCGTCGCTTCGGAACGGGACTCGCTGTAACGGTCGGTGCGGGCTTGCCACAGATCGGCGATCATCTTCTTGAGCTCATCATCGGTGGCGCCTTCACGAAGCGGCGCCCGGAAGTCGACTCCACCCACCGCAAACAGACAGGTGTAAAGAACACCCTCCGCAGACAACCGGACCCGGCTGCAGTCGCCGCAGAACGGCTCCGAGATCGAAGTGATGACACCGATCTCACCGGAACCGTCGGCATATCGCCACCGGCTGGCCACCTCTCCGCGATAGTTGGCATCGGCCGGCTCCAGCGGATACTTCGCACCGATCGTCTCCAGAATCTCCTGGGCGGGAACAACGTCGTCGAGCCGCCACCCATTGGTCACGCCAACATCCATAAACTCGATGAAGCGGATGATGTGGCCCGAACCCCGGAAGTGCTCGGCCATGGCCAGCACCCCGTCATCGTTGACTCCTCGCTTGACAACCATATTTACCTTGACCGGAGTCATCCCAGCCTCGGCCGCGGCCTCAATCCCGTCGAGGACATCTGACACAGGGAAGTCCACGTCGTTCATGGCGGCGAAGACTTCCGGGTCCATGGAATCGAGGCTGACCGTAACCCGGCTCAACCCGGCAACTGCGAGCGCCTCTGCTTTTCGTGCAAGAAGCGAACCGTTGGTCGTCAGCGTCAGATCGCTCAGCCCGATCTCGGACATCTCTGCAATGAGGGTCTCCACGCCCTTGCGGAGTAATGGCTCCCCACCCGTGATCCGCACCTTCTCCACCCCGAGATCATGGAAGACCCGAGTCAGCCTGGTGATCTCCTCAAATGACAACAGCAGCTCCCGCTGCAAGAACTCGTACTCACGATTGAATATCTCTTTTGGCATGCAGTAGCGACATCGGAAATTGCATCGATCAGTGATCGAGATCCTGAGATCCTGCAAGCTGCGGCCGCGGGTGTCAACGAGGGTCATAGGCGTGCCAGGTTACTCATTCTCCCCGGGTCCGATTGCGACTTCCTGGTTCAGTTAGGCACTCGCCCGTGATACCTTGGTTTCATGAGCAGAGCCATCACAGTGTGGCTGGATGACGAGGAGGAGCAGGCGCTCGCCCTGCTGCGATCGACCGGGCTTGGCGAATCTGAGGCAGTTTGCAAGGCCATCATCGAGGCGGCGGCTCACACCAACGTACAAACGCTGATCAGTGATCCCTACGCGCTAGAGCTCGCCCTCGACAAGAGCCATGACCTAGTAGCTGAGATTCTGGCCACCCAACGCCCCCCGCGTTAGCGGAAGGACGGCAGAAGGAGAAGCGGTTAGCCGCGGACCAGATCGATGAACTCGCTGCGGGTACGCGGGTCGCTTTTGAACGTGCCTCGCATCGCACTCGTGACAGTGGAGCTGTCCTGTTTCTGTACGCCACGCATCATCATGCAGAGATGCTGGCCCTCGATCACGACACCGACTCCATGTGGTCCGAGGATCTCGGTGATCGCGTCTGCCACCTGGTTGGTGAGCCGTTCTTGTACCTGCAGCCTGCGAGCAAACAGATCGACGATGCGCGCCACCTTGGAGAGCCCGATGATCTTGCCCTTCGGCAGATATGCAACTGCAGCCTTACCAAAGAAAGGGAGCATATGGTGCTCGCACATCGAATAGAACTCGATGTCTTTGACCAGCACCATCTCGTCAGCGCCTTCAGCGTCGAAGATCGCATTGTTCACGACTTCACTGAGCGAAGTCGAGTAACCGTGGGTAAGGAAATCCATCGCCTTGGCAACCCGTAGGGGGGTTCGAACCAGGCCTTCGCGGTCGGGGTTCTCACCGATCTCGATGAGCTGAGCCCGGACAATGGACTCCAACTGTGGCGCATATACGTCACCGGTGTGATCGAAGTCGTCCGGGCCCCGCGATTCGTAGGGGGCAGCGAGACGTATCGACATCACCGGCTTGACAGCCTCTTGGGCAGCATCGACGCCAAGCATGAGGTCGTAGGCAGTTTTTCCACTTACCGGGTCAACCCAGTGGGGGGCCACATCGGCAATCGGGATCGCCACGTGCGGTGCGGTATTCGTCGCCGGGTCGGGCAACTGCCAGTCTTCGTATTCGGCAACGAGATCGCCGTAGTACACAAGATCAAGGTCGATAGTGCGCGGTGCGTTCTTGTCCTCGGTGCGGACCCTCCCCAGCACCTTTTCGATGTGACGGAGCTCTTCACGGAGTTCCTGCGGGTCAAGGTCGGTGCAGGCCACCAGCGCCGCGTTGAAGAAATCGGGGGCATCGTCGGGACCGCCAACCGGGGCGCTTTCAAAGAACCGGCTTACCTTGCGAACGTCGATCCGACGGTTACGCCGGAGCAGCCGGATCGCCTCAGGAAGATGACGCTCCTTCTCGATATTGGAACCGAGCGAGATGATGGTGTCGACGAACTTGCTAGTACTCATTGGTTGTGTCCCCCCGCTCGGCTGTTGGATCTTCAGCCCGCCAGCGATAGATGGTGATACCGACAGATCGGGCATGGCGTAGCGCACCAGGCTTCTCGACCGTCATTTCTACTTGTTGAACTCGTGGCTCCAAATCGAAGCAAATGTCCGCCAATTCCTGCACCAGACGCTCCACCAGCATCGGCTTGCCATCCTCGATATGTGCAATCAGTGCCTTGGTGATGGTCCGGTAGTTGGCAGCATCAACGATGTCATCGCTGACGGCCGCCGGACGCGTGTCTACCCAGAGAGTGGCGTTGACCAGGATCTGCTGTTTGTTGGTCCGTTCATCCGGGTTGATGCCAATGATGCCGGAAACGCTCAGGTCCTTTATGAGAATTCGGTCGAGTGTCATCTTGCCAAGGGTAGAAGTGTTGGTTCGTTGCTGTCAGTCGACAGCTGGCCCTGAGGCCATGGCTGAGACAACCCCCTACTCGGCTCCTACATTCCAGGAGCCACGAACCGGCGACTTGTCCCAACATCTCATTGCCTTATCGCCGACGCAGCATGGTCGACGGGAATGTGACAAGAACCGCTCCCGCGGAGGACCGTTTGGTAGCCGAGGTCAACCCAGAAGCCACGTCACAGAGCACAACTGCGCCCTGTTCAACATCACCCCCGCCCCGATCTGGAAAGAGGACTGGACAGAGGTGGAGCGATTTTGCGACGACATGCGCGCAACAGGGGTCACTGATCTTCGCCATGAACGCAACACTGACAGTGCTCTGCTGCGCAAGGTCATATCGC
>JAYEIP010000050.1:0-15207 GCA_034660155.1 Actinomycetota bacterium | reverse complement strand
GTGGTTGTGGGCGGACCGTCGCGGTGGCCGGTTGGCGCGTTTGGAGGTGTGGTTGGGCGAGGGTTCGAGTCCTGCTCCGGGCACTAGGTCCTCTTGCCTCGGGTTGCCATCGTCGACTGATGCGATCGTTCTAGGGCTTAGAGTGGAGGCAGCGCAGCTGCCGCACTTGTCACTCGCCGATCGCGAACGTCACCGTCAACAGAACTGTGACACCTGCCACTCCCGGCGAGACAGGGATGTCGAACGAGGCCGAGTCGCCTTCACCTCCTTGCATCATTCCCTGTGGCGATGTGATTAGCACCTTCTCGTGGATGTCGAGGACCGCTCCGAGCTGTTCATTCGCCAGACCGGCGAGCGACTGAGCGCGGGTCTCAACATCGATCCACGCCTTGGTCCTTGCAGCGTCCATCAGGCCGGCGGGGTCGGCTTCGAATCTTATGCTCGACGCTCTGACGTCATCGCCGCCGGCTGCGATCGAATCGGCCAACAGAGACCCGACGGTGTCTACGTCATGTATCGTTACCCGATAGCCGAGTCGCATCTCGTACCCGATGATTGTTGGGTGGTTGTCATAGACGGGGCGGATCGAGAGATCCGACGTCTGGATCCCGCTCGACGGCACACCTGCTGTCGTCAGGGCTGACTTGATAGCTTCCGCCGAGGCAGCCGCCGCTCGGCTTGCTTCTTCAACCGTGGCTCCCCGACTGCTCAACGAGATGTCCACGACCGAACGCTCGGGTTCGGTGTACTCCGAACCGACGCCACCGACTGTGATGCTGCGCGTCTCTGTGACATTGATCGGTGCCGGTGCTGCCGTCGCTACCTCCGATTCGGGTTCTTCGGTTGCGACGGTAACCGCGGTCTCGAGAGACCCTCCGGCCGTAGTGGGAACCTGGGTCTCGGGGGGAGCTGGAGCCGTCGTGAGTGCAGTCGCATTCACGGCAGGCGACACCGAGGGCTCTGCCGCCGTTGAACCGGTGTCGGCACTGCTGCAACCCGCGAGAACCAGAGTCGCGAGAAGCGTAACGAACATCTGTTTCATAACGACCTCCTTATCACCTCATTGTCCTCCGAGCGCAGCAAGTCTCATAGGGTCCACGAGCCCGGTGGTCGTTTCTTTGCCTAGGTCGGGGCGGGCCGCCGCCGTGGTCGGGTAGCGCGTTTCGAGACGCTGTTGGGCGAGGGTCTGGCGTTGATTCGATTCAATATCTTGCCCACATCAACGCCCGAGTCCGAATGACCCTCCCGACCTATGCCTTTGGGGGCGGGGGGGTGATAGTGTCCAGGCATTGAATTCGCGAACAGGTGCGTGGTCGGAATTCTCAATGAGGGTTGGCGCGACCGATATTCATGCGAGCAACCGCTGGGAGGAAACATTTCGGGGACCACATCTTCGGATCGGCGCGCTGAGGACATCGATGCCGTAGTAGAGGCAGCGGTGCAGCGTCTCGCGTCCGACGAAGTTCCGAAACGGCCTGTCGGGCGCTACATCATTGGTCTGGCGGTGATCGCCATCGCTGCGGTCGTCTCGACGATTCTGACGTCCACCGCGCTCACCCGACAGGAGCAGGACGCCGGGCTTCTCGAAGTAGTCACTCAACAAATCCTGCTGAGCGAGGGAAGCGAGAACGCTGGCTTCGAAATCGAAGCGACGGATACACCCGAAGAGAGGTCGAAGGCGGTCACTCGGCTCGAGGTGGCGTTGGTGCGTGTGCGGAGCAACCACAACGGACTCCGCTTCGGTAGCGAGACACTTGACCTTCCAACCGATCACAGCCAGGCGTTCAACGCACGCATCGAAGCCGAGGTCGAGCCTCACTTCAACGAGATGGTGCGTATTGCTGAGGAGCTCATCGACACCGGATCGTCCGGCGAGCGGATTCGTGTTGGTGCGGCGTCGGAACTTGCCCGAGAGTCGGAGGAATTCCGCGAAGGGATGAACGGCATCGCAACTCTTCTCAAGGATGAGGCGCAGGATCGGGTGAATAACCTCCGCATCACTCAACTCGTCCTGCTATCGGTGATGCTGCTTTTGATCTTGCTGGTAGCGCTCTTCCTATTCCGGCCGGCGGTCCGCCACGTTCGTCAGGAGTGGGAACAGCGGGCGGCGGACCACGAGTCAGCCCGTGCCCAGGACCAACAGAAGCTCAGCTATCTGGCCCGCTATGACCCACTTACCGGGCTCATCAACCGGTTCCTCTTTGGCGACCGTCTCCAAAGTGCGATTGCCCGTGCCAAGCGGGACGAGACACTGGTTGCTCTCATGTTCTTGGACCTCGACGACTTCAAAGCCGTCAACGACCACTACGGCCACGCCACGGGCGACGCGCTTCTCAAACAAGTCGCCAAACGCATCGTTGCCTCGGTCCGTGAGACCGACAGCGTGGGTCGGATCGGTGGCGACGAATTCACTGTCATCCTCGAAAGCGGAACCCGGCTTGAAGATGCTGGGCAAGTTGCAACCAAGATCCTCGATTCCGTTGCGGAGCCCTATATCGTCGGTAACCGAGAGCTCCGCGTGACCGCCTCCATCGGGATTGCCATGTACCCGCTCGACGGGGACAGCTCGCAAGCTCTCTTGCGTGATGCCGATATTGCCATGTACTCCGCAAAGGCCGCCGGGTCCAATAATTATCAATACTTCACGCCAAAACTGCGCCAACGCGCCTCCGAGCGGCTCCGCGTCATAGATGGGCTGCGGAAGGCCGTGGCCACGGGAGACGGCCTCCGGCTCGTCTACCAACCGTGGATCAACATCGACACCGGCAAAGTTGCCGGTGTCGAGGCACTACTGCGGTGGGAGCATCGTGATCTCGGGATGGTGCCGACTGAGCGATTTGTATCACTGGCTGAAGAGACCGATCTGATAGTCCCTCTCGGTCTGTGGGCAATGAACGAGGCGTGCCGACAGTTGAAGACATGGCATGACAGTGGGCTCGAGCAGTTTGCCGTCTCCATCAACGTGTCGCCGCGGCAGCTGCACCGGGGCAATCTCGCCGAGGTGGTTGAACAGACTCTCGAGCGAACGGGGTTGGAGGCATCCTGGCTGAAGATTGAGTTGACTGAGCGAACTCTTGTTGAAGACACCGAGACAGCCCGGCGTGCCCTCGACCGACTGCGAGCACTCGGGGTGTCAATTGCAATCGACGATTTTGGCACCGGCTATTCGTCGCTGAGTTACCTCAAGAGCTTCCCGATCGATGCGATCAAGATTGACCGGGAGTTTGTCAGGGATTCGGTAACTGATGCCGATACCGCAACCGTCTCCGAGTCCATGGTTGTGCTTGCCAAGCAACTCCGTCTCGAGGTGATCGCCGAGGGGGTTGAGACCAGAGAGCAGCTTGAGATGGTGCGAAGCCACGGCTGCAACCTGGTGCAGGGCTTCTATGTCTCCCGGCCGTTGGCAACTGATCGATTGCCCCGTGCGATCGAGAAGGGCTTTGGTTTCAGCACTCCAGCCGGAGCTGGATCACCGCGGGCTCGCTCCGCCAAGTAACAGCACTACCCTTGCCCGATGATCTCCCCGGACGTAGTTTCGATCGGCATTGGCGTGGGCACTCAACCTCCGCTGGGTCGCGTCGCGCTCGCAACGCGTGCCGCCCGTGCGGCTAACTTCGACGCTGTTTGGACCGTTGACCATTTTCAGGGATGGGTACCTCAAGACCTATGGAACCGGGACATGTCGTGGACGGCATCCCCCGGCAGCTCTCCTCACGGGTATTTTGACTACCAGGCTCTGATCGGATTCCTGTCGGGCAAGGTCGGACCCATGCAAATCGGCGTCGGGGTGACCGAGGCGTTGCGGCGCCACCCGGTGTTGCTGGCCCAGACCGCCATGACGTGGTCACACATGACGAAGAGCGCCCCAATCCTGGGCATCGGAGCCGGAGAGCGCGAAAACACAGCCCCTTACGGGATCGGATTTGATCGGCCGGTGAGCCAGTTGGAAGAGGCGCTGCCCATCATCCGCCGTTGCTTCGACTCGAGAGGCCCATTCGACTATTCGGGGGAGTTCTACCAACTGGACAAGGCGATGATGGATCTCGCCCCGGCTCCGGGGCGCAAACCGCAAATCTGGGTTGCCGCTCACGGACCGCGCATGTTGCGCCTTGCCGGCCGTTACGGGGATGGCTGGTACCCAACTTTCCCGATGAAGCCGGCAGATTACGCGGCATCGCTGGCAAGCCTCAGAGAGGCTGCTAGGTCTGCGGGCCGCGATGGCAAGCTGATCGTGCCTGCCGCCCAGATGGTGGTAGTAATCGGGCGAAATGAACGAGAGGCCCGCAAGTACCTCGACAGCCGTTTCCTACGATTCATGACATTGCTGGCGCCCGCATCGTTCTGGCACAAGAACGGCCTCGACCACCCGCTGGGAACCAACTTTCGCGGTCTTGTCGACTACGTACCCGCAGACTTTCCTCCGGAGCAGGTAGCCGCCGCGATCGGCGCGGTCCCCCTAGAAGTCGTTGCCGACAATGTCTTGTGGGGGACCCCCGAGATCATTCGTAAGGAACTCGAGACGTATGTCGATATCGGGTTACGTCATATCGTCCTCGGCCCTGCCTCGGCCGCGGTGTCGCGGCGAAGTGCGGTTCACTCGATTCGAGCCACCTTCAGCATCCTTCGCAAGGTGCGGCGCTCGGCGAACAGCAGATTGGGTGCGAAATGATCATCGCACGAGATGTAGCGATTGAGGCAGGAGCGCGACCACTCATCACCGAGGCGTCCTTTTCCATCCATGCCGGCGACAAGATCGGTTTGGTAGGGCCCAACGGTGCGGGCAAAACCACCTTGTTGCGAACGCTGGCAGCAGAACTCGAGCCAGCGGCAGGCACGATAAGGCGAAGCGGCGTAGTGGGGTACCTGTCGCAGGAGGCGGCGCTCAAGGACCTGGCGGACAACGAGGTCAACGCACTCGAACGGGTACTCATGGCCCGTGACATCGGGAACCTGGAACGTCGGATGGAGCAAACGCGGGCAAAGATGGAGTCCTCTGATGGTGAAGAGCGCGATCGATTGATCACCCGCTTTGCCCGGCTCGACGATGAATTCACCGCTCAGGGGGGCTACGTCGCCAAGGCAGAGGCCAAGCGTTTTGCGGCGTCGGTTGGAATCAAGGGCGAAGACCTCTACCAGCTTGTTGCGACCATGTCGGGTGGGCAGCGCCGTCGCGTCGAACTGGCCCGCGTATTGTTCGCGGAGACGGACATCCTCATTCTCGATGAGCCCACCAATCACCTCGATCTGGATGCCAAGGCCTGGCTGATGGACTTCCTCGCCGGCTACTCAGGTGGCCTGCTCGTTGTGAGCCACGATCTGCCTCTGCTCGATAAATCGATCACGTCGGTGTTAGCGCTCGATGGCGGTCATGTTGAGCCGTATCGCGGCAACTACAGCTATTACATCGAGGAACGAGATCGGCGCCGCTCACAGCGGATTCGGGAGCGCAAACATCAGGACGAAAAGATTGCCAGACTCGAGGAGGGCATCCGCCGGTTCAAGGGCACTACCGAGAAGATGGCGAAGCGAGCGCGCTCCTGGGAAACACGGGTTGACAGGATCAAGAACCAGAGGGTCGAAGTCGGCGGCAAGGCCCGCCGGATTGCAGTTCGCTTTCCTCAGCCCGAGCCATCTGGACGCACGCCACTGAAGGCATCAGGTTTGGCCAAAGCCTTCGACCATAACGTTGTCTTCGTCGATGTAGACGTCGACATCGACCGCGGTGAGCGAATGATCATCATGGGATTGAACGGTGCCGGCAAGACGACGCTGTTGCGTATCCTCGCCGGCGCCGAGACGGCCGACCTCGGTGACGTCGCAATCGGGCACAAAGCGACGGTCGGGTACTACGCCCAGGAGCACGAAAAGATCAAAGCCGGTGTCAAGGTCCTCGATCATATGAGAGAGGTGTCGCAGTTACCCGACAGGGATCTCCGCACCATCCTTGGCCATTTCCTGCTCGCCGATAAGGTCGATCAGGATGCCGGGACTCTCTCCGGTGGTGAGAAGACCAAGTTGGCTCTCGCCCAACTTGTCGTGCAGCGCGACAACGTGTTGCTACTCGATGAGCCAACCAACAACCTTGATCCGCAGGCCAAAGAGGCGTTGCTGGGTGCTCTGCGTCAGTACCGCGGCACGCTGCTGCTCGTAAGTCACGATACGGATTTCGTCGAGTCGCTCCAACCGGACCGGGTGATCCTGATGCCTGATGGTGAAACGGGATTCTTCGACGAGTCGATGCTCGATCTGGTGGCCCTGGCGTAGCCGGGACGCGTTTCGCATGGGGCATCGGCTGCCCTGCGGGCTGCTTGGGTAACCGCAGGCGCCTACCCGCTCTTTGCATGTGCCCGAAACAGTCGACAATTGCAGCCCGTCTTCGTGGCAGCCTGTATTCCCGTGCCCTCTAACTAGTGCCGATATCCAGCCCGCCTTCGGAGGCCTCGATTACGAGGCCCTCCTCGCTGGACCACTTTGCGACAAGTCTCGAACGGTGGGAGCCGTCGGAGAAAACGAGAGTTACCGCTCCCTCTTCTGCCTCGGGGCCGGTTGGTGGCAGCAAGGCAAAACCAGGGCTCGGAAACAGCCAGATCACAGTGACGACACCATCGGCGCCGGACACTCCGACCCGTCCACCGTCCAGCTCTACGACCTCGGCACGAGGTTCGGGAACATCGGTCGGCTCGACGGGTTTGAGCAGGCTCTCGTCTATCTCGACCGCGGGATCATCGGAGACGGGCGGCGCGTCATCAGCACGAGGTGGGGAGACTCCTTGCTCGTCGCCCTCCGGGTTCAAGGGTGTCCGCGCTGCCAAGACTGTGGTCGTTGGTCCAACCGAATCCTCGAGCTGCCGGAGGCAAGGCGCTCGTTCCGTTGAACCGCATTCCTCAGTCAGAGCAGCAACTTCTGACGCCGAAAGGGGGCTGCGAGCCCGGTCGTTGACCTGCCCACCTGCCACAGCTACGGCGCCCGTTGAGACCAAACTGGCCACGACGGCAGCTGCAACCCAGCCGGCGACGAGAAGGAGTCTCTGCCGCATTGAACCCATTGTGAGATGTGCCTCCTTTGGTCACTGTCAAGAATACAATAAGGAGTTGCTAAGGCCATCTTGAGATTTGTGGCGATGTCTCTACAGTTGCCGCATGGCAAAAGTCGTAATAGTCGAAGATGAACAACGGATCCGTGAACTCGTGGCGCGGGTCCTCGCCGATCGCGGGCACGATGTTGAGGCAACCGCGACTGCCATGGAGGGGCTGCAGGCTGTGGTGCGGGTATCTCCTGATCTAGTAATCCTTGACATGGGACTTCCGGATCTCGATGGAACCGAGCTTCTCAAAATGATTAGAGCCGTCAGTGACGTTCCGATCATCGTCGCCACGGCCCGCAGTGAAGACCGGGATGTCATCCGAACTCTGGATGCGGGTGCCGACGACTACTTGATCAAGCCCTTCTCCGTTGATCAACTCGAGGCGCGGGTTAGGGCAGTGTTGCGTCGGATCGGTAGCGAAGGGAGGCAGGGGCCGCTTTCGGTTGGTGACCTGGTCATCGATGCGGGTGCCCGTGAAGCACGACTCGAAGGGGAGCCGATCGACCTCAGTCCTAAGGAATTTGATGTACTCCGCTTTCTTGCGGAACGTAGCGGCGAGGTCGTTTCCAAACGCGAGTTGCTGGCAGAAGTGTGGCGGCAACCGTACGGTGGCAGTGAGAAGACTGTCGACGTCCATATCTCGTGGTTGCGCAAGAAGCTGGGTGAGTCTGCGGCAGAGAGTCGTTACCTGCAGACGGTGTTTGGTGTGGGGGTCAAGCTGGTCGCCCCCGAAGAATGAGACAGCGTGTCGCCGTCCTATCCCTTGCGATCAGCACTCTCGTTGTAATTGCTTTTATGATTCCGTTGGCATTGTTGCTGCGGAATCAAGCGCAGAACCGTGCTCTGTCACGATCAGAGACTCTGGCCCAAGCTATTGCGACTGCCTTGATAGTGAACACAGCCACGTCGGAAGGGGACGAGATCTCCGTTCCGCTCAGCGAGGCTGTGATCGAGGTCTTTGGCGCTCCTGCTGAGGCGGTGACCATCTTGTTCTCGGAGGGCGAGACCGTGGGGGCTCCGGTCTTTGCCACCGCCAATATTGATGTTGCCTTCTCCGAGGCGCGCGCTTTCACGGCGTTTACCGATGGCGGTGCCGAAGTGTTGGTGCCGCTGCTCTCTGCCGACGTGCCGGATCAGGACGTCGATGTTGTAGTCCGTGCGTTCGTGCCGGACGCGGATCTTACAGAGGGGGTTGTGGTTGCGTGGGCAATGATTGGTGGTCTCGGCCTGTTTCTGGTGATAGTTGCGGTGGTCGCAGCAGATCGTTTGGGGCGCTCTGTGGTCCGTCCCGTCGCTGAGCTGTCACAAGCTGCTTTGGCCCTCGGCGGCGGTGACCTCGATCGTCGGGTGACTCCGTCGGGGCCGGACGAGATCGCCGACGTTGGGGTGGCGTTCAATTTCCTAGCAGAGAGGCTGCGATTGCTCCTGGCAGAGGAACGGGAGTCGGTCGCCGATCTCTCCCATCGGTTACGCACCCCGCTTACGGCGCTACGGCTCCAAACTGAAACTCTTGCAGATACGGATGCAGCCAGTGGGCTTCTCGATGATATCGACCGTCTTGAGGCTGCCGTCGACCGCATGATCGACGAAGCTCGTCGTCCGGCTGTCGAGCGCGGTCCTGAACAGGCGGATCTTGGGGCCGTCGTAAGACATCGGGCGACGTTCTGGAAGGTGTTGGCTGATGAACAGGAGCGGCCGGTCGATGTTCACACGTCGGGAGGTCGTCTTCCGGTCGCGATGAGCGCGCAGGACCTCGGTGCGCTCGTTGACACTCTCCTCGAGAACGTCTTCTCTCACACCGTTTCGGGTGTCGGCTATCGCATCGAGGCGTCTCGCGATGACGTGGACGGTCAGACCATTCTCGTTGTGGAGGATGATGGCACCGGCTTTGAGCATGCTCATGCGTTGCAGCGGGGTCAGAGTGGCGTGGGGTCAACCGGGCTTGGTCTCGACATCGTCCTTCGGTCGGCGCAACGCACCGGTGGAGGAGTGAAGCTCGGCGAATCAGAGCGAGGAGGCGCCCGGGTAGAGGTCAGGTTTGGGCCGGTGCAGTGATGACCGGTGGATCCCTTGGGCCGCCTCGAGGACGTACGCCGGCGTATTGCCCGACATGCTCGGGAAAGCAAAGGACCCGCCGGGCAGGCGGGTCCTTTTTCACCTCGCAAGAATGATGGGCAGATGAGGGGCTTTCCACCCTTGCGATATTTTGCTTTGCTGCGTGGCGTAGCAAGAACACTGTCGCACGAAGCGTCTTAGGCTCGGGTGGGTGTAGTGCTAACAATGTCTAAAGATCAGTGGTCCGGGACTCCTGATCTAAGAATTTCGCCCAGGGGACGGTCAACCGCCGACATCAGCGAACCAGTCGGTGTTGCTAATTGCCGGGAACACCCCGGAGGAGATCGACGGTGCTTCGTCGAAAACTTCGACTGCGCCTTCGGACCAAACGCCAGCCTGAATTGCCAGGGTCGCTCGATGGTGCCCGGCTTCCCCCCACTCCACATAGGCCATGATGCTTTCTGGATTCTCAAACGAGGAGCTGTCGTAGAGCGCTACCTCACCCGAATTCGGGTCGAGAATACCGATTGCAGCGCCAAGATCCACGGTGATCGCCATGCCGCTGAGCTGCGGCGGCGGCGTAGTGGAAAGACCGACCAGCACCTGCTCGCCCGGAGCGAGTTCAATATCGGGTAACGACTGATACGACGGGAACTGGCACAACCAATGTCCCCTGAGGTTTCCGGTGTCATTGCCCCAGTTGGTGATTACGACAAAAGCGCTTCCGCCGAACACCACCTGGGTCAATCCGAACTCTGCCGCTGCGTTGGGGGGCAACGTTGTGGTTGTGGCGATGGTTGTCGAGGTCGTTGTAGTCGGGGGCGCTACGGTCGTGGTCGTTGGCGGCACTGGTGCGTCCGCAAGCGTTGTCAGGACGGGGGCGGGGCTTGCGGTGGTGGTCGTCTCGCTATCGCCGCCACATGCCGCGAGTATGAGGATGGCGATCAGGGCTGCTCGTCGCATTGTCGCAGCGTACACCGCCGCCGCCGTTACGAGCGTGTGGAGAGATCGGCCCGAAACGCCCCAACACAGCATTTAGACGCTGCGCAGCCGCAGCGCGAGGAGTACTGATGACCACAGAGCCGTCGCCACCGCCTGACTACCCAAGAGAATGGGAACTCAACGTTGCGCTCCGTGACGGCACGACCATCAAGGTCCGTCCGATCCTGCCGGAAGATGCCGATGGCCTGCAAGACATGGTCTCGCGGATGTCCCGCCAATCGGTCTATCACCGATTCTTTCAGGTCAAGGAGCGATTGGAGCCGGAAGAGCTCGAGGCTTTCACCAGGCTCGATTACAGGGAGCGCATGGCGCTGATTGCGGTGCGGAACGACAAGATCGTTGGAGTCGGTCGCTACTGGCGGGATCCTGATAGGCCCGAGATCGCCGATGTGGCGTTCGCCGTGGTCGACGATGAGCAAGGTAAGGGAATAGCGACAAGGCTTGTCCGCTACCTCACCACCTATGCGAGCCAGGCCGGGATTACTGCATTCCGCGGGACGGTGCTTGCTGACAACCACGTGATGATCCGCGTGTTTCGGAACGCCGGCTATCCGATGCGTCGTGAGCCCGACAACGGGATCTACACGATCGAGTTCCCGACCATAGAGTCTTCAGGGGCCCACAAGGCAGATGAGATTGATGAGCAGCGAGCGATTGCAGCATCGCTCATGCCGGTCTTCTACCCGAGCGCCGTTGCCGTTATCGGCGCCAGCCGGGAACCGCATTCGATCGGTGGCCGGCTATTCACCAACCTCATCAACGGCGACTTCACCGGACCGGTCTTCCCGGTCAACCCGAAGGCGAGCGTCGTTCGTTCGGTCAAGGCGTATCCGTCGATTCTCGACGTGCCGGGCCGGGTCGATCTTGCCTTCATTGTCGTGCCGTCCCGATTCGTCAATTCGGTTGTCGCCGAATGTGTCGAGAAGGGGGTGCGTGGTTTGGTGGTGATCAGCGCCGGGTTCTCCGAGACGGGAGATGCTGGAGCTGAGCTTGAAGACCAGCTCATGCACACGGTCCGCGATGGGGGGATGCGCATGGTGGGGCCCAATTGCATGGGTCTGATAAATATGGACTCGGCCATAAGCATGAACGGGCAGTTCGGACCGCTTTCGCCGCCCGCAGGGAATGTCGCGATGTCCAGTCAGAGCGGTGCCCTCGGTATCGCCATCCTCGACTATGCGACCCAGCTCAACATAGGTATCTCGACCTTCATCTCGATCGGCAACATGCCGGATGTCTCGGGTGACGACTTGCTGCTCTACTGGGAGTCGGATCCCGCCACCGATGTCATTCTTCTCTACATGGAGTCGTTTGGTAACCCGCGCCGGTTCGCCAGGGCGGCTAGAAGGATCGCCAAGAAGAAACCGATCGTGGCCGTAAAATCTGGCCGAACCGCGGCGGGTGCCCGTGCCGCCTCCAGCCACACCGGATCGCTGGCGAGTCTCGACGCGGCCGTTGACACTCTCTTCCGTCAGGCCGGTGTCATCCGAACGGACACGCTTGCCCAACTCTTTGACGTAACCACGCTGGTTGCCAATCAGCCGCTGCCGCAAGGGCGGCGGATCGGGGTTCTGACAAACGCGGGTGGCCCCGGGATCCTGGCTGTTGACGGACTCGAGGCAAGCGGTCTCGAAGTGGTTGAGTTCTCGGACGAGTTGCAGGACAGATTGCGAGGCTTCCTCGCGGCCGATGCCTCTGTACACAATCCCGTCGACATGATCGCTTCGGCGGGACCCGCAGAGTATGCCGCCTGTATCGATGCCCTGTTGACCTCAGACGAGATCGATGCGTTGATGACGATTTTCATTCCACCGGCGCCCGAAGGTGCTGAAGAGATCGCTGTCGCCATTAGAGATGCAGCCTTCAACCATCACGAAGCGAAGACCTTCCTAACCGTGTATATGAGCTCGGGTGGAGCCCCGCGGCTGTTTAGCAGTGGCGAGAAGCGGATCCCGACATATCCGTTCCCCGAGCAGGCGGCCTTTGCGCTATCGCGAGCCGTTGAGTATCAGGAGTGGCGGGGCAAGAATGAAGGGGCGATCGTGCAACTCGATGGCATCAACGCCAAGCCCGCACGCGCCGTCGTTGAGTCTGCCCTCGAACGGGATGGGAGCGGGTGGCTTGACCCGGACGATGTCGAGGTGGTGTTGCGCTCCTACGGTCTGGCGATGCCACAGTCGGCAGTGGCCGCTTCGGCCGATGAAACCGTGGAGAAGGCTGTGGCGATGGCCGGACCGGTGGTGCTCAAGGTCGTGTCCGACTCTGCGTTGCACAAATCCGATGTTGGTGGGGTGGCTCTCAACATTGAAGGCGAGGCGGCGATTCGGGAGGCCTATTCCGCAGTGACCTCGGTGGTCGATGACGCCCAGGGCGTCTTGATCCAGGAGTACGTTGAGGGTGGGCACGAGGTCTTGATCGGGATGACTGAGGACCCCAATTTCGGACCGCTGGTCGTGTTCGGCCTTGGAGGAGTGTTCGTTGAGTTGATCGGGGACGTGGCGTTCCGGATACATCCCCTTACCGATGTCGATGCGGCTGAGATGGTTGGTGAGGTGAAGTCTGCCCAGCTCCTAGATGGGTACCGCGGAGGGGTCGCCGGGGACATACCTGCCGTCCACGATGCACTGCTGCGAGTGTCGGCCCTGATCTCTGATCTACCCGAGATCGTCGAGATGGACCTCAATCCGGTGAAGGTCGCTGAGCCGGGCAGGGGGCTGAGTGTCGTCGACGCCCGGATCAGGGTACGGTCCGTCTCCGGACCCTGGCTTCCGTCACGTCGGGATGTTCTGTCCGAGTTGTAGGTTGGAATCGGCCTTCGGGCTGCCAGAATGGGACCAACATGAAACTGGAGGTACGCAGCGTATGCGTGTAGTTGACTTGATGACTGCAGATGTCATCACTGCGTCGCCCGAGACGCCGATAAAGGCCGCGGCCCGCCTGATGGTCCGCAACAAGGTGAGCGGGCTCCCGGTGTGCGATGAAGACTCGTGTGTGGTTGGCATCATCACCGAGGCCGATTTTCTTCGGCTCGAGGTGGCTCGTGAAGAAGCGGATGATCCGCAACCTGTGGAACGGGTCGAGCAGGTCATGCATCGCGGGGTAATGACCATCGCCCCGGATGCGACGGTTGCCGAGGCCGCACGGGTCATGGTCATCCATGACATCAATCGGCTACCAGTGACCGATGTCAACGGCAAGAGCCTGGGGATCATCTCCCGTCTCGACGTTGTGGCGGCGTTCACCCGTCCCGACGAGGTCATCGAGGACGAGATTCGCGAGGATCTGCTGCGGCGGGTGCTGTTTGTGGATCCCGATGACATCTCTGTTGAGGTGAGCAACGGGGTCGTCACATTCAATGGCGAGATCGGGACCCGCAACGAGGCCCGGCTGTTGGCTGAACTGGCCCGACGGCTCGATGGGGTGATCAAGGTCGAGAGCGATCTGACCTGGCGCCTCGACGACGGGGAGTAACGACGACCCGATGCTGGTGTCTTCGTCCGGGACTTTTGTTGCTCGCGATGGGCTGGAGATTGCTTATGAGGAATGGGGCGCAGGCAGCGACGGCACGCTGATCGTTCTGGTCCACGCCACTGGCTTTTGCAAAGAGTTGTGTGCCCCGATCGTCGATGACCTGAGCGAACTCGCGTCGGGCTTCCGGGCACTCACAGTCGATTTGCGGGCACATGGTGACTCGGGCGTTCCCGATCATCCTTTCGACTGGTGGGATAGTGGCAAGGACGTGGTGGAACTGGTGGCGCCCGGGTCTTCGCCCGTGGTCGGTGTCGGCCATTCTGCGGGTGGCGCCGCGCTCATCTTGGCTGAACTCACCCACCCGGGGACTTTTGACGGATTGATCTTGGTTGAGCCCATCGTCTTTCCCCCACCATACGGGCGATTCCCCGGAAACCCGATGGCCGAAGCGGCCCGCCGCCGACGCAATCGTTTTACGAGCCGGGAGGCTGCGTTCTCCACCTGGACGTCGAAAGCTGCGTTCGCCAGGTGGGAAGAACGTGCCATGCGGGCCTACGTTGCAGGAGGTTTGCGGGAAGACCGTGGTGAGTTCGTGCTCAAGTGCAGCCGTGAGTCCGAGGCGGAGTTCTTCACTGCCGCAACCGAGCACCGCGCCTGGGATCGCCTCGGAGAGATAGATGTTGAGAGTCTGGTTATCGCAGGGGAGACATCGACAACCCACCAGGAACCGTTTGTAAAAGAGATCGTCGGCCGGATGTCCAACGCTTCGTATGAGATCGTTCCTGACGCGGGGCACATGGTTTGGATGGAGCGGCCCCGTGTAGTGGCGGACCGTGTTGCCAGATTCATCGATAGCGTTGGTTAGGATTCCTTCTCGTGCTTCTCACTAAATCGCAGCTATCTCAATTGGAGCGAGAACTGGCGGCAGGCCCGTCCGGATTGCGAACTGCCTCGACGTCGGTCGAATGCGATCCCCTGGCGTTGGTACGCGCTGGTGCTCCATTGTTCGGCCAGAGCACCTATTTCCGGACGCCCGACGGAGACGAGTTCGCCAGCCTTGGTGTCGCGGTGCGGTTCAGCACCGCGGGCAATGAGCGCTTTGCGAATTTGGAAGCGGAGCTTGCCATGCTCCCAACGATGGCAGATGGCGCCAGGCTCACCCTGGGTTTCTCGTTCAGCCCCCAGGGCCCATCACAGCCGGAGTGGGACGGATTTGGCGCCTGCGACGTCTCGTTGCCCAAAATTACGGTGGTGAAGACAGGGTCGGACGCGAAACTAGTTGTCGCCGTTCCGGCCGGGTCCGACCCGGCAGTGACGATCGATATTTTGGCCGACCTACACCGATTCGATGATCCTCCGCCACCTGACCCGGGCGTACACACGGTCGAGTCGGTGCCTTCGACGATCCAGTGGCAGTCGGAAGTAGCCGAAGCTGTGGGCGCCATTCGCGACGGCTCCCTCGATAAGGTTGTGCTCGCCCGATCGGTGCAGGTCCACTCGGAGCGGCCTACCGACCCCTTTGGTCTCGTGCATCACCTGGGTCTGGCTAATCCCTCGTGTTACATCTACGCGATGGTCGTAGGTGAGTCTGCTTT
>JAYEIP010000049.1:0-3219 GCA_034660155.1 Actinomycetota bacterium | reverse complement strand
CCGGCAGGCACATCGGTAAACCCGGGCACGGCTGTCGCCAGATTCGTCGTCAACATCACCACCAGCAGCAGCGAACCTATCGCCCACCTCATACCTCGACCCCCAGTTGTAGCCGCTAGTTGTAGCTCCGCCGGAGATGCTAAAAGCCAGTGACTCAGTGCACGATTCGACACCTACCCGCCGTGGGTTATCTCACAGCCTCAAATCGACCGCCGCGATGAAGACATCTTGCCTGTCATTCGTGTCGTCGGGGACCAGCGCCGACGACTCCGATTGGAGGACTACAAACGCCCCGTCGGCAGAGATCGACGAACCGTACGAGGCCCCCGATCCGTTGGTTCCGTCCGGGCCCACCGACAGCCGGGTCACGTCGCCGGTATAGCGATCCAGGACGAAGGCGTCGTAGTACAAGTCGGTATCACCGGGCACGACGTCCTTGGTGCGCGTATGGAACTGTACGAAGCGACCATCGGCCGAGATAAGCGGCGGCCCGCTCGTACTGTCGTCGAACTCGGATCCGTCGTATTTGTAGTTGAGGCGCTCGATCGAACCTGTGAGACGGTCATACAAGAAGACATCGGTCTTGCCGTTTTCGTCACCGGGGACAACGTTGGTGGCTTGCGACAGGAACACCACCAACCTGCCATCAGCAGATAGCGATGGCGCATCCGAAACGCCATCCAGCGGCAAGCCGTCGTGGGACGCCGACACCCGGGTCGTCTCTCCCGTGTGTAGGTCGTGCAAGAAGACGTCCCAGTCGTTGTTGACATCACCCGCCACCAGGTTGGGGGCGTCGGAACTAAAGGCAACCCAGCGCCCATCTCCGCTGATTGCTGCCGAGGTACTCCATCCGTTCGCCTGTGCCCCGTCAGAGGCGACGCTGACTCGTCTCGTCTCGCCCGTTTGGCGATCGTGCACGAAGACGTCGAATTGCTCGTTCGTGTCACCTTCCACAAGAGTCGATGCCTTGGTCACGAACGAGACGTACCTGCCATCGTGGCTGAGCTGCGGCGTGACGGAATGATCATTCCCCTCGGCGCCGTTGCTCGCCACGCTGACCCGGGTCGTCACACCCGTGCTCATGTTGCGGATGAACACGTCACTGACCCCGTTGGCGTCGCCGGCAATCAGGTCGTCTGCGCCGCTGGCAAACGCAACGACGTCGCCGTCGTAATCAAGAACGCACCCATTGGAGGAACCCGACGGCCCGTTGCCGTCGGTGTCGACGCTGATGCGCTCGAGGGTCCTGGCGTAAGTGTCGAAAAGGTAGATATCCCAGTAAGAGTCGGTGTCACCGGGGACCAGACTCTTCGCAATGGAAGCGAAGGTTGCCATACGCCCGTCGCCCGAAATCGAGACCCAGGCTGAGGCACCGTTCGCTTCGACCCCCGCGGTGGACACACTCAGCCGGTCTACTCCGCCCACAAACATGTCTACGGTCGCCACAGCTGTCCTGCCGTCGGCGTCAGATAGTGTCAGTGACACGTCGTAGTTGCCGCCATAGCGCGGCGTTCCGATGAACGTCCCATCCGGATACATGCCGATACCGCTGGGCAGACCGGAGTACAGCCATACGTACGGCGGCTCACCACCGGTCGCTAGCAACGTTGCGTCGTAAGGGACGTAGAGCCGGCCATCAGCCATAGATGTAAACGGAATCTCGAGCGGATCGTCGATGTCGATCGGGAACGCTGCCGTAGCCACCCGACCGGAGCCGTCGGTAACTGTGATCTCGGCTTCGTATTCTCCAGCCAGTGTTGGAGTACCGCGGAGCGTGCCGTCGGGGTCGACGCTCAAACCCGGAGGCGCGATCCCATCCCACAGGTACGGCGGTTCACCCCCGGTTGCAGTCAGCGTGTCCTCATAGTTCTCGCCGACGGTGCCTCCGGCAAAACTCAAGATTGCGATCCGTAGCTGCTCGTAGATCTGCAAGGGCAGCGAAATGGTGTCGGTGCGGCTACCGGCGTCGGTGACGGTGACCGTCGCCAGGAATTCGCCGGCGACTGTCGGAGTTCCCGATAATGTCCCATCGGGGTTCTGCGTCAAACCTGCGGGCAGACCACTCGCCTTCCAGGTGTACGGCGGCTCACCGCCGGAAGCATGCATAGCGAAGCTGAAGGCGGCACCCTCGGTCCCGGAGGGCAGCGAATCGGTGACGATGCCGAGAGGAAGCCCAACGGTAATGGTCAACGAGGACGTCGCGCTCTTGCCGACGGCGTCGTTCAACTCAACGGCGATCAAGAAGAGGCCCGGCGTTGTCGGCGTCCCGGTGACGACGCCATGCGGCTCGAGAGCGATCCCGTCCGGGAGACCGGTCGCGGCCCAACTATATGGGACCTGACCACCGGCCGCATCGAGTGTTGCCGTGTAACCCTCGCCGACGATTCCACCCGGCAAGGCCCTCGTCAGTATCCACGGCGTCGCAGCCAACGCCCGATACAGGAACGCCGCCATCTGGCCCCTGGTAATGATTTCATCTGGGCAGTACCGATCATTTGCCGGTGGATTGCAGCCTCTGGTGATCCCTACGGTTGCCAGCTTCAGGATGTCGGTGGCGAAGATGCTGTCGTCGGTGTCGACGAACGAGACGCCGGGGTCGACTCCGGTGAGTCCTAGCGCTCGTACCAAGAACGCCGCCATCTGCCCACGGGTCACCGGATCGTTCGGACAAAACTCATCATTGACCGGCGGGTTGCAGCCCTTGGTTATCCCGGCGGTGGCAAGGATCATGATGTCGTCGACGAACACCGAACCCACCGAGTCGGCGAAGACATCGAGGTGAGGGTCCACATCGCGTAGATCCAACGCCCTCACCAAGAACGCTGCCATCTGGCCGCGGGTGACCGGGTCATCGGGGCAGAACCGGTCGTTGACCGGCGGGTTGCAGCCTTTGGTGATCCCCTGTTCGGCCAGCCAATTGATCTGCGTCTCGAAAACGTGCCCTTCCGGCACATCGGTGAAGCCGGGCGCCGCGATCGCAGTCCCCGCACCCAACGTAGCCAGCAACAATGCACCGACCACTGAACGCATCATCCTGCCCTCGCTTCTTAGCCGTGGGCCAATGCTAAATACCTGCGGATCGCTGCACGATTCGATCAGCTCGCTCTGGGCTACTGGCCCGTCGCGATATTCGCCCCGCTGTCGGCCCGCCACGCACGAGCCACATAGAAGCTCTCGGTAAGGTCGAGGGCGTTAGCCGCCTACTGAGGCTCGTTGCGT
>JAYEIP010000048.1:0-3228 GCA_034660155.1 Actinomycetota bacterium | reverse complement strand
CGAACCACGTAACCCGCCGCAGCACGTGTCCGCGGGTTACGTGGTTCGGACACCTGCACAGACCCTACCCCCGGCTCTTCGAGCCGACGGTACTTTCCCCTCGGACTGATTACCGCCGCCTGCGTTACTAACAGAGGGGGACTGATCGCCGCCGCTGGCCGTCACGGTCAGAGGGGGGCGACTACGTGTGGCGGCCGAATGTCCTTTCCAGGGCTGCGGAGACTTCGCCGAGGGTTGCCATTGCCTTTAGGGCCTTCTTCATTGGGTAGAGGAGGTTCGAACCATCGGATGCGGACTGGGTGATCGCGGTTAGTGCTTCATCCACGATTGCTTGATCGCGGGCGGCGCGGATCTCGGCTAGGGAGGCTGCCTGGGTCTTCTCCAGAGCCGGATCGATCAGGAGGATGTCGGGGGTTGCCTCGTCCTCATCGACAAAGCGATTGACACCGACGACAGTGGTATCACCCTTGTCGACGGCGCGGGCATGCTGATATGCGGCTTCCTCGATCTCGCGGCTCTGGAAACCGGCCTCGATCGCCAGAACCGCTCCCCCCAGATCATCGACCGCGGCGATGAGACTACGTGCCGCCGCCTCGACTTGATCCGTCAACGACTCCACGTAGTACGACCCGGCCAGCGGATCGACCGTATCGCCAACACCCGACTCAAACGCAAGGATCTGCTGAGTGCGAAGCGCCAACTTCGCTGAAACCTCAGTTGGCAAACCCAGCGCCTCATCGAAGGCATTGGTGTGGAGCGACTGGGTACCTCCAAGAGCAGCAGCCATCGCTTGATAGGCGGTCCGCACGACGTTTCCGTAAGGCTGCTGTGCGGTTAGCGTCGAACCTGCCGTCTGGGTGTGAAATCGCATCCGCCACGAAGCCGGGTCAGCTGCTCCCATCCGTGCTCGCATCAGATGAGCCCAGATCCGGCGGGCAGCCCGGTATTTGGCGACCTCCTCGAACAGGTGGTTGTGTGCGTTCCAGAAGAACGAAAGACGTGGCGCAAAGTCATCAATCGCCAAACCAGCCTCTTGCGCCGCAACAACATAGGCCAACCCGTTGCTGATGGTGAAGGCAATCTCCTGCGCTGCCGTTGAGCCCGCTTCACGGATGTGATAGCCGCTGATCGATATCGTGTTCCACTCGGGAATCTCGGTAGCGCAGTAGGCAAAGAGGTCCGTCACCAACCGCATCGACGGCTGCACAGGGTAGATGTAGGTACCGCGAGCGATGTACTCCTTGAGGATGTCGTTTTGGACAGTGCCCCGCAATTGGGACCCGACGACGCCCTGCTCCTCCGCCACCAATTGATACATAAGCAGCAATACCGACGCGGTCGCGTTGATGGTCATCGAAGTGGATACCTCACCAAGTGGGATTCGATCGAACAGCAGGCGCATGTCGGCAAGCGTGTCGATGGCAACGCCAACCTTGCCGACTTCGCCGGCCGCAAGTGGATCATCCGAATCGAGGCCCATTTGGGTCGGTAGATCAAACGCAACCGACAATCCAGTCTGGCCGGCGGCTAGTAAGCCCCGGAAGCGGTCATTCGTTTGGGAGGCAGACCCAAAACCGGCGTACTGGCGCATCGTCCACTTCCTACCCCGATACATATTCGGGTAGGGCCCGCGGGTGTAAGGGAACTCGCCGGGGGCACCGAGAGACTCGTTGGCGTCCCAATCCGCGATGTTCTCCGGCCCGTACGCCGACTCGATCTCAAAGCCGCTGGTGGCCCAATACCTATCGTTAATCCCCGACATACCTATCATCCTCAGATTGATGGGGATGGTACCCGGGGAACTATCCCGAAGCCGCCAACGTCTATACCCCTGAAACCAATGGATCCAAGCCTTCACCTAATCGAACGCCGCGAACGACGTGGCAAACGTATCTCCAGCCTCGCTCTGATAGCCGTGATCACCGTGCTCGGTGCGTCTCTGTACGGCATCTTTGCGTTCCTGGAGGGCAACGCCGCGTTCGGCACAGTCGAAGATGTCGCCGACAATCTCATCTGTGACCCGGCCGATTACGACTTGAGCTTCCCTGCCCTCGGTAGCCTCTCTGAGGTCTACACCGCCGACGGGGTCCTGCTGGGCAAGCTGACCGAGCGCAACAGTCAGCCGGTGGCGATCGAAGACATCCCCGACATCGTGCAGTGGGCGATCATCTCTGCTGAAGACGGCGATTTCTACGATCACCAGGGAATTGACTTCAGCTCCATCATCAGCGCGGCACTTGACAATGCCCGGACCGGCAGCACCCGGGGAGGGTCGACGATCACGCAGCAGATCATCAAGAAGAACGTGCTCACCGCCGAGATCACCCTGGATCGGAAGATCTGTGAGGCCGTCATCGCGGCCGAGCTCGAACGTATATATACCAAGGACGAAATCCTCGAGTTCTATCTGAACTCGCAGTTCTTCGGTGAGAACGCCTACGGAGTTGCGGCTGCAGCGCAAGAGTATTTCGGCAAGGATCTGAGCGATATCTCGATAGCGGAAGCGGCAACGATCGCCATTCCGATCCGTAATCCCTCGCTGTACAACGTCCGAGACAACACCGAGACCGTTCTCGACCGTCGCAATTCGGTGATCAAGCAGATGGAGAAGAACGAGTTCATCACTACAGCAGAGTCGGTTTCTGCGCAGGCCGAGCCGTTGGATCCGATCGAGCACATAGAGTTTGAGCAGGTCGATCCGCGAATCATCATTGAGGCGCGGGAGCGGCTGTTGGCCGACCCGAGTTTTGGGCTGGGAGACACCTACACGCAGCGCAAGCAGGCCCTGTTTGGATGCCCTGCCAGCGACACCGAGTGCGAGGGTGGCGGCGGTCTCACCATCACCGTGACTGTCGACTACGAGCAGCAGACTGAGGCCAACCGAATTTTGCGGTCCTGGTTCCGGGACCCGGACGGCCCGACAGGTGCCATCGCGATGGTTGACAACAGCTCGGGAGCGATCCGGGTCATCGCATCCGGCCTGGACTTCGGCACCGACTTCGAAGCGGGTGAACGACCATATGACCTTGCCACCAAGGGACGCCGCCAGGCCGGTTCCTCCTTCAAGCCCTTCGCATTGATTTCGGGGCTCGAAAACGGTAGTCAGTACGGCTGGCCGATCACGCTCGGCAGCTGGTGGGACTACAGCAGCCCGCAGAAGATCGACTGTGGATACCCGTGTAGCCCCCGGCGTTGCTGACAGTCCAGACATTGCCCTGGGGGCTACAC
>JAYEIP010000047.1:0-15452 GCA_034660155.1 Actinomycetota bacterium | reverse complement strand
ATTCTTCATCCTTTTTACAACTCATCCCCTAACCCCTTCTCTTCAAAGAGAAGGGGAACTTTTGTCTCCCTCTCTCCGCCAGCTGGCGGAAGGGTCGGGGTGAGGTCGAAAAATAGTACTTTACGGACAGACTCTAATTCGTGCCCATCCGTAAACTCGGAAACCTTGCGAATGGTTGAAAACCTTCGCAATGGTTGACTGCAAATGCACCAAAATCGCACCATTCAAGAGGTTGGAAAAGGTAAGGTGCTGTAAGGGAAACTTCCGCAATAGTTGGAGTGCAATCGGCGACCCTTACGGATGTTTCATAAACTCAACCACCCGTAAGGTTTTGAAAATTTACTTTATGAAAAATACTATCTCATCAAAATCATCTTTTTTGAAATAGTTTTATTTTCGGTAGAAATTCGATATAAATAAATTCCATTATGAACGTAATTACCTTTTTTATCTTTCCCATACCATACAACGGAATTTGATTCGGGAGCGATTGTTAATTCGTTTACCAATTGCCCTTTGATATTGAAAATTCCAACGGATGATTTTTTTGTAAGATTCGGAATATTATAAGAAATCGTAGTGAATGCCGATGCTACGGGATTAAACGGATTGGGGAAATTCTGGAAAAGTTGCATTGAATTTGTATGAGGAACATTTCCGCCAACGCTTTGTCCTGATGCGTTCATTGCAAATTTGCACTTTCCGCATCTTTATGGCAAAGTAGAGGCATGGAAGAAGCAGTAGGCCTACGGGCTCGCAAGAAGGCCCGCACTCGGAGGACGATCGAAGAGGTAGCTCTTGACCTATTCGATAAGCAGGGTTTCGATGCCACGACGATTGACGAGATCGCGGCAGCCGCCGATATCTCCCCCCGAACCTTCTTCCACTACTTCCACTCGAAGGAGGACGTGGTCCTCGCGGATTACTCGGCTCGGCTCGAGCGGATCATCGAGACCATCAACGCAGCCTCCCCCGACCAGCCTCCCTGGCAAGCACTGCGCACAGCCTTCCGGATCGTCGGTGCCGACTACGAAGAAGAACGCGAGAAGTTGATACGTCGCTTTCGGATCATGTGGACGGCTCCATCGGTCACCGCGCGCAATCTGCAGTTGCAGGCGCAGTGGGAGGACGCAGTCACCGCAGCCGTCGCCGAATGGCTTGATGTCAACCCCAATATCGACATGCACCCACGGCTGATCGCAGGTGCGGCGCTGTCTGCAATGCGAGCCGCGATGCGACGTTGGCTCGTCGAGGGCGGATCACTCCACCTTCCTGATTGCATCGCCGACTGCTTCGATGTCCTCGAGGACGGGCTCGGCAAGATCGTCCGCACCGACTGACGGACCCGGACCCGCTACGCTCGGTGTCATGGATGAAGAACGTATTGGTCTGTTCATCGATTACGAAAACCTAGCGATCGGCGCCCGGGATGATCTCGGTATCGAGTTCGACTTCAAGCCCATCGCCGACGCACTTGCCGAACGCGGCCGTGTCGTTGTTCGCAGGGCATACGCCGATTGGTCATCCTTCTCGAAGGATCGGCAGATGCTGGCGGACAATCAGGTCGAGTTGATCGAAATCCCCCAACGCCGGGGACGGGTCCGCAAGAACGCTGCCGACATAAAGATGGCGGTCGATGCTGTCGAGTTGGCTTTCGAACGCGATTATGTGACGGCCTTTGTCATCTGCACGGGCGATTCCGACTTCACCCCGCTGGTACAGAAGCTGCGGGAGCTCAACAAGCGAGTCATCGGTGTCGGTCTCAAAGCCTCCACCTCAGCTATGCTCCCCCCGGCCTGCGATGAGTTTCTTTTCTACGAGCGCCTCGGTGGGGTCGAGTTGCCGCAACGCAAGCGCCAATCGAAGAAGGCAAAGAAGCCAGAAGCAGCAGAAGAGCAGAAGCCCCCAGAAGCTACCGAAGACGTTGCTGCGCTTGTCACCACCACGCTCGCCGGTCTGCAGCGATCAGGTGACGGGCAGGTGCGCTCCTCAACCCTGAAACGTGCTCTCCTGCGCAAGGACCCAACGTTCAGCGAAGCTGATCACGGTTTTCGGGCATTTGGCGAGTTGCTGCGACATCTGGCAGGCAATTCGATCGTGGAGTTGAGCGAGGACGGATCCCGCGGTGACCCGGTTGTCGACTTCCCCAAGACTGATGACGACAGCAAGGACTTCGACCTTCTCGTCGACATTGTTGGCAAGGGCGGCCCACAACCGCTGTCGGGGATGAAGGATCAGCTCCGGAAACGCCAGGCAGACTTTAATGAACGCCGGCTGGGCTACTCAGGATTCCTACGCTTTGTGCAGGCAGCGAGTGCCCGCGGTGTGGTCAACCTGAAATGGGACGACGAGTCGGGTGACTATCAGGTTTCGGTACCGGAGTAGCCGCCGGTGGGCACCTCAAACCTGGCCCAAGGCTGAGGCGACAGCCTCAGATTGCGCCTGCTGCCTATAGCTCTCGCTGTTCTGCCCACCGCACAGCCAAGCCGAGTGCACCGAACGTAAGCGCAATCGTGACGGCAGTCGCACCGAGGTAATCGGACACCGCTCCGCCACGCACCAGCGAGTCGATTGCGCCTACGAGATGACTGGGAAGCCACTCCCCGATCTCGGGAGCAATCCCAATGATCGGGAGCACGAGCAAGATCCCGATGGTCACGATCGAAGTGACCAGTACCGATTGCGTCTTGCCGGCAACGGCCGCAACTACAGCGCTGGCAAAGGCCAGATAGAGACAGCCAAGCAATGTTCCGAGTAGCCACCCGCCAAACGGCAGTGACCCCATCAAGACTGTTGACTCGTATAGGGCGGCGACAGAACCAAGGGCAAAGGCTGCCGCAACGGCTGCCGTGATTACCAGGTAGCGGGGGCCGATGATGTCGCGCACATTGGCAACCCGAGTGCGGAGGAAGATCCCCATTTGTGGCTTGGCGTCAAAAGCCAGCGCGGCCGCGGCGACACCGACAGAGACCAACAGACCGATCTGGGTGGCATTGGAGACGTAGCTGGCGATGCCGTCGGCGGCAACGGGCTCCGGAACAACCACCTGCACCCCGCCGCCGAAGCTCTCCAGGATCTCCGAGATGTAGCGAGCCGTGAGCGGGCCAACCAAGCCAAAGAACACGTACACGCCGAGCAGTGCTATCCACCGCTTGGTCCGGAAAAGGCGAATCCATTCGAGTTTCCAGAGACTCATGCGACCACCTCCAAAAAGACGTCCTCGAGTGACGCCGCTTCTGGAGCAAGCGACACGACATACGCCCCAGAGTTCGCCAGGGCAGGCACTAACCGTGCTTCTGCTTCGTCCAGGCTGTTGGCGGTCACCCGGATCTGCTCCGGGTCCAAAACGGCCACATCCCGGATCCAGTCGAGTTGCCGCAGTCCGGCAACGACCGGATCGAGCGGAGCGCGCAGCCGGATCAGGTAGCGGGGCACGGCGTTGCCGACCAGCAACTCGCCAAGCGAGCCCTCGAAGAGAAGCCTCCCCTGGCGCAGAATGCCGACGGTGTCGCACACCTCTTGCACATCGGCGAGGATATGGCTCGAGAAGACCACTGTCGCTTCCCCGCGCAGCCGGGCGATCAGGTCGAGAACCTCCCGCCGCCCGAGCGGGTCAAGTGCGGAGCAAGGCTCATCGAGGAGGACCAGATCCGGGTCCCCCACCAACGTCGCGGCCAGACCGAGACGCTGCAGCATCCCACGAGAGAAACCTCCAACCGCCCGATCCGCCGCATCGGCTATCCCTGTCAGCTCGAGTAGCTCATCGACGCGTGACTCAGCGCCCGGCCTACTCCCAAGCGCTCTGGCCAGGTCAACCACCTCGCGGGCGGTGAGCCAGGGATCGAAGTGCGGAGTGTCGGGAAGCATGGCAATCCGCTCGGTTCCTATCTCCATCGATCCGGCAGTGGCGGTGCGCAATCCAGAAAGGACACCGAGAAGCGTCGTCTTGCCGGCTCCATTGGGCCCGACCAACCCGTAGATCGAACCCGGAGTGACATTGAGGTCGACGTCGTCAAGCGCCGGCGTCGGACCGTAGTTCTTGGAGAGGCCGAAGGTTCGAATCATCAGCGGGATTCACGTCCGATCGCCAGGTAGATGATGCCTCCGATCGGAATCGAGATGACTGCAATAACCGCCCACGCCCACTTGGGGAGATACTTGACGTCGTTGCGAGAGATGTCCACCCAGCAGTAGATAGCGAAACCCAATGCCAACACAAGCAGCGGCGCCACCGCAGCCCAGGGGATATCCGACATGTCAAAACCTCCACACTTCTCTATTGTTATAGTTATTATATAACAATAGAGATTGTAAGATCAAGAGACGGATGGCTCCTCCGGCCCCGCCTCGCAGCTTTCGTCCCCATCATGAGGACGAAAGCACACTAAGCGCTGCGCAAAGCCTCTGTTGGGGACAGTTTGGCCGCCCGGATTGCTGGGTAAAGACCGGCAATGGCGCCGATTAGCAGTGCAGCGGCCATGCCACCACCTATCGCCAGGGGCGGGACGAGCACGTCCCATCCCTTGATGTTGGCGTAGATGGTCGTCACTCCCCAGCCGAGGATCACGCCACCGACACCGCCGACAGCGGACAACAACAAGGCTTCGCCAAGGAACTGCACTGCGACGTGACGCTTGGTCGCCCCAAGGGCACGACGCAAACCGATTTCGGACCGGCGCTCCAGAACCGAGATCACCATCACATTGGCGATACCGACACCACCCACCAACAAAGCGACGGCACCAAGACCGAGGAACAGAGCCGTGAAGGCATCATCGGCGGCTTCCTTAGCCTCGAGGGCGTCAGAAGGTCGGTCGACTTCGACCTCCTCAGGGTTCTGGGGATTGGCTGTAGCGGCCAATACTGTCGTCACCTCGTCCACGAAGTCGGGATCGACTCTGACCAGTACCGACGTAGGCACATTGTCATCGTCAAGATAGGTAGCTGCGCTATCGAGGCCGACCAGCGCAGCGCGATCGAGGTCGGGGTTGAGCTCGAACTCGTCGAGAATGCCGATGACGGTGAACCACTGGTCGCCGAGCCAGATTTGTTGGGTTCCGTTGACCACGGAAATGCCAAGCCGCTCGGCGGCGACGGATCCGAGCACCGTCGTCGGATACGAGCCGGTGGCAGCGTCGATGAACCGGCCGTCGGATACGCTGCCGGCCAGCGTGTCCAGCAGGTTGGTATCCACCGCCTGCACCGTGATCCCACCGGTCTGACCACTAGGGATCAGATCGGTGCGATAAACGTTGGCGGCGTCAACGGCACTGATGGTGCTGGTTGTTTCAACGGGCCCGATGCGAGAAATCATCGAAGCGGCTTCTACCGGCAGCTCACCGCTGCCGATACCGATGCCGGATCCGGCTTGCACCGTCAGAAGATTGGTCCCGAGCCGGTCGAGCTGCGCCAGCAAATCGGACTTTGACGACTCCGACAGACCGAGCACGCCGACCATCGCCGCGATGCCGATCATGATGCCGAGCGCCGACAGCGCGGCGCGCATCTTCCTGGTGCGCAGCCCAACACTGGCGGTACGGGCCGCGTCGACGGCATGCAGCTTGCTCGGGATGAGTGGCTTCGCCATCAGCCGGCCTCGCTGTCATGTTCGATCCGGCCGTCGCGCAGACTGACCGATCGGGGGAAAGCCTCAGCGATCTCGCGATTGTGCGTGATGACGACGATGGTGACGCCGGAGGCGCTGATCTCTTCGATTAAGTCGACGATGGCGTCGCTGTTCTTCGAGTCGAGATTGCCCGTCGGCTCGTCCGCAAGAACGATCGACGGTGAACCGACCAGGGCACGGGCCACCGCAACCCGCTGACGTTCGCCTCCAGAAAGCTTGGTGGCAACATGGTCGAGGCGGTGGCCAAGACCCACCCGTTGCAGTTCTTGTAAGGCCAGATCTCGCCTATCGGCAAGACCCATCCCGGTGTACAGCAACCCGTCCGCCACGTTGTCGAGAGCGGTGTAACCACTGAGTAGATGAAACTGCTGAAAAACGAATCCGATATGACGCGACCGGAGTGCGGACAACTGCTTGTCGGCCAGGGTGGACACGGCATGACCGGCCACCGTTACCTCTCCGGCGGTCGGCCGGTCGAGGGTGCCCATGATGTGCAATAGCGTCGATTTGCCACTGCCAGATGGCCCCACGACACCGATCAGCTCACCGGCATTGACGACGAGATCAACGCCGCGTAACGCCCTAACCGGAGGCGTGGTCGGGTACTCCTTGGTGACACCGTGCAGCGAGAGAACCACGTCCTCCGGAATCTCTCCCGGGAGCGTGTCCCTGGTTAGCGTTGCCGTCACGGCACCACCACCAGATCACCGGGCTGGAGCTCTGTTGAAGTCACCTCAACCATGCTGTCGGCGTAGAAACCGGGGTCAACAGCAACCAGCCTCGTGGAACCGTTCCCTGCATCAACCTCGACCGCATAGCCACCCTCGGTCAGCGCCAGCAACGACGCCACCGGTACGGCGACGACGTTCTGCACCGAGTCCGCGATTACCTCAATATCGACGGGGGCTTCATCGAGACCGGCAGCCACCGTCGGATCGTCAAGGGCAATTGTGACCTCGAACGCGGCGCTGCCGTCCTGGCTCACGGTCGCCACGGTGGCGATATCCGTGACCGTGCCTGGTACGTCCCGGCCGTCTGGCAACTCGACCACGATTGCATCACCGATGACAAGGATGTCTTGATCGGCTGCCGGGAGATTGAATGTCACAACCTTGTCTGCAGAGGAGATCGCCAACACCGGAGATCCTGGATTGACCGTGGTCCCTGGTGCAGCAAGTTGATCACCGACTCGGACGGGGCCGGGTTGGAAGATGATCTCGCCCAGATTGACAACGCCGTCCGCCTCGACACCCAGATCCGTCTGCCAGGCCACGACCGCGTCCTTCGTCCCTTGATCGAACACACCATCGACGACCATCGACGACTCACCGTACCCCAGATCGGCCAATGCTGTCTCGAGTTGCAGGACGTCGGTGCCCGACATCGGCTCGCCATCGGTGACGATCATTAGGGCCGGTGACGGCGAAAGCTGGTCACCGACAGCGACGGTAACTTCAAGTACGTCGACGGGGCCGGGGATGAAGATGACCTCACCGAGGTCTACGACGCCGTCCTCGACGGCTCCAATATCTGCTTGCCACAGTTCGACCAGCGTCTCGGTGTAGTCGGTGAACTCCTCGTCCACCGCCGCCAGACCGTCAGGGTCGTAGCCGAGGGCGACGAGGGCTTCTTCGAGTTGGAGAACGTCGGCACCCGTCATGTTGTCGTCTCGCAAATCACGCATCGCGCGGTAGGCGGGGACGTCGCCGTACATGACGACAACAGGTTCGCCGTCAACCCGATAGACGACGTCACCTTGTTCCAGCGTCGTTCCAGCACCGACAACATCCGTCACGGTGCCTGCGCCTTGGGCCGTCAAGGCCAGTGTGTCCTCGGTGACCCGCAAGTCACGATATGCCGGGGTACCCCCGTAGATCAGCACGACCGGTTCGTCATTGATGGCAAACAGTGTTCCGCCCTGTTCGACAAACGAGCCGGCCGCGGCAGCACTGGTGACCGTTCCCGGCACCTGAGTCTTGATTGGATCAGTGTCGATGGTGCCGATGGTCCCATCGAAGGCATCGATCTGTACTAGATCGGTGCGAACGGTCTCCGCAAAACTGAGCGTTGCAGGCGCCGTTACGGCCACGTCATCTGATCCGCCCGCCAGCATGGCTGCAGTGACGGCACCAACGGCGATGACAAGGGCACCGACGACCCATGGCCACCGTCGGTTTCGCGTACCCGGGGGCGCGGAGTCGGGAGTGTCGTCCTCATCTGCAATGTCGTTCATTGGTCCTTCATCGGTCGGGGTCTCCCGATCGTAACGCTCGCGGAGATCCATCAGTTCGTACCTCCGCCCTGTCCGCCACCGCTGAGGTTGACCGAACACACGGCCTGAGCATCCTGGAATTCCGGATCCTCACGATCGATGTCACCGAAGATGACACGTTGGCCACCACCGCCTGGTGTTCCGAAGTTGGAGAAATCAGGGTCGGGCATGTCGTAGCCGTTCTCGCGCATGCACACGGCGTAGGCCAGGAACATGTCTTCGCGTTCGGTGGAATCCTCACCACTAAAACCGAGAGTGACCCCGTCTAAGGCATAGGCGCACACTTCGCGTGCGGCGTCGAGAGCTTCACGACCCGCATCGTCGAGACCCTCAGACATTTTGGTCAGCCTGACGTTGCCATCAGCATCAACTGTCGGATCGTTGATGTCGACACCCTCGTCACGGATGCAGGCGGCGAACTCCAGCAACGCCGCTTCACGATCAACTTCCGGCACCGCGTCGAGGGAGACGACGTCGGCGTCTACCGCGGTGAGGGAGGCGACTCCATCATCAGCCGCGTCGTCGCCGCTACACGCAGTTGCCAGTAATGCGAATGTCGCCACAAGCACGACGAGTCCGGTCTTCATGAGAAATTTCCTTTCGGTGTCCTGGTCACCATGCCTGCCGGGTATCGGAGAAGCCTGAGGGATTCATGAGAAGCACGTGAGAAGTGGGGGTTCAGCCCCGATCGCCTCGGACCAGACCGCCACCGCCGGGGCCAAACCCGGCCAAAATATCTTGGCACGCCTCCTGGGCAGTCTGGAAGTCCGGATCGTCGGGATTGATCCCACCAAAGATCCCACCGCCTTCGCCCCCTTCACCGCCGGGGCGACCGATGCTCGAGAAATCGGGATCCGGCATGTCGTAGCCGTTGTCCCGCATACAGACCGAATACTCGAGGAACTGGTCTTCGAGTTCCGTAAGGTCCGTGTTGCGAAAACCCTGAGTGATCCCATTGAGATTGTCGCCGCAAGCCTCGAACGCGGTACGCATGGCGTCACGATCGATGCCATCGCCGGGCCGACCGCCCGGATTCAACTGCACGTTGCCGTCCGCATCGACAGTCGGGTCGCCGAAGTCCACACCTTGGTCCCGCATACACGCCGAGAATTCGAGGAGTGCTTGCTCCTCATCCACCACCGCATCGTCATCAGCGTCCGCCGCAACAACGTCGGTCTCCGCCACAGAAGCCTCCAGCGAAGCAACGCCGGCGTCTGCGTCATCGGTGCCACCACAGGCGGTGGTCAACACCACCAACGCGAGCACTACGCCCGCAAATCTGAACATCATCGAGGAATTGCCTTTCGGTTTTACCCAATAATGCACCCCCAAAGTGAGAACAACATGAGAGTCGCCCGGGTTCTCAACCGTCGGCGGGAGTACCGACATTGAATCCCGGCAGTACCGATTCACAGGCTTCGAAAGCTGCCTCGAAATCTGGATCCGTGGGATCTACCTGATCGCCGTAGAGGCCGCCGGGTTCAGCGATCGCGCCAAAGTCAGGGTCCGGAAGGTCGAATCCGTTGTCGCGCATGCATTGTGAGAACGCCACAAGGTCGTCCTGGAATTGGGCATCCTGCAGCAACTCGAAACCAAGGCTCACGCCCTCGAGGAAATCAGCACATTCGGTGAAGGCCGCCCGAGCCGCGTCCTGGTCGACGTCGCGCAACGAAGCGAGGGACTGCGGGCTGAACCCGACGTTGCCATCGGCGTCAACGGTGGGGTCCGGCAGATCAATTCCCTCCTCGCGCATGCACTGCGTGAACGCCAAGAGCGCCTGCTCATCCGAACTCATCGCTCCATCAGAAGCGGCGGCGGTAGTAGTCGACTGGTTGGACAAACTGGCGACGCCGTCGGCGACATCGTCCCCACCACCCCCGCAGGCGGAGGCGACCAGGCCGACTGCAGCCAGCCATGAAAGTGTTCGTGCGAGTCTGATCGTCTGGCCCTTCTTCTCTCTCAGGATACGCAAACCGTGAGATAACAGAAACGGGCCGGCCGACAACTCGCAGCTGCCGAGCCCGACCAGGCAGGTAACCTCGGCGCATGTTGTGCTGCATTGGAGATCTCGTAGAGGACGTCGTTGTCTGGCTATCGGACGAACCGGTTACGGGAACCGATACGCCTGCGCAGGTGTTCCGGCGCCGCGGTGGGAGCGCCGCCAACGTCGCCGCTCTGGCTGTGGAGGCCGGTGGGCGGAGCAGATTCATCGGCCAGGTCGGGGACGATCGACTCGGTCTGCAATTGACCGACCAGCTCGAAGCGGCCGGCGTCGATGTGTGGGTGGAGAGCAGCGGACGCACCGGCACTGTGGTCATCCTCGTCGACCGCGCGGCGGAGCGGACCATGCTCCCCGATCGAGGAGCTTCAATCGAACTCGATTATGTGGCTGAGGGGGCACTCGATGATGTCGCCTGGCTCCACGTGCCGGGGTATTCGTTGATAGCTGAGCCGCTTGGTTCCACCACTCGTGATCTCATCGAACGAGCCCATCAACGCGCCATCCCGGTCAGTGTCGATGCGTCGTCAACCGGACTTGTCGAGGCCTTCGGAACGGCGCAGTTTGTGCGGTTGATCGAGCAACTCCACCCATCCATCCTCTTCTGCAACAGCGACGAGGCAACCTTGTTGAAGTTAGGGCCCGACCGTCCGGCTCGCCGGGTCGGGCTGACCGTGCTCAAGGCAGGCGCCGGGCCGACGATGCTGATCCGGGCTGACGGATCAACCGATATCGTCCCGGTGGACTCAGTCCGCGCAGTTATCGACACGACCGGGGCGGGTGATGCCTTCGCTGCCGGGTACCTCGTTGCGGCGCTCGACAACAAGACACCGATCGAAGCCGTACAGGCGGCTCACACGTTGGCAGCTACCGTGCTCAGCCGGCCCGGTGCCGCTTCCAGATAAATCACCACAAATCCGAGGAATCATGTCGCTAGTCAAACTCAGTGAAGAAGTCAGAGAAGCCGTTGCCGCCGGGACACCAGTAGTTGGCCTGGAGAGCACAATCTTCAGCCATCTCGGTCTGCCGTCTCCGTCGAACCACGAGGCGTTGACCCGGAGCACCGCTGCGGTGAGGGCGCAAGGTGCAGTGCCCGCGGTGACTGCGATCCTTGATGGGGTCCCCCGTGTAGGGCTTGAAGAGCATGAATTCGAGAAGATCCTCGGCCCCGCCCACAAGACCGCTGAACGGGACATCGCGGTCGCTGTCGCCCAACGGTGGGAGGTCGGAGCAACCACCGTGTCAGCTTCCCTGGTGCTGTGCGCCGAAGCCGGAATCCCTGTGTTCGCCACCGGCGGGATCGGCGGCGTTCACCTCGGATCGGAGGCAACAGGTGACGTCAGCGCCGACCTTGGGGCCATCGCGCTCCACCCGGTACTCACCGTCTGCGCCGGCGCCAAGGCATTCCTCGATATCCCCAAGACACTCGAGTTCCTCGAAACCGAATCGGTACCCGTGCTCGGCTACCAGACGGACGACTTCCCCATGTTCTACGCACGATCCAGCGGGGCGAAGGTCTCGACCCGGGTCGACTCTGCGGCCGAGGTCGCTGCCATTTTGGCCCAGCGGATCATTTGGGACCAGGGAGGAGTCCTTCTCGGGGTACCGGTCCCCGAAGCAGACGCCATCCCGACCCACGAGATCCAAGATGCCATCGACACCGCGTTAGCCCGGGCTCGCAACGTGACCGGCGCCGCAGTTACCCCCTTCGTCTTGGAGCAAATCGCCCAAATCACCGCGGGCCGCAGCATCCCCACCAACCTCGCCCTGGCCGAAAACAACGCCTCAATAGCAGCCCAGGTCGCAGTGGAGTTGGCCGCGCTAGGCAAGTCGTAAGGGCTCTGGCGTTGATACGGGCAATATGTGGCCGGCGGCCGTATCGACGCCAGACATGACAGAACGAGGGGCGTGATGGCTGAGCCGTTTTTAGGTGACCTGCAGGAGTTCGCCGATCAGTGGACCAGCGCTGATGAGAGAGTCGGTGTGCTGGAGTGTCGGCACTTCTTCTCGGGTGCTGCTGTCTACCGCAACGGTGCGATAGTTGCCTCGCTGACACCTGTTGGTCTTGCGTTCAAAGTACCGAACACCATCCACGACAACCTGCTCGACGCCGGGTTGGCGATTCCTCTTCGCTACTTTCCTAACGGACCCATCAAACGCAACTACGTACTGTTCCCTATTGGAACGGCGATCGAAGCAGAAGCCGCGGCCCGGCTCATACTCGGAGAGCCGCCCAAGGCGTAGCGGTTGCGTGAAGTGGGTATCGAAGATCCTCGCCCACGGCGCAACCATCAGGCCGCGCACGCGCAGTTGCGGAAGCCTCTGGGCCTTGGGGGCCGCCTGCCTGACAATGCCGATGGACGGCGATGGGCCCCAGATAAAAAGGTTCGTGCGATGCGTACTCAGATGATGATCATGCTGATCGTATCGGCGGTATTCCTCGCAGGAGTCGTGACCGTGATCGGGCTCGTGTGGTGGCTTGGCATCGGTACCGCAGCCATCGTGATTGTCGTCGCCGCAGCTCTGGTGATCCTGCTCTTCCCGCGAGTCATTGCCCCGTGGTACCGACGATGGGGCGCCAGCGATGATGAGGTCACGATGACGATGCCCGGGGATGAGCTGATCGCAAACGCCACCTCATTCACACGGGCCATTGGCATCGCTGCCCCCCCCACGCCACCACCACCACTAAAACGACACTCCCCCAGAGGGGGGACTGATAGGAATCCGCTGCGGTACGTTCCCCCCGGGAAAGGGGCTTACGTCGTTCCTTCTTCTTCGCCGCGTTGTTTGTGAACGCGACCGGTCTCGCCTTTTAGGGAGAGGCCGGATCCTGATTTGTAGCGGGCCTGGATTATTTCGGCGAGGATGGAGACGGCCATTTCGGCGGGGGTTTCGGAGCCAATGTCGAGGCCAACGGGGCCGTAGATAGTGTCAAGCTCCTCTTGGGACCAACCCCCGGCGGCGAGGCGGACCAAGCGGGCGGCGTGGGTGCGGCGGCTGCCGATGGCGCCGAGATAGCGGATCGGTTTGCCGTGAACCTCGGCGAAGACGGGGTCTTCGAAACGGGCGTCATGGCTCAACAGGACCACATACGTGCGACGGTCCAGCTTGAACTTCTCGAACACGGCATCCGGCCAGCCGACAATCACCTCGTCGGCGTCCACGAATCGATCATCGGTTGCCCACATCGGCCGGGCATCGGCCACGACTACACGGAACCCCAGTTGCTTGGCCATCGTTGCCAGCGGCTGGGCGTTGTGGCCGGCTCCAAAGATCATCATCAAAGGCTGTGGAGCGATGGATTCGATGAAGACTGAAACATCGCCGTAGACCAGCGTTTTGCTCTGCTCTCGATTCATCAGCTCGGCGGCGTCCGCGATCACGTCGTCTCCGAGACCATCAGGCAACGACCCCGACACCAGACCATCGTCGATATCCAGGACCGCCTTAGAGCCGATACCTTCGCCGGCAACGACCGTTACCGTGGCTCCAAGTCGTTCCCGATCGATCAGATCCTTGATGGCCTCGATGTGGTTCATAGCCACTTCTCGATGAATACGTCGATGATCCCGCCGCAGGTCAAACCGACTTCGAAAGCGTCATCATCGGCGATGCCATACGTAACCAGCCGGGGCTCACCAGATTCGAGCACCTCCTTGGCGTGAAAGAACACGTCATTTTCCACACAACCTCCGCTGACCGAGCCCTCCATCTCTCCGTCCGACGACACAAGGAATTTCGAACCTTCCGGCCGCGGCGCCGATCCCTTGACTCCAACCACCGTGGCAACGGCGACGTCCTTGCCCTCGGCCTTCCACTGCTCGTAAATCTGGATCTCGTTTCTCATCTACGGGAGGGTAGCGATTCCAACAAGCGTACGACTTCGCGCAGGTCCATCACGCTGGAGGCCGCCAGGAAATCATCTATGTACGGAAGCGCCGCCCGCATCCCGCGCGCCTCAGGTTCATACCCCGCCCGCGACGCCAGCGGGTTGAGCCACACCACCCGATGCACCGAACGAGCGAATCGGGCCATCTCGGAATCCAACAACTCCGGATCGCCGGTGTCCCACCCATCGCTAATGATCAATCCGACCGCCCCACCGCGCGCGACCCGACGGCTCCAGTCACGGTTGAACCTTCCAAGAGCCTCCCCGATCCTGGTGCCCCCCGACCAGTCATCCACCGAAGAGGCCACCCGTGCGAGCGCATAGTGGGGGTCACGCTGGCGCATCTCACGCGTGATCCGGCTCAGCCGGGTGGCGAACACGAAAGCCTCCAAGCGGCCCAGCCGGCCCTGCGCTGCATGGATGAAGTGCAGGAACATCTCGGCGTAGAGCTCCATCGAACCGCTGATATCGGCGATCACAATCAGCGGCCGCCTGCGGGGTCGACGGGACATATACTCGAAGGGGATCAAGTCACCTTCAGGCCGGGTCAGGTTGCTGAACGTCTTGCGAATGTGGGGGCGGTCGCCCCGGCGATCCGACACCCAGCGCCGTGAGAGTGCATCCGCCGGCCGCCAGATCATGCGTGCGATCAACCGCCGGACCTCCTCACGCTCCGCTTCGGTCAGAGTCCCAAAGTCGCGCTGAGCCAGCTTCTCTGCATGCGAGCCTCCCCCGATCTCGGCAACCATCTCGTCGGTTTCAGCCCCCGACTGCTCCCTGGAGGCCAGTGTTGGCAAGCTGCCGCGCGTGGCCTCGTCGCGATGGCTGGTAAAAGCGATATCGGGTTGGGACTCGTCGGTAATGCCGGCAGCACCGAAGAACAGCTCAAAAGCTTGATCAAACCGTGGTGCGTCGGCAGCCCGTACGGTGGCGACCGCTTTGAAGGCGTGATAGGCATCGACCCGATCGGTCAATCCGACGGCATCCGCCGCGGCGGCGAGGTCACGGGCTGTTTCCGGTCCCACGGTCATCCCGGAAGCACGCAAATACCTGACGAAATGGACCAGGTTGGCGGAGAAAGCTTCACCATCAATGGCCGTCATGCGTCACCCGGCGATGAGGCGTTCGACACCCTCGGCCCGGATGCGTGCGATGTCTTCCTGGTACTTGAGCACGACCCCAAGCGTCTCATCGACAACCTTGGGGTCCAGCTCAGTGGAACCGAGAACGGCGAGCGCATTGGCCCAATCGAGAGTCTCGGCGACACCCGGTGGCTTGAACAGCTCGAGGTTGCGCAAATGGCTCATCGCCCGCGCCAGAGCCCCGGCAAGGGATTCGGAAACCTCAGGTGCCCGGCTGCGCAGAATCGAGACCTCACGTTCATAATCGGGGTAGTCGATCCAGTGATAGATACACCGACGCTTCAAGGCGTCGTGGATCTCGCGGGTGCGGTTGGAGGTGATGATCACCACAGGTGGCTCGATGGCCTTGACCGTCTCCACCTCAGGAATCGTCACCTGGAAGTCCGAGAGCAGCTCCAGAAGGTAAGCCTCGAACTCTTCGTCGGCGCGGTCTAGCTCATCGATCAGCAACACCGGGCGCCGCCCCTGAGCCCCCAGCTCGATCGCCTGTAACAGCGGCCGAGCGATCAGGTAATCACGAC
>JAYEIP010000046.1:0-15523 GCA_034660155.1 Actinomycetota bacterium | reverse complement strand
GCGGCGGCTATCAGTCCCCCCTTTGGGAAAGTACCGCCGGCGAAGCCGGGGGTAGGGGCGCCTAACGCGTAGCGGCGGCATGAGCAACGTGCGCCGAGCGATCCCGTTGTCGTCGTGGTCGGCGCAACGGTCGTGGTTGTCGTCGGGGCAGCTAGCGCCTGGTCCGACAAGCTGTGCGATGTTCCGTAGCCGGCCACCCCAGAACGTTGCCGGTAGAGGCAGTGTCTGCGTTTCGGCAGATTGGTTGCCGTACTTGAATGTCGGACAACGGATGGTTTCTGATCAGACCTCCCTGAAGTGGTAGCTTGCGCGGGTTCTCCTGTCATATCGAGGCTTCGAAACCATGTCATCAACCCCGAATCGGCTCTTGCCGCTGGCTCTGGCTATTGCTTTGCTTGTTGCTGCCTGCACTTCGAGCTCAACCGACGACACCACCACGACGAGTGCCATTCCCGGTACGACGTCTCCCGCTCCGACCACAACCGCGGAACCGCCTCCGGATCCCGGCGATGAGCTAAACCTCGTTCTCATGTGGCACCAGCACCAGCCGCTCTATCCGAAGGATGAGGCAGGTGTGGTGAGCCGACCGTGGGTCCGGGTGCATGCCACCAAGGACTACTACGACATGGCAGCGTTGGTGGCGGATTACCCCGATGTTCATGTGACGTTCAATCTCACTCCGGTGTTGATGCGCCAGATCGAGGAGCTGACCCAGGGCACCAGAGACATCTACTGGGTCCTTACCGAAGTACCGGCCGATGAGTTGACCGATGAACAGCGGACGTTCATCCTTGACCGCTTCTTCGACACCAATGGTGGAATCGTTGCGCGGTTCCCTCGATATCAGGAGCTGGTCGAGAATCGCGACCGGCCGGAAAGCTTCACCACCGCTGAGGTGCGTGACCTCCAGGTTCTGTTCAACCTGGCTTGGACCGACCCGTCATTCCTTGCCACAGAGCCGCTGGCGAGCCTTGTCGCCAAAGAGCGCAATTACACAGAAGAGGACAAGGCGATTGTGCTGGGTGAGCACGAGCGCATCATTGCCGGTGTACTGCCCCTCCACAGCGACCTTTGGGAGTCGGGGCAGATTGAGGTGACCACCACCCCGTTGGCCCATCCGATATTGCCGCTTATCGCAGATACGTCGCTAGCGCTTGTGGGCGACCCAACCGGTTTGCAGCCGAACAACCGATTTCGCCAACTGACCGATGCCGTCGACCAGGTGACGTTCGGTCTCGATGAAGCGGAGAGGCTGCTCGGGCAACGTCCGACAGGGGTGTGGCCCGGCGAAGGCGCGGTGGCGCAGTTGGTGATGAACATCTTCGGATCAAACGGGGTGCGCTGGATCGCAACCGGTGAGGATGTCCTGGCGAAGACCCTCGACATCGGCAGTTTCGCCCGGGACGGTGACGATCTCGTCGAAGAGACCGACATGCTCTATTCGATGTACGCCGCCGATGCCGGACAGGACGACGTCGCGATGTTCTTCCGTGACGTGGTGCTGTCCGACCGCATCGGTTTCGAGTACTCCGGGACCGACGCCAACGTTGCCGCGGCTGACTTCATGAACCGTCTCGCCGACATCAACGACGCGCTCGACGCCAACGGCGGGGATGGTCCCAAGGTCGTAACCGTGATTCTCGACGGCGAGAACGCCTGGGAAAACTACGACAACGATGGGATCGATTTCCTCAACGCCCTCTACAGCCGTCTGTCCGACTCTGATTTTGTGAAGACAGTGACCCCGACCGAGCTACTTGATCAGTACCCCGGCGCAGCCCAGCCGCTGCCCGACGTGTTTCCGGCGTCTTGGTTCCAGCCCAACTTCGCCACCTGGATCGGGGAAGAGGAAGAAGCGCGGGCATGGGACTACCTTCACCGCACCCGATCCGATTTCGGCGTCGCCCAGCGCAGCGGCGAGATTGCGGAAGACACGCTCGCTGCGGCGTATCGCACGATGCTGTTCGCCGAGGGTTCCGACTGGTTCTGGTGGTACGGCGCCGACCAGGACTCGGGTGACGACGGCTACTTCGACGTGGCATTCCGTGAGTTACTCGGGCAGGTTTATGACGCGCTCGGTGTGGCTCGACCGACGTACGTCTCGGTACCTATCACCCCACAACCCACAGTCGATCCGGAGTACGGATTGACCGAGCTGGTGACCATCGTGATCGACAACGAGGTAGCCACCGAGGACTGGTCGCTAGGCGGACGTTACGAATTCGATGGCGGGGAACTGGTCGATTCGCTCGACTACGCCTTCGACACCGAGAACATGTACCTACGAGTCGATTTCGTCAGCGAGGTTCTTGGTGATGACAATCCCGCCTTCGACCTCTATATCGGCGCGCCAAACGCGAACCGGGATTTCGGGCTCAGTGACGGCGGCACCGTGCTGGGCTTCAACGGGACCCACCGCATCTCGTGGTCCGGGCGTGACCCGGTGCATGTGGTCGGGCCCGTTGTGCACAGTGAGGTCCCGGCCGACGACAGCGAGCTGACCGTCGCCGGTTTCGATGGCGAGAGCGTCGAGTTTGCGATTCCGATCGAGTCGCTCGGTGCGCTCGAAGCAGGGGATCGTGTCACCTTCAGGATCGTCGAGTCCACTGGCGGCCCGGATGGGATCAGCCTGCCGGATGCCGGCCCCGGCTACATCCAGGTACCCGATATCTCGAACGTGGATGCTCTCTTCGAGATTGCCGATGCGGCGGGTGACGACCACGGGCCGGGTACCTACACGTACCCGTCGGATGGTGTGTTCGGGCCCGGTTCGTACGACCTGACCAATTTCAGTGTTGGCATCTCCGGTGACAACGTGGTGTTCTCTTTCGATGTTGCCGCCCGGATTGCCAACCCGTGGGGGAGCCCGGTCGGGTATTCAGTCCAGACCTTCGACCTGTATATCGACACCGACCCGGGAGCCGGCACCGGCGCCCGCCTGCTGCTTCCGGGGCGCAATGCAGCCCTCGAGGCTGGGAATGGTTGGGAGTACGGGTTGACGCTCGAAGGGTGGGATCCGGCGCTGTACGTGGCGGCCCCCGACGGCTCTTCCGAAGAGACCAAACCCACCTTCAAGGTGATTGCCGATGCCGATGGGAGGGTCACTGCTCGGATTCCGCTGGAGCTCCTCGGCGATGGTGACCCATCGACATGGGGCTACGCGGTGGCGTTGCTGTCGCAAGAGGGCTTCCCGTCCGCGGGTGTACGCCGGGTCCGCAACATTGGTGCCGTAGCGGAGCAGTGGCAAGGTGGCGGAGCACCCGACGATGCCAACCACACCCGGATCTACGACCTGCTGTATCCCGAGGATGGCGTTCAGGAGCAGATGCTGGGTGATTATCCGCCGGCCAGCGGCTCACTGGACGACCGGCGAGCAGATGATTTCCCGCAGGTGCCGCTGGTATTGCCAGGAGTGAGTTAGGCCGCGTTGCGTGGCCCGGACCTGCGAAGTGTGCCTTGTGTCGTCCGGACACCTGCCCAGACCCCGGAGTTCGCCTTGCGAACTCCCAGGGAACTCACCCTGCGAGTTCCCTGCCTACCCCAGCGGTTCCGCCGCTGGGGTACTTTCCCCGGAGGGGGGACTGATGCGAACAGAGGAGTGGTTACTTGCGACGGACGAGGGTCTTTGCTTTGGTTGCGGTGTTGAAGGTGCTGAGGAGGGCGCGGTCTCGTCGGGAGCCTTCGGGGGGTAGAAGACCTATCTGGCGGGCGAACTGGAGGCCGTCGTAGTAGATCGTGTTGTGGCGCAACAGGCCGTCCTCAAACTCCATCACATCGATCCCGCGAATTGCCACTGGTCGGCCGGTGGGCTGAATGCCCTGGAATGGCCCGCCGCTGAAGTCGCCGCGGAGCGACCACTGGCCCACCGCGGTGCTGTCGTCAACGGCCATCACACGCTCGATGGTGAAGTCCGTGTTGGGGAAGGCCGCAAACAGCTCCGCAAAGAACGCTAGAACCGCGGGTTTGCCGTCGACCGGACCCAGGACGATGAAGTCGTCGACGAGCTCGTCATGTTGGAGTGCGCCTAGTGCCTCGAGGTCCTGGGCTGCTATCGCCTCGAATGCCTTTTGCATGAGCGTGGCGGGCTCTTGCGCTGTGTGTTGAAGGTCGGTCATCGCTCCTCCTTAGGTGCTGCCTTTCAGTATGGCAAACCATCGTGGCCCTTGACGGCTGTGTCACTGGACCCGCCTGGCTGCGGCCTGTTCGACTCGGGCGAGGAGCTCGACGAGGGTCTCGGCTCCGGATGGGGTGAGGGTTTGGTGGATTACTCGTTCGATGATTGCATCGAGGTGTGGGGAGAAGGCGGTGAGTGTGATCTGGGTTGCCCTGCGGTCCCCGGGATCGGGCTTTCTTTCGACCAGGAGGGCCTCTTCGGCTCGATCGATCATTCGAGAGATATGGCTGGGGCTCATGAGTAACTGTCGGCTCAGCTCAACGGCGCGAGGGCGGTGGTCGGGGGCTTGGTCGGGCCGGATGAGGAGGTCGATGGTGGTTGCGTCGTGGTCGGTGGCGGTAACCGCGTCACCCACAATCAGCCGGCTCAACACGGTTTGAGCGGACAGGAGCGCTCCAGACGTTCGCAATGTAGCGGCAGCGCCGGGTTTGCGTTGTTGAACACGCCCCTCGCCACAGTTGCGTCGCTCCTTGTGAATCCCGACGATCTTGCTTCCGCGCTGAGCCTCAACACCATGATGTTTTTCATCGGCGGGAGCTTCGGCACCGCGTTGTTCACATCGATCGTGATCAACACAGCACCCGGCACCGACGCGCTCAATCCGTTCCACGTCAACCCGGGAGCGGGCTTCAGTAATCCTTTCGTTGTGCTTGTGGTCCCGATCGCAATTGGCCTGGCTCTGAGCGCGGTTCTCCCTCGCAAGCAGACTGAGGAAGCGAGGACTGAACCGGATGGGTGGAGGCACGACTGTCAGGTGCCGTGGAGCCCCGAACTCGAGCGCACTGCCGCGCGGTAGGTGGTTCGGACACCTGCGCAGACCCCCCTTATCCCCGGCTTCGCCGGCGGTACTTTCCCCCCAGAGGCGGGACTGATGACCGTCGCTTGCCTCACTGCAAGAGGGCGACTGATGACCGCCGCTTGCCTTACTGTTAGGTGTGGTGGCGGGCTATGTCGACTCTTTGGAGGAGGTAGCGGTCGATGTTGCGGATGATGGGGGTGAGGTCGCTCTCGGGGATGCGGGCGGCGGCCTTCTCGGAGGCACGCATCCGGTCGGCTGCTTCGTCGAGGACCCGATCGATGTACCCCGCGTCTGTGACGAGGCTGATGACGCGGTCGATGTCGCTGCGCTCGTACGGACCGCCCGTCCCGAGGAGAGAGCGGATCTCAGGGCCATCGGGTCCCTGGGCTGCGTAGAGCACGGGGAGAGTGAAAGTGCCTTCGCCGATGTCACTTCCGGATGGCTTGCCCAGCCAGGTCTCGTCGGCGACAAGGTCGAGGACATCGTCGGCCAGTTGGAAAACTAGACCCATCTCCCAGGCCCAGTCACTTATGGCCTCGATCGTTTCCTGATCGGCCCCCCCGGTCATGGCGCCCAGTCGGGCGGAGGTGCGGATGAGGCTCGCCGTCTTGCCACCGATGACCTTGTAGTACTCGTCGGGACCATGATCGAGATCGTTGGTGAGCTGCAGTTCCAGTACCTGACCCTCGCAGAGTTTGGCGTAGGTTTGGGCGATCAGGGCGACTGCCTCGATGCCGAGAGGGGCGGCGATTTCCGACGCCCGTGCCAGCAGGAAGTCTCCGGCGAGAATCGCGATGGTGTTGGTCCAGTTCTCGTTGACCGATACCGCCCCCCGGCGGGTGTCCGCTTCGTCGATGACATCATCGTGATAGAGCGAACCGAGGTGAACGAGCTCAACGGCAACGCCGGCTTCGACCGGTCCGCCGTCGTTACGATCACCGAGCTCGGCAGCCACCTGAGCGAGCAATGGCCGATATCGCTTGCCACCGGCGGCGAGACCGTGCTGCGCGATCTCGGTGAGGAACTTGTCATCCGACATGGTTGCTTCGAGGAGGCGACGTTCCACCTCGGCCATGCGTTGCCACACACGGTCGATAGGCACCAGATCTTGGAGAATGGGGCTGTCCATGGGGGCGCGATGGTAGTCCACGGTCTGGCGCACAGTCTCGATGCTCGTCGCGGGTCCCCGGACGTGGGCGAAACCATCGCTTTCTACTGCACCGGCGCATGCCAGATCGCGAATAACGGATAGCCAATCGTCACCTTTTGTCTGGCTTTGGGATTACGATCGACCCTCAAGTGGTTTCACTTATGACACGGGCGCAGCGGCCGATGAAGCAAAAGTCGGCAGTTTGCGCGGCCGGAGCTAGATTTCGGCCAGCGCTATACTTTGGATGGCGCCCGGCAAAACCGAGCGTCGAAGTTTTGAGGTAAAGAAAGTGTTTGAACGGTTTACCGACCGGGCCAGGCGAGTCGTCGTACTCGCTCAAGAAGAAGCCCGGCTGCTCAACCACAACTACATAGGAACCGAGCACATCCTGCTCGGTCTTATCCACGAGGGTGAAGGGGTTGCCGCGCGCGGTCTCGAGAGTCTTGGCATCAGCCTGGAATCCGTTCGATCGCAAGTAGTCGAGATCATCGGCCAGGGTTCGCAAGCGCCCAGCGGCCACATTCCGTTTACCCCTCGTGCCAAGAAGGTGCTGGAGCTTTCTCTCCGTGAGGCGCTGCAGCTTGGGCATAACTACATCGGGACCGAGCACATCCTGCTCGGGCTGATCCGCGAGGGCGAAGGTGTCGCTGCCCAGGTGCTGCAAAAGCTCGGCGCCGAGCTACACAAAGTTCGTCAAACGGTTATCCAGCTGCTTTCGGGTGTCCAGGGTGAAGAGCCCTCAGGGCAGAGTTCGCATCCCGGTGGCTCGGGTCGTGGCAAGAGCAGCGAAAGCTCGCCCGGGGGATCGACTGTTCTGGACCAGTTCGGACGTAATCTGACCCAACAAGCTCGTGACCACAAGCTCGACCCGGTTATCGGCAGGGCTGATGAGATCCAGCGGGTCATGCAGGTTTTGTCCCGTCGCACGAAGAACAACCCGGTGCTCATCGGCGAGCCCGGCGTCGGTAAGACCGCAATCGTCGAGGGGCTTGCCCAGCGCATAGTTGCCGGCGAGGTTCCCGACACGCTAACCAATCGTCAGCTCTACACGCTCGATCTCGGCGCCCTCGTTGCCGGTTCGCGCTATCGCGGCGACTTCGAAGAACGGCTCAAGAAGGTTCTCAAAGAGATCCGCACCCGCGGTGACATCATCTTGTTCATCGATGAGATTCACACACTCGTTGGCGCCGGTGCCGCTGAAGGTGCCATCGATGCTGCCAGCATCCTCAAGCCGATGCTGGCTCGCGGCGAGTTGCAGACCGTCGGTGCCACCACGCTCGAGGAATACCGCAAGTATCTCGAAAAGGACTCAGCGCTGGAGCGGCGTTTCCAGCCGATTCAGGTTGAAGAACCGTCGGTGGCCGACACCATTCGGATCCTCGAAGGGCTCCGACCCAGCTACGAGGAGCACCACCGGGTTCGGTTCACCGATCAAGCCCTCGTCAATGCGGCCAATCTGGCTGATCGCTATATCGCTGATCGGTTCCTCCCAGACAAGGCAATCGACCTCATCGACGAGGCCGGCAGCCGGATGCGGTTACGCCGGGGCCATCTGCCCCCCGAGGTGCAGCAAATCGATGATGAGATCACCAAGGTGCGATCCGACAAGCGTGATGCGGTTCGGGCTCAACAGTTTGAACGGGCCGCCCAGCTTCGTGACAAGGAACGCGGGCTCCTCACCGATCGCACCGACAAGGAGCAGGAGGCTGTTGCCGCCGGTGCCGATTACGCCTCAGTCATCAACGACGAGGAAATCGCCGAGGTGCTCGCCCAGTGGACCGGGATCCCGGTGCACCGGCTAACCGAAGAAGAGACCTCGCGTCTGCTCAACATGGAAGATGAGCTGCATAAGCGGATTATTGGACAGGCGGGCGCCATCGAGGCGGTGTCCCGGGCGATCCGTCGAACCAGGGCTGGTCTCAAAGATCCCAAGCGTCCCGCAGGGTCGTTTATCTTCCTCGGCCCCTCAGGTGTCGGCAAAACCGAGTCCGCAAAAGCCCTTGCAGAATTCTTGTTCGGTGACGAGGACTCGTTGATTCAGATCGACATGTCCGAGTACATGGAAAAACACGCCGTCAGCCGACTTGTTGGCTCACCTCCGGGCTATGTCGGCTACGACGAAGGTGGCCAGCTCACCGAGGCCGTGCGCCGCAAGCCGTTCTCGGTCGTGCTCTTCGATGAGATCGAAAAAGCACATCCCGATGTCTTCAACATTTTGTTGCAGATCCTCGAAGATGGTCGTCTCACGGATTCACAAGGTCGATCGGTCGACTTCAAGAACACCGTCATCATCATGACCTCGAACCTGGGTACCGCCGATATGCGCAAGCAGTCGATCGGGTTCAGCCCCGGTGGCGACGAGCTCAATTATCAGCAGATGAAGGATAAGGTCACCGAGGCGCTGAAGACCCACTTCAGGCCCGAGTTCCTGAACCGTATCGATGACGTGATCGTCTTCCACGAGTTGACCCTGGACGAGGTGAAGCAGATTGTCGATCTGTTCTTGCGTCGGGTCCGTGACCAGCTCGAATCGCAGGCGCTGGACATGGCCCTCACCGAGGATGCCAAAGAAATGCTGGCCAAGCAGGGCTATGACCCACAGCTCGGCGCCCGACCACTGCGCCGTGCCATCCAGCGTATGTTGGAGGATCCGCTCTCGGAGAAGGTGCTGTACAAGGAATTCCCGGCCGGTGCGACTGTTTTGGTTGACGTCGACCCCGAGGATTCCGAGCGGCTCTCCTTCACTTCCGTAGAGACCCCGGATCAGCCTCCGCTGGAGATGGCCGAAGAGGTCGAGGAGTAGCCGTTCCCTTGAACGGCAACGTTGACGACCGCCAACCGGCCGAGTTGCCTCCAACCCAGCACATCCCAGCGGATCAGGTGATTCGTCAGCTCTCGGCCTTTGGTCAACATCGTATCGATGGTCTGAGTGCGGTGAAGATACTGATCCTCGGCGTGATGGGTGGAGCGTTCATCACTGCTGGTGCGTTGTTCTCCGTGCTCTTGGGCTCGGGTTTCGAGTCACCCGGTGCCAGGCTATTAGTCGAAGGATTCGGTTTTTCCGTTGGGTTCTTCTTTGTCGTGCTGTCTGAAGCTGCACTGTTCACCGAGGCCAATGTGGTGATGCCCGCCACCTTGCTGGCGGGCGCCTCCCCGGCGGGACGGGTGATGCGCTTCTGGGGCTTGGCGCTTCTGGGGAACTTGCTCGGGGCCATCGTTTTGGGATGGGCCATCCACACCGCCCAGACATACCCCGCCGCCGTCGACGAGCTCCTTGCCGAGATCGTTGCGTTCAAGATGTCCTACCGCGATGTCGGCGGGGTGGAAGGCTGGCTGCAATTGATGTTGTCGGGTGTCCTGGCGAACTGGCTCGTTGGCATGGCCGCGTTCTTCGCAACTATGGGTCGCACCATCATCGGGAAGTACATCCCGGTCTTTCTGGCAGTCGCGCTGTTTGTGGCGGCCGGCTTTCAGCACTCTCCGGCCAACATGGGCTACTTCTCGCTGTCGATCGTCGCCGGTGGCGACCCGGGGTGGGGGTCCGCTTTGGCCTGGAACCTCATACCCGTGGGCATCGGCAACGTGTTAGGTGGAACATTGCTGGTCGCCTTGCCGTTCTGGCTTGTCTACGGGCGAGAGCGCTAGGCCGAACGGTGGCCGACCGCGTCGTTGTCGGTCCGTCACGGGCAATAGAGAGGGAACAAGCAAGATCATGACTGCACATACCTACCTCACGCCTAATGACGTCGAAGTGCCGGCGGTGACCACAGACCAGATGAGGGAGATCGATCGGGTAGCGATCGAGGAGGTTGGCCCCAATCTCTATCAGATGATGGAGAACGCCGGTCGGAATCTTGCCCTCACCGCCATTGAGACGATGGGCCCGGATTGGGACCGTGCTCCGGTTGTGGTCCTGGCCGGCACCGGAGGGAACGGTGGGGGTGGGATCTGCGCAGCCCGTCACCTTGCCAACCGCGGAGCGGACGTCACCGTCGTCATCTCCGATCCGGCCAACCTGGGCACAGTGCCCGCCCACCAACTCAGCGTCTATGAGGCGACGCGAGGCAAGGTTGCTGCTGTCTCGACCCTCGAGACCGTTACCGCTGCCCTGGTTGTCGACTCGATTATCGGATACAGCTTGCGTGGTGCTGCGGCAGGTGCGGCTGCCGAAATGATCGAATGGGCCGGAGGGCAGCCCGTCCCGGTGGTGTCCCTCGACGTGCCGTCCGGGATCGACTCGACGACGGGTCAGGCGGAGGGGGCCCACGTGGCGGCTGCCAGGACACTCACCCTGGCGCTGCCGAAGACCGGGCTCGATGTGGCGGCCACCGGAGACCTGTGGCTCGGAGACATCGGGATCCCACAAGAGGTGTATCGGAGGGTCGGCTTCGTGGTCCCGGGAACGGTATTTGGCAGTGCCTACCGGGTCCAGATTCGACCGGTCCAAGGTCGCCGGGGCTAATAGTCGCCCACCCGATAATCCTAATTGTCGGCCAGACGTCACTTGACCCTCATGGTCATCGACATGCTTGTTGTTGCAATTGAATCCTGTGGAAGGAGAAGCAATGACAACACGATTCGACGCCTTGACGCACCCGACAGTGGTAAGCGACTACAAGGCAACCACACGTCACCGGGATATCGGATTCATCGTCGCCGCTATCGGGCTCATGCTCGCGGTCGTGACTTTGATTGCCAACATCTCAGCGGCAAACAACAGCGATCCAGTAGCGGCCGCAGAAACTCTGGCATGGTCATTTGGCCTAACCACAACTGCGTTCGGAACGATCAAGTTTGCAATCGGGATCATCCTGGTTGGAATCCTGATCCGCCTTTGGTTGCGGGTTGAGAGCGTCAAGGTGGCGCTGGGCGAACTGAAGCCGACAGGTGACGGTCAAATCCAAAGCGGAGCCATCAAGACAAGTTACGGAGCCGCTACCGCATCGGCAACCGTGCCCAAGACTCTGCCGATCCACAAGATGGCTCGCACGATGTGGGGCCCGATGCTTGCCATGGGAGCGATGCTGGTTATGGCCGGTTTCGTTACCTCGCTTGTGTGGAGCGCCAATATCGGCACCCGCACTGGTGCCGGAGCCCAGGCCTGGACAGCAGGTTTGCAGTTCCTCGGCGAAGGCTTCTTGTTGGGTGGGATCTCATTCCTCCTCGGCACGATCCTGGCTTCACTACGAGAAGGCGGCGGCGCGGTCCAAGAGGCGCTCGGCCTTACTGTGAAGACACTCAAGATGCCGGCAACGGCAAAGATCTTCGTCGGTCTGATGATGATGGGCGTGATGCTCGCCATGCTGCAGTTCGTGCTGTATCTGGTTGTCGTCTACGGCGAGTCCGGCCGCTCCTTGCAGAGCTTCCAGGCTTGGCTGGCATGGTTAGGACCACTGCGTGAACTGTCGCTTGGGTTACTCCTCGCCGGCATCGTCATGGCCCTCGTGACCATCGGCAACGTCCTGGGCTTCCAATTCGCCCGCATCAAAGAGATCGTCAAGACAGGCAACTAGAGGCCGGGAGGTATACAGATCATGGCAACTAAGAAAAACACACTCGACTACGAGGTCTCTTCCAAGGGCCTCGGGCTGAACAAGCCACAACAGATGGGAACCAAGCTCTGGGCCCCAATGTTCGCAATGGCCCTCATGGCTTTCGCAGTGGGATTCGTCCTCTCGATCGCTCGGGCAGGCATCGTCTCCGACTTCGGTGTCGCCGACGAGGGAGCGCAGCGAATCGCCCACCTGGTCCCGGCGTTCATGTTCATCGGATTCTTGGGCATCTTCTCGTCGGTCTCGTTTGCGATCGCCCGCATCCTTGGTGCCTTCCGTAAGGGCGGCGGCGAGGTCCAGGAGACTGCTGGTACCCAGGTGCACACCTTGAAGATGCCGGCGACGGCGAAGGTCTTCATGGGCATGATGGCGATGGGAATGATGATCATCCTGGCGATGGTTGTGCTCCACTTCGTGGCAGCAAGCAACGTTGGAACCTGGAGCGTCGAGTCACTGGCTCACTGGGCCGAGGTGCTTGAAGGCTTCCGCCGGCTCGGCGTAGCGATGTACCTCTTCGGTATCGCCTTCGGGCTTGGCACGATCATCACCGTGCTCCGTTTCCAGGCCGACCGGATCCGGCAACTACCTGCCGAGGCCCGCGCCTAGACACACGACAACATACAACTCCCAGGAGAGGGGCCGCCGGTCGGTGCGGCCCCTCTCCTGCGTTTCCAGTTCGGCAACCACATCGCGTGCGGTTGTGGTTCCACCCCCCTCGCCCGGGTTCGCCGTGCGATCCCCCCGTCAAGGGGGATTGTTTGTGTACGACCGGATCCGCGCTTTTAACAGCCCTCCCTCGCGGGAGGCGGGGCCAGCCGCCAGGCTGGACTGGGAGGGGAAGCAACCCCCGGGGCCACCGTTCTACGGCACACCCAAACAACGATCGAGATAAGACTGCGGGCACCACGATCCCGGCGATCTCGCGCTATTGGGACTAAAAAGGTGATCGAAGACATTGATGATCCTGACTACCACAACATGACAAGGGACTTTGCGATGGAATTAGGAATGATCGGACTGGGAAAAATGGGCGCCAACATGGCCGAGCGTCTGGTCCGTGGCGGACACCGGGTGGTCGGGTTTGACCTGAGCCCCGAATCGGTACAGCGTGTCGTAGATGCCGGTGCTGAAGGGTCAGCTTCGCTCGAGGAGTTGGTCACCAAACTGCCCGGCCCACGCATCATCTGGATCATGGTGCCATCCGGGGCACCGGTCGACTCCACCATCTCGGCGCTACTCCCGTACCTCGGTAAGGGCGACATCATCATCGATGGCGGGAACTCCAACTACAAGGACACCTTGCGCCGGGCAGAACAATGTGCAATTGCCGGCCACCACTTCGTCGATGTCGGCACCAGTGGAGGCATCTGGGGACTGGCGGAGGGCTACAGCATGATGATCGGCGGCGACGAAGATGTGGTCACGTCCCTGACTCCGATCTTCGAGACTCTGGCGCCGGCCCCCGATGAGGGATGGGGCCGCACTGGACCGAGCGGTGCCGGCCACTTCGTCAAGATGGTCCACAACGGCATCGAGTACGGATTGATGCAGGCTTACGCCGAAGGGTTCGCGCTCATGGATGCCAAAAAGGACTTGGAGCTCGATGTCGCCCAGATCGCCGAGATTTGGAAGTACGGCAGTGTCGTGCGTTCGTGGCTGCTCGATCTCACCGCTGATGCGCTTGGTGAGAACCCCGATCTGGAGGGGATCGCACCGTACGTACCCGACTCCGGGGAGGGGCGCTGGACGGTTGTCGAGGCCATCGATCTCAACGTGTCGGCGCCCGTAATCGCGCTCTCGCTACTGCGGCGCATCGGATCGCGCGACGAGGTCGATTACGCCGATCGGCTGTTGTCCGCCATGCGCAACCAGTTTGGTGGTCACGCCATCAAACGTGAGGCGTAACGATGGTCGACCACCATCTCTTTGTGATCCTTGGCGGGACGGGTGATCTGGCAGGCCGCAAACTGCTGCCGTCGCTCCATCGCCTCATCACAGAGAACGACATCGGCGATAAATGCACCATCCTCAGTGCGGCAACGACCGAGATGGATGACGCCGAGTATCGACAGTGGGCCCGCGCCGCCCTCCGGGAGTCGGGTGTTGATGACGGGTCTCTCGAGGCGTGGAACGACGACAACGTCTTCTACCTGCCGATCACGCGCGACCCCGGAACCTACAAGACGTTGCGGGCCCGTATTGAGCAGATCGAGAAGGATCGGGGCCTGCCCGGTAACCGCGCCTTCTACCTGGCGCTGCCCCCGGCAGCTTTTGCACCCACGATCATTGGCCTCGGCGAGGCCGGCCTGAACGATGGTCCCGGCTGGACAAAGCTTGTTATTGAGAAGCCAATCGGCACCGATCTGGAGACGGCGCTTGCGCTCAACGAAACCGTGCACGCCCATTTCGACGAGTCGCAGGTCTACCGGATCGACCATTACCTCGGAAAGGAGACCGTCCAGAATCTGTTGAACTTCCGTTTCGCCAACCCGATGTTCGAGAGCATCTGGAATCGTGACCGCATCGACTCTGTCGAGATAACAGTTGCCGAGGATCTCGGTATCGGCACCCGGGCTGCCTACTACGACAAGACCGGTGCGTTGCGAGACATGGTGCAGAACCACCTCACGCAGCTGTTGGCGCTGATCGCCATGGAACCGCCCAATTCATTCGATGCGGAGCGAGTCCGCAACGAGAAGGTAAAGGTGGTTGAGGCCATTGCTTCCATAGACACTGCGAATGTGGTCTTCGGCCAGTATGGCCCGGGATCGATCGATGGCGAAGAGGTAGTCGGCTATTGCGAGGAGGACGGCGTCGACCCCGACTCGAAGACGCCGACATTTGTGGGTATCAAGGCTTACGTCAATACCTGGCGTTGGGAAGGTGTCCCGTTTGTGCTGCGTACCGGGAAGCGGCTCCCGAAGCGTCTCACGCAGATTGCTTTGACTTTTCATCGACCCGCCTTGTGCTTCTTCCACGGCGAGGCAGACACGTGTCAGGTGCAGCCCAACACGCTTCTCATCACGCTTCAGCCCGACGAGGGTTTCTCGTTGGCGTTTAACGTCAAGTCCCCAGATCACGAGGATCAGCTTGATGCCCAGGCCCTGCACTTCTCCTATGGAGAGGCGTACCGGAGGCTGCCGGATGCGTATCAGACGCTGATCCTCGACGTGTTGCAGGGCGACCAGACGCTGTTCGTCCGTGGCGACGAGGTGGAAGCTTCCTGGAAGCTGTACGAGCCGCTACTCAGCTACCGACCCGAGCCCCATCCCTATGCGGCAGGAACCTGGGGCCCATCGGCCCTAAATCAGGGCATCGCTCTCAGCGGAAGCGCCTGGATGGATCGCTAGAAAGGACCGCGCTACGACCTGCGCGAATCGACAAACTGCAGCCAGTTACGAAGCTCGACTTCCCTGATCTGGGGATCGATGAGATCGTCGCCGACATTGAGTTCGTCTCGCAATTCTGACGAATCGGGATTGGCGGCAAGGGCAATCATCTTGTCGGCGTAGGTGGCAACTGCCGCTTCGTCGGGGAAGAAGCCTTCCCGCACGAGGGCCGCCCCGCGAGCGGCGATCAATCGACCCATCTCGTATAGGTTGTACTCGGGGTGGTACTGCGTGCTCCAGAACGACGCGGTCCCATTGTCAACGATGGCGGCTTGAACATGGGTGTGGTCGTTTGTGGCGAGCAGCGGAACACCTTCGGGGAGTCGGGTGACCTCGTCGAGATGCATAATGAAGCCATCGAACACCGCCGGCTTGCCGTTGTGCAGAGGTGACTCACCGGCGGCGTCGGTCAATTGGATCGTGCGAGCGATTCCCCACTCACGACCAGCCGGATTCACT
>JAYEIP010000045.1:0-3276 GCA_034660155.1 Actinomycetota bacterium | reverse complement strand
TCACCGAACTGTACGACGACCGGCAACCGGGGAAATGGTCATGGTGGGGAGCCGACTGGATCGGAGTGTCTACAGGAGCCGACGACTACGGAGCAACCGACGCGTCTTCGAGTGGTTGGGACCCGTACTCGGTAGCTATCGAAGTGCTGGCTTCTACTTCCGCCGACGCCGCCCCCAACCTCACCGCCATCGCCGCAACCACGACCCTCACCGCCGCGGCGGTAAACGCTAGTTCTCAACAGACCGCTACCGCCATCGTCGCGGCTGGCACTGTTCCGGCCGCGGCGGGGACCGCTTCGGTGTCTCCTTCCACCACCAGCATCGCCGCCGCGGCCACCCTCACCGCTCCGGCCGGTAACGCTTCATCCACCCAAACCGGCACCGCCATCCAAACGCCAGTGTTCATGACCGCCGTAGTACCCAAAACCGGGATCTCGGTCACCCTCACTGCGATAGCTGCCACCACCACGGTGACGGCGGTCGGGGTGCAAGCATCCTCCACCCGTGACACCACCGCGGTTGTTGTCACGGTTGTTGTTCCGGCCGCGGCGGGTAACGCCGGGTCGGCACCAACTACTACAGCGGTTCCGGTGCCGGTGACGATGCCGACGGTGACGATCCAGACCGGCGGCGACACCTTCGTCACCCTCTCCTCTATTGCTGTAACCACCGTGATGACGGCTCCGGCGGCGGCCGCTAGTTCAACCAGGGACACCACCGGGATAGCCGCGACCACCACTATGACCGCGGCGGCGGGGAACGCCTCATCCACACGCACAACCACTGCCATCCCCGTCCCGGTCACGTTGACCACCCCAGTCACATCCACCGCCGGTGACGCCGCCCCCAACCTCACCGCCATCACCGCAACCACCACAATGACCGCGGCGGTAGTTGCAGCCTCCTCCACCCGCACCACTACGGCGATACCAGTCACAGTCACGATGACCGCGGCGGTGCCACAAACCGCAGGTAACGCCCAAGCCAACACCACCGCCATCGCCACACTCGTAACCATGACCGCCGCCGCAGTGCAAGCATCCTCCACACAAACCGGCACCGCCATCACCGCGACCGTGACACTCACCGCAGCAGGCACCAACCTCGGAACAACCCAAACCGGCACCGCTATCGCCGCCACAACCACCCTCACCGCGGCGGCCACAGTCACCGCGAACACCATCGCCAACACCACCAGCATCACCGCGGCAACCACACTGACAACCGGTAGCGGCAACGCCTCCTCCACCGTCACCACCTCCTCAATCGAAGCCACCACCACCCTCACAACAATCGCCCTCGAAGTGCCGCCACCGCCCCGCCGCTACACCCTCCACGACTGGCGTGCACTACTGCAACAGGACCCGGACCCGCCACGCACCGCCTGCCCCGTATGCGGCGAACCGTTAGACCGCAAAAACGGGGCACTGCACTGCCCCCGCGGGAACTGGGAAGAAGGCGTCGACCCCGCCGACACCAGAACCGGGACCGACTGGGGCGGCTGGAAGGACGCCACCACACCATCACCATCTAAAGCCGAAGACGATTACTGGGTACTAGTCGACGACTAAATCCTTTACAAAAAGTACAAAACACTGTTACCGTAGAATCCGAGTGCTCCAGAAAGGACGGAGACAATGACCGGAGTTGCCTACGCAACCAGGGAAGAAGTATTGGCAGCCACCGACTACGGGTCGGTGATCCACGCCAAACTCGACCGGCTCATCGTCTCCAAATCCCGGCACATCGACAACGAACTGCTACGCCACTTCTACCCCCTCACCGAAGCCGTCACCTACACGGAATACGAGCCGTCGTGGCACGTCAACGAAGCCGCCTTCTGGTTCAACCGCGACCTGCAATCCGTCTCCGAAGTCACCGTCGACGACGACACCAAAGCCGCCGGCACCGAATATGTGCTGCTCCCGAAACAAGGCCCCCCATACTCACGGATCGCAGTCGATTCGTATTGGAACGTCGACACCGTGATCACCGGCACTTGGGGTTTCACTAACGACACTGAACCCGCCGGTACCCTCGCAGTAGCGTTGACGGATACGACGGGGGTCACTGTTGACGCTTCCGACGGATCATCGGTGGGGGTAGGAGACCTGCTCCACATCGGCAACGAACGAGTCATCGTCACCGCGAAGACAGCAATAGATACGACCGCGAACCTCAACGGGGCATTAACCGCCGCGGTGAACGACCAGACAGTCACCGTCACCGACGGGACCACCGTCTCGGTAGGGGAAGTGCTACTCGTCGATTCCGAACGAATGATCGTGACCGACATCGTATCAAACGACGTGACCGTCACCAGGGCCTACGACGGCACCACCCTCGCCACCCACACCGACACCACCGACGTTTACGCATACCGCCGCCTAACCGTCGAACGCGGCGCAACCGGATCCACCGCCGCCACCCACCTCGTAGACGTCGCCATTACCCGCAACGTGCCACCCGGCCCCATCAAAGACTGGTGCATCGCCCTCGTCATCAACACCATCGAACAAGAATCCTCAGGCTACGCCAAGACAGTCGGGACCGGCGACAACCAACGAGAAGCCACCGGCAAAGGCCTAACCGAAATCCGGTTAGAAGCGATGCGCTACATGCGTGCCAGGCTGGCGGTGATCTAATGGCAACCGGGACCGAGGTCAAACTGTCCGGGACTCTGTTCGAGCGGCCGCAACCGGTGCTGGATTATCACATCAACGTGATGACACGAGATGCGGCTAACGACGCTCAGTTAGCGGTCAAGTTCCAGGGCCAGTCTTCGTTCCGATATGAACATTCTGCACCCACTGGGGAATGGGCTCGCAGCATCAAGACTCGCCAGAGTCGAGCCGCGACCGGTCGCTTTCAGTCGGGCTGGGCAGTTCACGACTCGGGCATCATCTACGGCCCGTGGCTCGAGGGGGTCAGTCCCCGCAACGCCACTACCTCGTTTAAGGGCTACTCCATGTTTCGGAAGGTGGCGCAGGAGATCGAACGGAAAGCGCCGCAGATGTTAGCTCCGCAGATTAGACGCATGGTGAAGGAGCTAAACCGATGAGCCTTAACACGAAGGCGACCATCGACGCCATCCATTCCCATTTCGCTGCGTCTGGTCTGTTCGCCCGCGTTCATACACACGAACCGAAGAACGCCCCCGACACCGACATGTCCGCAGCACTATGGGTCGGTTCCATCGGTCCGGCACCCGCCGATTCTGGGCTAGCAGCTTCTACCGCTGTCGTGGTGTATATGGGGCGGCTCTACATCGGGATG
>JAYEIP010000044.1:0-3282 GCA_034660155.1 Actinomycetota bacterium | reverse complement strand
AAACAGAGGCCAGAGCACCAAGCTACGGAAGCGGGCGTGTGCTTCTCCCTCGCCGTGATTGAAGGAGCCTCCAAGGCAACGAAGCCGAAACTGACCCACGGATACGTCACAAGAGCGCCATAAGTGCTGCGGAGTCAGGTGGTCATTGCAACGTTTCGGCGAGTTTGTCTGATGGTGTCTTCCATCCGAGGGTTTGTCTAGGCCGCCCGTTGAGGGAGTGGGCTGCTGCGTCGAGGTCTTCTTGGGTGAGCTTGCTCATGTCGGTGCCTTTGGGGAAGTATTGGCGGAGGAGACCGTTGGTGTTTTCGTTGGATCCGCGCTGCCACGGCGAGTTGGGATCACAGAAGTAGACCTGGACTCCGGTCTCGACACTGAACTGGGCGTGTTGGGCCATTTCTTTGCCTTGATCCCAGGTCAACGATTGCCAGAGATGTTCGGGGAGCCGCTGCACCGCGGTGGTGAGCGCAACTCGGACGGCTTCTGCTTTTCTGCCATTAGGTAACGGGAAGAGGACCACGTATCGGGACCAGCGTTCCACCAGGGTGCCGATGGCGGTGTTGTTCTTCCCGAGGATCAGATCCCCTTCCCAATGACCAGGAACCGCCCGATCTTCGATCTCGGCGGGTCGTTCCGAGATCATGACCATGTCCCGGATCTGGCCTTTGGTCGATGCCGGTCTGCCCTGGGGCCTGCGAACGGCTCGGCCGGTGCGTAGACAACGCCATAACTCTTTGCGTAGAGCTCCTCTGCCTTGGATGAACAGCGACTGGTAGATGGTCTCGTGGCTCACTCGCATTCCCTCATCCTCAGGGTATGCCTCGATGAGCCACTTCGATATCTGACGAGGCGACCACCACTCCTCCAACTTCTCCTCAACCACCTCTCTCAGCTGGTGGTCTGTGGCCAATTTGGATGATTTCGGTCGTCGAGCACGATGTCGAGAAGCCCGATGAGCCCTGGTTGCCCGATACGAACGCCGGCCCCCACCAGCCGCCACCTCCCGAGAAACCGTCGACGGAGCCCGACCCAACCTGATGGCGATGCATCTCATCGACTCGCCAGCAGCCAACCCCCGACTGATCTCCTCACGCTCACCCAACGACAATCTCAGCGGCGACCACTCCCGCTCAGGCACCGGTCGACGCCAACCCGATGCCACCAACAACCTCCGGACCGACCCCGGATGCCGACCCACCGCCCTGCTTATCGACCGCTGAGACTCACCCGCCTCCCACCGATCCCAAACCTCAGCCCTCTCCGACTCCGACCACTGACGCATCACCAACCTCCACTAGACGAGAACACTCTCGCCGTCAGTGATGCAACGACCCCTTGAAACCACCGCACTTATGGCGCTCTTGTGACGTACCTGTGGGTGGTGTGGTGAGGGGTTAGACCGGTTGCACCCTGTCTGCTTCTAGGTTTTCGCGCTGTCAAAGGCTCGAAAACATGAGGAGCAGATCAGGGTGCAGAACAACAGGGTATGGCAACGTGCGTGCGGGCTAAAGCGCACCGTGGTTGAAGAGGTCCGCTACGACGAGGCGACGGACGCTGTCATCGTGTCGGTTCGACCGAATGCAAAGGCACGTGGTCGTTGTGGACGGTGCGGCCGTCGGTCATCGGGCTATGACCAGGGGACTGGTCGGCGTCGTTGGCGGGCTCTGGATGCGGGCACGACCAGAGTGTTTATCGAAGCCGACGCACAGCGAGTCGACTGCCGCACCCATGGCCCAACAGTCGCTCAGGTTCCGTGGGCGAGACACGACACTGGCCACACCCGCGACTTCGACGCGATGGCAGCATGGCTTGCTGTCAGGACTTCGAAGAGTGCGACGTGTCAGCTGTTAGGGGTGGCGTGGCGGACGATCGGAGCGATCATCACCAGGGTCAACACTGATGTGGAAGCGACCGTTGACCGTCTCGAGGGTCTGCGTCGGATCGGGATCGATGAGATCTCATACAAACGGGGACACCGTTATCTGATCGTGGTGGTTGACCACGACACCGGTCGGCTCGTCTGGGCAGGACCGGGCCGCTCCGAAGCCGCTCTCGAGGTGTTCTTCGACGAACTCGGAGAGCAGAGAGCCCAACTGATTACTCATGTTTCGGCGGACATGGCCGACTGGATAGCCAAAACAGTGGCCCGGCGGGCCCCCAATGCGATCCGCTGCGCCGACCCGTTCCATGTTGTTGCCTGGGCCATCGAAGCCCTCGATACCGAACGACGCCGAGCCTGGAACCAAGCTGCTGGCCGCAAGATCAAAGCGTCGCCTGGCCGGCGGGGACGGACCACCGGCAACTCCCGCAAGATTGCTCGATCTCGCTACGCCCTGTGGAAGAACCCCGAAGATCTCAACCCACGTCAACACCAGCAGCTCGACTGGATCGCCAAGACCGACCCGAAACTGTGGCGGGCCTACCTCCTCAAAGAAGGACTCCGCTACGTGTTTGCAGTCAAAGGAGAAGAAGGCAAACAAGCACTCGACCAATGGCTGTCCTGGGCCCGGCGGTCACAACTCCCAGCCTTCGTCCACCTCGCTAAGAAGATCACCAGACACCGCGATGCGATCGACGCCAACCTCGACCATGGGCTGTCCCAAGGACTCATCGAATCGACCAACACCAAGATCCGCCTCCTCACCCGCATCGCATTCGGGTTTCACGGCCCCCAACCCCTAATCGCCCTCGCAATGCTCGCCCTCGGCAGCCACCCACCCCAACTCCCAGGCCGAAAATGACCCACAGGTATGACAGGAGAGCGACTTATGGGCAGCTAACCCGGCGCACATCCTCGATACGTATGGTGCGGTTCGAGGAGGTGGCATAGATGCCTATGAACGCCACTGTGGCAAGGATCTGGCGTGGTTGGACGACGGTCGAGAATGCTGAGGCCTATCAGGCGGTAGTGCATGGCGAAGTGCTTCCGGCAATCTTCGACCGTCACATTCCGGGATTGGTAGGTGCACACCTGATGAGGGCCGACAGGGTCGAGAACGAAGAGGTTGAGTTCACCACGATCATGTGGTTCGAGAGCCTCGACAGCGTCAAGAACTTCATGGGGGAGGACTATCAGCGATCCCACGTTCCCGAAAACGCCCAGGCCGTTTTGAAACGGTTCGACGCCGAAGCGAAGCATTTCCATATGCTCGACTACTTCTGACGGGGCCCCCGTAGCTGGTCCACTTGTTATGGGAGTGGTTCGGGGGTTTGGGTGGTCCAGTTGGCAGCGTACTCGGCGGGGGTGAGGCCTCCGAGACTGCTGTGTGGCCGCCACGTGTTGTA
>JAYEIP010000043.1:0-3324 GCA_034660155.1 Actinomycetota bacterium | reverse complement strand
GCCACACCGCGGTTCGCCTGCACCGGCGGACCGAAGTTACGAACGGTCGCGTCGCCGTCGTCGTCGTACTCCTGGACATCAACGAAAGTCGTCTCCGTGATGTCGAACGGCGGTTGCCCTTCGACACCTACCGAGAAGTCGGCGATCCAGTCGCCGCTGCTGTCGGCCTGCAACCAACGACCCGCTCCCTCCTGGAAGAGACCGACATTGACCTGGACCCAGGCATCCGGTTCAGCCGTCCCGGTGACCGTGTCGGCTGCGAAGTCGATATCGGTCACCGTCACCGCGGTGACGGTATGGACCTTTGTCTCTGACCCGTCGCTGATCGTGACCACATGATCCGTGAGAACGTCAAAATCCCATATGTTGAGATTGAAGTCACCCCACGCGTCGGTCGTCACAGTCGTCTCGTAGGGCGTCGGGTTGCCGTCGTCGATGGATATCTCCAGCAGCGTTTCAGGCTCCCAACCTGATCCCCACAAGCCCTCCGCGTCCGGGTCTATCTGGAACACCGGCACCCGCCACGGCACCCAGGTGACATCACCTTCGTCGTCGTATTGGTTGGCGCTCACGTTGGAGTTGAGACGGAGGTCGAAGCTGCTCGAGAAGTCGGCAACCCAGTCACCAGATGATCCATCTGCCGTGACTATGAGCCAGGCACCTTCTTCGCCCTCCACCTGAACCTCGACGTCGCTGCCCGGGGCTGCCGTCCCGCGTACGATGTCGGCGGCGACATCGACATCAGTGATGAAGAGATCCTTCACCAAGTGGGTCTTGGTTGTGGTGTCGTCAGCAACCGTAACTGTATGGCCTCGTTCGACGTCGAAGAGACCGCGCACCTCGAACCAGAACTCGCCTCGCTCATCCGTTGTTGTGGTGTCGCTGTAATCCGTGCCGTTGACGGTCATCGTGATCAACGTGCCCGGAGTCCAGTAACCCCAACTGCCGACGGTGTCGTCGTCAGGATTCACCTGGAATCGGGGGCTGAACCACTCAACTGCGGTCGAGTCGCCGTCTTCGTCGGATTGCTCAGCACCACCTTCTGTCATGTAGGTGAGATCGGCCATGGCCGAGAAATCGGCCATCCACTCCCCGGTGGGGCCGGTGGTGGCCGAGGTGTTGGCACCCTCACCATGGATCCAGGCGCTCACCACAGTGCTGGGGTCAGCTCGGCCGGTGACGGTGTCGGCGACAACATTGACGGTGTCGGCAAACAGATCCATCACCGTGTGGGTCTTCGCTGTGATCCCATCGGACACTGTGACGTGGTGACCGCGCTGGAGTTCGAACGCGTTCCAAAGGTCGAAGTTGAATTGGCCCGCATCGTCGGCAGTCTGGGTTGCTGAGTAGCCCGCGCCACCATCGTCGATTGTCAACGTGATAACGGCGCCGGCGGTCCAGGGACTGATTGACTGCACCCAGTTGCGATCAGGATTCGCCTGGAACTTGGGGCTCGACCACCAGACACCAGTGGAATCGCCGTCGTTATCAGTTTGTTGGGATCCACCATCCGACAGATAGGTGAGATCGGTCATGGCAGAGAAGTCGGCGATCCAGTTCCCCGAACCATCGGCGGTCACCGCGACGTTGCCGTCACCGTGGACCCACACGTCAACACTGGTCCCGGCACCGGCGCGACCAAATACGGTGTCGCCCGTCACATCCACCCCGTCGACAAACAGATCAGTGACGGTATGGACCTTGGTAGTGATCCCATCCGAAACCGTCACCACATGGCCGCGTTCAATGTCGAACATATCCCACAGGTTGAAATTGAAGTTGCCCGCACCGTCGGCTGTCTGCGAGCCGGCGTAGACCACTCCGCTGCCATCCTCGATAGTCAGCGAGATCGTCGACCCTGGAACCCACGGATTCTGCGACTGCACCCAATCATCCTGCGGCGCCACCTGGAACTTGGGGCTCGACCACCAGACACCAGTGGAATCACCGTCACCGTCCCACTGTTGGGATCCACCATCCGACAGATAGGTGAGATCGGTCATGGCAGAGAAGTCGGCGATCCAGTTCCCCGAACCATCGGCGGTCACCGCGACGTTGCCGTCACCGTGGACCCACACGTCAACACTGGTCCCGGCACCGGCGCGACCAAATACGGTGTCGCCCGTCACATCCACCCCGTCGACAAACAGATCAGTGACGGTATGGACCTTGGTAGTGATCCCATCCGAAACCGTCACCACATGGCCGCGTTCAATGTCGAACATATCCCACAGGTTGAAATTGAAGTTGCCCGCACCGTCGGCTGTCTGCGAGCCGGCGTAGACCACTCCGCTGCCATCCTCGATAGTCAGCGAGATCGTCGACCCTGGAACCCACGGATTCTGCGACTGCACCCAATCATCCTGCGGCGCCACCCAGAACGTCGGCGTCTCCGCCTGCAGCGCCATGGCCATCGCAGGCAACGCCTGCATTGGCTCTCTCGCTGTAAGGCTGACCGCCGCCGTGGTTGTGCTCGGCGCAGTCCAGGTCGACTTCGGGTAGCCGGGTTGCAACACACCGTCGGGCGAGACTTTGGCGATGCCGTTGTTCCAGAGGGAGGCCCACAGGTACCCGTTGGTGTCGATGCCAAGGCCGTAGCCGCCGTGGGTGTTCACACACATGCCGGTCCGGGTTGCCGGGTCGTAACGAAGAAGCGGCCCCTCGCCCGTTCCCCCTCCAATCGACCAGAGGACGCCGTTGCCGTCGATCAAGCCGCCGTATCCGCCACAACCGATGTCACGAGCATCAAACGAGTCGAGGATGGCGCCGGTTGCTCCACTGAGCTTGTAGAACATACGTCCTTCGAACGGAAAGCCACCCACCCAGACGTTGTTGTCGGCGTCCACCGACACATGCCTCGCCTGCTCGGCGTCGGGCAGGCGCTGGTAGATGAGAATGCACTCGTCAACCGCGTCCTCAACCAGCCCGTCCACACCACCCGTGCCATCGGAGACATCCGGCCAATCGAGGACGTCAAGAAGGCCACTCGAGGTTCGGATGAGCCCGTCGCCATCGCGGTCGGAGCACGTGCTGTACCCGAGCGGAGGCGCAAGATAGCTACCTGTTGGATCTGGGGCCCCGGCCGCGTTGACCCGCGTTCCACCGGCGATGAGGCCGATCTTCACTGCAGAGCCGTGAGGAACGCCGTCGATCTCGTCAACCTCTTCGCGGTTTGCCGTCCAGACGCTACCGAAAAGGTCAACCGTGGTCCGCGAAGGATTGAGACCGCGCCCATCGGGGGCGGTCCGGTATTCACCAACGACTTCGCCGGTGTCGGTGTTGACCCGCACCACCGTCCCCCGGCCGGATGCGGCGACGTTTATG
>JAYEIP010000042.1:0-15938 GCA_034660155.1 Actinomycetota bacterium | reverse complement strand
TGCGCGTAAGTTCAGTGCCGAAGACGGCAGTAGCGTCAGTCTTTCACAATCACGGCGGCGCCGACAGCAAGGATGTCGTACAGGATTTCGGCGTCGGCGAGTCGAACACAACCGGCGCCAACCGGGGCCTGTCCAAGCGGTGTATCCATCGGTCATCCATCGTTTACGGGAATGCCGTGGAATCCGATCCACCATTGAATCTGATCCACCAGCCGCGTTGTCAAGCCAGGACGTATAGCCCTAATTGCCAATCGAACCGATACCCGGTGGTGGTCCCGGTGTCGGAAGTAGGGCTGAGAATCGTCGGATGATGTCGTCGAAATCGCTGACTGTGATCGAGACTCTTGTGCCATCTCCGTCCGGAGCGAATCTCCAATATCCAGCCGGTCCGGCATCGAGGACCGAGAGTCGGGATTGGCTGCGGCCGGCGCCACGACCGAGCCACACTGACTCCACTGTCCACAGCGATATCCGGTGGGTGAGGGCCGTTAGGAGGCGATCGGCCCACGGCTCCGGGACTCCGGCAGCTGTCAGGGTCTTCTCGGCCTCCTCGGGGTCTGTTGCGATCAAGTCTTCGGCTATGTTCAACGCGGTCGCCGGCAGTGAGCACCCACCGGAGAACGGTGGGTGGGGTCTCGGGCTCAGCCCGGTTGTCTGTGCCAGATGGAAGGGAAGAAGTTTCGGCTCGATCTGAACGAGATCGAAGCGACGCCGGTCATCAGTCATGCCGACAACAGCTCGTCGCGGGGTCCCCCAGATCGTGGCCAAACGGGGGCTTCTGGCGCCCGCCACCTCGACGGTCACCACCAACGAGGGGTTGATCATCACATCAACGAGGCTTGTTACCAACGGGTCGAGCCTTTCGCTCGTCATCAGCCCGGCGTGTCTGAGTTCGGTGATCGAGTCGATGGCCTTTGGGTTCTCGCCGGCATGGACCGCCATGATCACCGGCATCAGCCGGCGCGGCACCGACATCGCTCGACGGCCGTGATCGATTGTCGCGTCGGCAGTGTTTGCTCCGTCTGTCATCGGATCTCTTCCACCGCTGCAACCAGATCGAACACTTCCCATGCCCCGCTTTCGAAGGTCAGCTCGAGTGTGTATTCGAGATTGTGGTGTCCTCCACGACTCGTCACCGCAGCAACCTGCGCCATCACCCGCCCGAAAGGATCAGCTCCAAGATGCGTCACGGCGATCGACGCGTAGGGCGCCTCCGAGAACAGCGGAATCCGGGCCGTGGGGCTGACAAATCTTGCGACTTCGCGCTGGCCGGTGAGGTGGGCCTCGAGGAATGACGTCACCGCCGCCGCCTGGTCGGCCGGTACCGCGTCATTGAATACGGGCAGTCCCGAGGGTGCGCTCATTGCGGGCGGGTTCGGGATGCGCGATGGTGCGGAGACTGCAATCGGCCGGTCGTCACCCTCAGCGATGGTGATCTCGAAGTACTGGAGGCCGACGGTTTCGTAGGCTCCGTCAACCATCTCGAGGGCGTCGACCACGACGGTTACAGACCAGAAGTCCTGGCTAAGCGATTGGGTGGAGACGGCGGCGCTTCTGTTGATCCACATACCGGTGCCGACCCCGGCGTCGGGGGCAGCCCCGGCATAGAGCCCGGCGAGATCAGACGGAGAGACGAGCCCTGTCAGATGCATGGCAACGAAGAGCTCTGCGAAGTCTCCGATGTTGGGGGGAACTGCTTCGACGGTTGTTGCCGTAGCGGTGCGCATCGGCGTCACGCTCGTGGTCGACGAGGTCAGATAGGCCCCGGCTCCGAAACTCACGACAAGCGCGGCGAGCGCAGCAACCACCATCCACGGGCGAGGACTTCTTCTTCCGCCGCCGGGGGGCGACTCTTCCGCGATAGCGGGGACGGAGCAACCGACCCTGCTGGGCTGGTCGACCTCCGTAATGTCGCTGACTGGTTTGCCCAACATCTCGGTGATGTTCATTCGCTCACCTCGAGTGGGGGGAGGGTGATGATCTCGCCCGGGTAGATGAGATTGGTGTCGCCGGAGCGAAGCGTCGTGCGGTTGGCTGCGACGAGGCGGCGCCAGTACGTGGTGACGGTTGTGGTTCCGGGATCGGTTCCGGCCTGAGCCAGTAGGTGGCCGGTGGCGATCTGCCACAGATTGTCTCCGCTCTGGACGGTGTGGGTGGTCGCCATCGACGAAATGGGTGTAGCCGTCGGTGGTGCAGTGTTGATTTGAGCGATGACGGCCGGCGGCGTGCCTCCTGATTTCACGACGGGTACGACATCGGTGATTGGCTGGGTTGTCGTGGGGGATTGGTCGCCGACCAGGACCGTGTCACTCGTCCTGGTGTCACCCAGTGTTGCATCTTTCAATCCTGCGTCGCTCAATCGAATGTGCGGCACCGGCACGCCGTCGGTGTTGATGTCAAAGACCACCGGCGGTGGTTGCTCGTCGGCCAGGGCGAGCGCCGGGGCAAGCGGTGTCGCCACTATCGACGCTGCCAGGAATGTCGCGAGGGAGCGGTCAACAACTCGCCGGACGCCGGGCACCGTGATCAGCCTCACCAAACGTCCGCCGCTGCTCCTGCCGCGGAGCGCGAGCACGGTGTACAGCAAGGTACTGCCGGTGACCCAGTACCCGACCACGAGCCCGATGGAGCGGAGTATTGCCACGGCGACATCTTCGGCCGGCGCGGTTTTGAGCCACTCCACCGGACTAGACCAATCGATGCGGAACCCGGCGACGCTTCCGACCTGGTGCAGACCCACGATCAGCGCCGTGGTGGTCGCCACCAGAACGATCAGGCCTGTTGCTTCAATCCTCCGCTGCATGCCCGCACCCTATACATGGCGAATCTCCATTGTCAATGCTAATACATGATTGACAATCGTTAAACATCATTATAACGTCACGAAGAGTTCAGGTCTGAAACAAGACCACCTACCGAAAGGAAATAGCCAATGGCAGGCATGTTTGGAGCAAACCTGGCCGATCTCGACCAACTGCGGTCGATGTTCGACGGTAAGGCGGGGGAAGTGCAGAGCCTCGAGTCGACGCTCACCAGCAAGGTGGCGCCCGGGGCGACGTCATGGGAAGGACCGGGTGCGGACAAGTTTCGTGCCGCTTGGGAGCAGGAGTTCGCACCGGCGCTCCGCAACCTGAGGGAAGCGCTCACCCAGGCCGGGGTGGCGGTAACCAAGTACCGCGACAACATCGAGATGGCCACCCGATAGAGGCCGGGAGGTAGATCGTCATGACACCCGCGGAGCTCCGCCATCTGGCTGCTCAGAAGCTGGCTGCCGCCGATTCGCTTGCGGCTGATGCCGACCGGCTCCGGTCACAAGCGGCGGCGGTCCGCGGTCTGCTTGATCCGCTGGTATCGATGTCGCAACGTGTGTGGGCCGGTCCGGCGGCGGCGGACTTTGAGACCAAGGTCCGAGCCCACGCTCAGCAACTAGATGGTGAGTCCCTCCGCCTGCGGCAGATTGCAGGTGAGTTTGACGGGGAAGCCAGAAGTCTCCACTACGAAGCGGCTGCGCTCCGGCGCGCCGCTGACGCTGCAGAACTCGCCGCCGCCATCCCTGTCGGTGCTTCCTGATGAACGTCATCGTTCGCTGTCGTGACGAGGAGTTCGAAATCCATCTGGACATCACCGGCGACGGTGGGACGATCGGGGAACTCGTCGCGTCATGGTTCCATATCGACATCCCGGTTGTCACGGTCGATGGTCGCACCGTTGTGTCCTCGGTGTCGTTGCCGGAAGCAGGTCTCAGTGAAGGCTCGGTGTTGGAAGTAGCGGACGCCGCTGATCCGCAATTGCGAGGGCACATCGTATCCCTCACCGGATCGTTGGCCGGCACGAGCCACCCTCTCACCTCCGGCACTGTCACCATCGGTGCTGCCCCTGCCGACGTCACAGTGCCGGAAGCGTCAGGCCGGATACGGCTTCACACCGATAACGCCGGGGGCATCTCGCTGCGCAACCCGGAACGGGTCGCCGTGCTGGTCGACGGGGCGCCTCCGTCGTCAGTCAACGTCGAGCTCCGGCCGGGCACCTGGTTGGAGATTGCGGGCCATGTCTTCGGAGTACACGCCACCGCGTCGGAGCGGCCAATGCGCCGGGGCGTCTTCAACCGGCCGCCACGGCAGGTGCGGAGACAGGCGGCAACCGTGATCGAACCCCCACCCGCTCCGCAGGAACCGGCCAAGGCGATGCGATTCGGGTGGGGTGCCTTGATCGTCCCGGTCGTGATCGGTCTGGCGATGGCAGTCCTGATTCATCCGCGGATGGCGATGTTTGCCGTGTTCTCCCCGGCGATGCTCCTGGCCAACTGGTTTGAGGATCGCCGACGTGCCCGTAAAGAGCGCAAGGAGACCGGGGAGGCGTACCGCGATACACTCGATAGATTTGCCGCCGAGGTAGCTTCGGCCTACCGCAGTGACGTTAAGACAACCCACGCAACTGCCTGCTCGCCCCAGGAACTGCAGCGCCGGGTGGCGCGGGGCGACTCGCGGCTGTGGGAGCGCAGAACAGGACACGATGATTTCATGGTGATCCCGATCGGCACCGGCTGCTTGCCCTGGCAACCCGAGGTCCGCGGGACGGTCACGCCGGAAGTCGCGGGCATCATGCGGCCGCACGCGGAGCTACACAACATTCCGGTATCAATCCGGTTGGAAGCGGGCGATGTCACCGGCATCGCCGGCGATCGCGGCGAGGTGCTGGCATTGGCTCGCCACGTACTCCTCCGGGCTGCGGCTACCCATGGCCCTGCCGATCTCACCATCTCGGTGTTTACCGAGAACCCCCAGGACTGGGATTGGGCAAAGTGGCTCCCCCACGTCTTGGTGGATAGTTCTGGTCGTCGCCGCATCGCGGGGACTGAGCCTGAGATCGGCCCGGTCATGTCGCTCTTGTCGACCGGTGACTCAGCAGACCAGCCCGGGCCGCGGCACCTACTTGTTGTCGATCTCCCCGATCTGGTGACGGGTTCGCGAGCCTCCATTCGAGAGGCACTGCGCGCGGGGAAAGCCTCCGGCGTAGCCGGGCTAGCGCTGGCCCGCCGCTCGCTCGATCTGCCTTCGTTGTCAACGACCATTGTGTCGGTAGAGGGAGAGTTGGCCCGGATTCGATTCCCCGACGGTAATGGGGCCGAACTGGCGGCGTGGCGGATTGGGGCCGGTGCCGCACGCACCACCGCCCGCGCGCTCGCCCGGCTGACCGATCCGGAGGCGTTGACTGCCGGGTCCGGCTTGCCGACTCTGGTGCATCTCGGGTCTTTGCTCGGGTTCGGTGAGAACCTAGATGCATCAATTCAGGCCAACTGGGCGCGCCGAGGTCGCGGTGTGTCTTGCCCCCTGGGTACTGGAGAGGACGGCCCGCTGGTTGTCGATCTGATCGCCGACGGTCCGCATGCCTTGCTGGGCGGAACAACGGGCGCAGGCAAATCGGAGTTGCTGAGGACGCTCGTCGCCTCCCTGGCATCTACCACCAGCCCGGAATGGTTGAACTTCGTGTTGATTGATTACAAGGGTGGGAGCGCATTCGATGCGTGCGCCGCCCTACCGCACACCGCTGGGCTTGTCACCGATCTCGATGATCATCTTGCCCGTCGTGCATTGACATGCTTGGAGGCAGAATTGCGGTACCGGGAGCACTGGCTGCGTGCGGTCGGGGTCTCCGATATCAGCATGTTTCCCGATACCGAAGCCGATCCGTTACCCCGACTGCTGGTAGTGATCGACGAGTTTGCGGCACTTGCCAAGGAGTTGCCGGACTTCATGGAGGCATTGGTGGGCATCGCGCAGCGGGGGAGGAGCCTTGGCGTTCACTTGCTGTTGGCGACCCAGCGCCCGAGCGGTGTCATCAGCGACAGCATCAAGGCGAATACGAACCTTCGCATAGCCCTCAGAGTGCAGGACAACGCAGATTCCGTTGACGTCATTGGCTGTACCGACGCGGCCGCTCTTGGTCGCAATCAACCGGGGAGAGGGCTTGCCCGGCTGGGTCCTGGTGACGTCGTACCGTTTCAGACGGCGATCGTTACCGGACGCTGGCTCGGCAGTCGAACTGCGACCGCCGAGGTCCGTCCGTTTGTATTTGCGCATGAGCAACGACCGCCACTGCAGAGTGTTGAGGAACTGGGCGACGGTCCGACGGATCTGGAGCAGATTGTGGCCGCCTGCCAAACCGTGGCCCTCGCGATGAAGCTGCCACCGGCGCGGCTGCCATGGCCGGAAGCGTTGTCTGCGTCCATCTCTCTGGAGGAACTCGAGACCGGCGACCCCGAATCCGGTGGCACCCTTTTTGCCCTGGCGGATGAGCCGCATCGCCAACGGCAGGTTGCTGCCGGCTGGTCACCGTCGGCCGGCAACCTTCTCATGTACGGGCTTCCGGGCAGCGGCACCACCACGGCGCTCGCTGCGCTGGCCATCGGCCTGTCAGCCGACAATGATCCGGATCGACTGCATATCTATGTCCTCGACTTCGACGACCAGTTGTTGCGACCGCTTCAAGACCTTCCGCACGTCGGCGCTGTTGTCGGCTCCGACGACCGGGAACGGCAAGTTCGTGCTCTTCGCCGGCTCGCCGACGAGCTCCAGCAGCGACGTCACGCAGTGGCGACCGGCCCGGGGGCTGTCGCCGGTTATCCGACCATCGTCACGATGTTGGACAATCATGGAGGTTTTGGGGATGCCTTCGACGAACCGGGGGACATGGCGGTTCGCAATCTGTTCACCCGTCTTGTTGCCGACGGCCCAGGCGTCGGGATGTACACCATCATGACTGCCAAACACCCCGGCGACATCCCGACTCGGCTGGCTTCACTGGTTAGCGGCAAACTGGCATTCCGTTTGGCGGATCGGTACGACTACAGCGGTCTTGGGATGCCGGCGACCGAACCACCTGCGATCCCGGGCAGGGCGTTCGATGCCGGAACCGGCCGTGAAATCCAGGTGGCACTGCCTCACCAGGACGGACTGGCGGCGGCGGTGGGTACCAACAAGTGGGGAGCGCCCCTTGTCGCACCGTGGTCCATCGATGTCCTGCCGCACGAGGTGTCGGTTGCGGAGGTTATAGAGGCGGGGCGCATCTCGCCGGATGAGTGGTTCCTGCCACTCGGGATCGGAGACACTTCGTTAACACCCACCGGTCTTGTATTGCGGGAGGGCGACCACGCCCTGATCACCGGACCGGCGAGATCCGGGAAGAGCACCGCTTTGGCGACGGTGGCGCGTGTAGCCCGAGCCGCCCATCCCGGGATTCGTATTGTTGCGTTGTTGCCCCGTCGCTCACCGATTGCCGATTGCCCCATGGTCGACCAGTTCATTCAGTCGGAGTCGTTGGGACCTCTCGAGCAGATGAGCGGAACCCAACTGTTGCTTGTCGATGACGCCGAGTTAGTGGAGGACGATCCGTATCTCAGCGAGTTGATCAAAACGCGCCACTCGGAGGTCCACGTAGTCGCTGCGGGGGCGACCGACGCGATCCGCTCCTTGTACGGACATTGGACGCAAGATGTCCGGCGGTCGCGGATCGGTTGTGCCCTACGTCCCAACCTCTCAACAGACGGCGATCTGTGGCAGACCCCGCTCCCGCGGCGTGGTCCTGAACGCTTCCCGATTGGTCGTGGCTACCTGCTAGCCGACGGCCAAACAGAACTGGTGCAGCTAGGGCGAAAGTGACCGCGGCTGGTTTTGTTGGAGCCGATCCGGCCGGGTTGCACGGGTTGGCTGATCTGAGTGAGCAGTACGCCTTCCGGGTCCGGACCGTCGGCATCGAGGTGGTGCGAGCCCTGAACCGCAGCAACGTCGCGGCCGCCGGGACATCGCCGGGATGGCTATTGGCCGGCATCGAGAGGGACCTAGCCGAGATGACGAACGAACTGCGGTGGCGCGCTCGCGCTGTCGCTGATGCGCAGAACATACCGGTGGATTCGTCGTGGTCATCGCGGTGGTTCTTGCGGGCCCGCGCCGAATTCGCCGCGCTTGGCGTCTTCGAAACCGGGCGTTGTTTCGATTCCTACCTGTCGTTTCCTACCAGGCCTTCAGGTGCCGAGTTTGGCGCGATGACCCCGGTTCAGGTGAGCCTGGCATTTGGATCCATGGCGCCTTCCTTGGCAACCGCGATCGCCCGCAGTTCTCCCGAGCTAGTCGGCAGCCTGGACGGAGCTCCCCCAGAGATGCGATATCTGGCCAACCGACTGCTCATTGAAAGCGAGATACATCGGCTGCAAACGCAGATAGTCGAGATGAAGGCGTCGAGAGGGCTGCTTGGATGGTTCGACCCGGATCACCGGATCGGCTTGCTCCAGGTGTCGAGCCTTACCGACGCGGTGGTCGACCGTCTTGAGGATCAGATCGCCGAGTATCGCCGTTGGGTTCGTGAGGATCGACAGATTCTGCTGTTCGATCCGGTAGGCGACGGGCGGGTTGTTGAGGTCTTTGGTGATCTGGGTGCAGCAAGCCGGATTGCAGTGGTAGTGCCCGGGATCGGCAATCAACTCACCAACTTCAACCATGGAGAAGGTGGCTTCAGGCAGAACGCCGCACAGTTGTATGCCGCCGCTTCCGACGTGGGTGAGGCCGAGGTGGCCACCATCGCCTGGCTTGGCTACGACACACCCGATGGGATCGATGCCGTGCTCAAGGATGCGGCTCGTCAGGGTGCCACATCGCTGCGGACCTTCCTCGAGGGCATCGATCCCCAATCGGACAGGAATGTCACCGTGGTGGCCCATAGCTACGGATCGGTGCTTGCCGGGCTTGTCGCCAAGAGCGGGATAGAGGCCGACAATCTGGTCTTCGTCGGGAGTCCGGGGACCACGCTGGATCGCGCCGATGACGCCAACCTACGTCCTGGGGGCCGCGTCTGGGCCGCATTGGCGAGCAACGATCCGATCGGAGTTGCCGTGTCGCCGCAGGAGCTTCCACCTGTGTGGGTGCCGCCCCCATTGGTGCCGGTGTGGTTCATGTTTCACCTGGCGGAAGACGGTGCCGAGCAGTTGTGGCACGGCATCGGTCCAACTGCCGATGAGTTTGGTGCGCTCCGCATCACGACCGACGGCTCATCGGGTCACTCCGACTACTTCGAAGCGGGGTCGCTGGCGAATCTCGCTCGCATAACCCAGGGTCTATACGGTGAGGTTGGTCTAGTCGACTAGTCCGTCGTGCCTCGTCCGATACGGAGACGGAAAGAGGGTGCACAGCACCCTCGCACGGAAGATGCAGACGGTGCTCTAGATCAGGTCGCGGTCCTGGGCCCAGCGGGTGAGTTCGCGGCGGTTTGAGAGTTGCAGCTTGCGGAGCACGGCCGACATGTGGTTCTCGACGGTTTTAGTCGAGATGAACAGTTGCTCACCGACTTCGCGGTAGGTGTAGCCGCGGGCGATGTGTTGGAGAACCTCTCGCTCCCTTTTCGTCAGCTTGTCCAGATCAGGGTCGAGGTTCTTCACCTCCATCGAGGAGAAGGCGTCGAGCACAAACCCGGCGAGTTTGGGGGAAAAGACAGCATCGCCGTCCACCACCCGGCGGATCGCCTCGGCGAGGTCGGGGGGAGACACGGTCTTGGTGATGTAGCCGCGGGCTCCGGCGCGCACGGTAGCGACGACATCCTCCGGCGCATCGGACGCCGAGATGGCAAGAAATTTGATGTCGGGGTGGGTGGCATGTACTTGCTCGATGACTGCCCGGCCCCCACCCGAAGGCATATGGACATCGACCAGCACCAGATCGGGTTTCCGTTCGCGAATCATGGCGATGGCGGCCTCCACCTCGGAGGCATCGCCAACAATGTCGAGGTCTTCAGGCAACTCGGCACGGACTCCGGAGCGGAATAGATCGTGGTCGTCGACGATGAACACTGTGGTCATGAGTCACCCAACGGGAGCCGGAGTCGAACCTCGGTCCCGGAGCCGATCGCCGAGATGATTTCTACGGAGCCGCCGTGTCGTTCCATACGGCCAACGATAGATTCCCCGATCCCATGACGGGAGTCATCGACGATTGTGGGCTCAAAGCCTTTGCCCCGATCCTTCACAAACACCTGCACCTCCTTGGCGTCGGCCTCGCCGTAAACCGAGACAAGATCGACCTCCGCATGCTTGCGGGCGTTGAGGATCGCCTCGCGGGCTGCCCGGACGATGGGATCAACGGAAGCGTTGGTATTGCCGACAACCACCACTTCGACCTGGACGCCACCCATGTCTTCGATCTCTGAGCACACGTCGACCAGCGCTTCACGGAAGCCCCCGCTGGGGATGCCGGCGGGGTTGGGACCGGGAAACAACCACGCCCGCAGCTCCCTCTCCTGGTGCCGCGCCAGGCCCCGGATGTCCGAGGTAGAAGCCGGGTCTCGCTGTATCAGGGCAAGTGTCTGCAAAACCGAGTCATGCAAGTGTGCCGCGACTTCTGCGTGTTCCTCTGCGCGGGCTCGCTCGGTCCGCTCCGTAGCAAGTGCCTCCTCGGCTTCGACTCTCCGGTGATCGGATCTGCGTAGCGCGGACGCAACACCAATCGCCGCGCCAACAGAGAACAGGAAGGCAATTGCGTTGGCGACATCTTGGGAGAACGACTGCGATTCATTGTTGAGCAACGGGAACAGCCCGGTGGCGGTCAGGGTGGCGGCACCGACTGCTCCGCCGGCAACCCCAAACGCATAAATTGCCCCGAACGCTCCGGCGAGGGGGTAGCCGCCGGCGAACTGGATAGTGATGGCCACGGTGCCGGCAGCCACGGTCCATGCGCTGACCGTGAGATCGATGGCGACGAACCACCAGGTCGACGCCGCCCGGGGCCTGAGGATTGCCGCTGCGGTCGCCGTTGCCGCCCACGTCACGACCAGACCGATGGTTGCGGCCACCACCGGCGGGTTGCCGACTGGGGTGGTGTCACTGCTGAGCACGACCAGCCCGAGGATTGAGAGCCAGACCGCGGCGAACACGCGATAGCCGGTGACGATCCACAAAAGGGTTGTTTCGAGGTCATCGGAACGGTACGCCTGAGCCATGCTCCTGAGCGTAACCGGCCCCGATTGCGGTCTGCAGCCTTGTCGCGGATCGGTGCCGAGTCGATGCATCGGGGTTGACTCTCTTATGATTCCGGACATGACTCACCCCACAGTGGCCATTCTCGGTGCCGGTTCGATGGGAGAGATCCTCGCAGAGGGTCTGGTTCGCGCTGGATGGGAGACGGCCAATCTCACACTTGCCGCTCGCCGCGAGGAGCGAGCAAGCGAAATAGAAAGGCGAACTGCGATTCAGGCTTTGCTGGATCCGGCCGCCGTCGCAGCCGGTCGCGATGTTGTCGTGATTGCCGTCAAGCCGAAGGACATTGACTTCCTGCTCGGCCAGATAAAGGACACGCTGCAACCGGGCCAGGTGGTCGTGAGTCTGGCAGCCGGCGTGCCGCTTGCGGTCTACGAAGCGGTGCTTGAGGATATCGCGGTGGTTCGGGCGATGCCGAACACCCCCGCGGCCGTCGACGAAGGCATGACCGCCTACTGCGGTGGGTCCCATGCCGACACCGATGCTCTGGCGCTGGCCGACATGGTCCTGGCCGCGGTCGGTGACACCATTCGACTGTCCGAGGATCTCCTGGATGCTGTCACGGCCGTATCGGGAACCGGCCCGGCCTATATTTTCCTGCTGGCTGAGTCATTGACTGAAGCTGCAATCCGTGAAGGTCTCCCGCACCACGCTGCGGAGAAACTGGTCATCCAGACGCTCCGCGGTGCCGGGGCGCTGCTGTCCGTCTCAGACAAGAGCGCCTTCCGGCTCCGTGCCGAGGTCACCTCACCCGGCGGCACCACCGCAGCCGCGATGCACGAATTGGAAGACGGCGGATTCCGTGCGCTATTGGAGCGGGCAGTGCGGGCCGCCGCCCAGCGCTCCCGCGAGTTGGGAGCTATCGCGCTTGAACGATCTACCCGCAAGGCCGACGAGTGAACCTCCTCGGTCGTGGTGTCCTCGGTGTCACCAATAGGGGCGTCGTTCGCAAGATGATCACGGGGACCCGTCCGGGGAGGGCACTCTCCACCCGGTTTGTCGCGGGGGAGACCCTTGAACAGGCAATAGCGGCTGCACAAGCCCTCAACGTCAAGGGGGCTAGCGTTTCGCTTGACCATCTTGGTGAGCATGTCATCGATCGGGCTCAGGCCGAGGCGGCCCGTGACGACTATCTCGCCTGTCTTGATGCCATCGGCGCCCACGGTGTTGACGGCAATATCTCCATAAAGCTGTCCCAGCTCGGGATGGGTTTTGACAACGAGATGGCGGCAGAGTCACTCGATCAATTGGCGCTTCGGGCCACCGAGGTTGGTACGACGGTCACGGTCGATATGGAGGAGAGCGCGGTGACCCAGCGAACTATCGATCTCTACATGGCTGCGCAGAAGGCGCATGGCAACCTCGGGCTGGCTATCCAGGCATATCTGCACCGCACCAGGGATGACCTCGATACGGTCATGCCCCATGGGGGCCACATCCGGCTTTGCAAGGGTGCCTATGCCGAGCCTGAGGAGATTGCCCACCAATCACGTGAGGCGGTGAATGAGGCATTCGACCGGCTGACCCATTTGCTTATGAGTGACGACAGTGTGAAGCCGGCGATCGCCTCGCACGACACCGATCGGCTCGACGTCGTTCACGACCTCGTCTCGAGCCGTCGCGGACCGTACGAATTCCAGATGCTCTACGGCGTTCGCACCAGTCTTCAAGACGAGATGCTGGCCAACGGTGATCCGCTACGTGTCTACGTTCCATACGGTGTTGCCTGGTATCCGTATCTGACGCGACGCATGGCGGAACGCCCTGCCAACGTCATGTTCTTCATGCGGGCGGCGCTCTCGAGAGGGTGATTTCGCAGAACGGCGGAGGGCTTTCCGGTTGTACGATGTGGCCCATGAATTGGATACGCCGGACCGGTCTCTTGACAGTCTTGCTCGTGCTCGTCGTTGTCGGGAGTGCTTCCGGGGCTTTGGCGGCCGACCTCGAGACCGTCGTTGACGAGGTTGCTTCAACCGGGGTGTATCTCGATCGTGGCGTTTCCATCAGCGAGAACGATGCGACCCAGATCGTCAGTGCGGCTCGGAACAATGGTTCACGTTTCTATCTCGTGGTGCTCGATGACACTCCTCTTGGCGGGAACAGTGCCTTCGCCGAGGCCGTCTTTGAGGGCCTTGATATCGATGGCGGGACCGTTTTGGTGATGTCTCCGGAGGACATCGGATGGGTGACCGACAACGATGGTTTCACCGAAGATGACATGCTGGCCGCTTTCGATTTCGCCAACTCCGAGGGTGGCAACGATGCTGAATACGCGGCCAACTTCGTTGTTGCGCTGGTCGGCGGTACGACCCCGGCCGACACGGCACCGGTAACCACGGTTGCGACTGCAGAGTCGTCGGATGGTGGTGGCGGTGGGTTCCTCATCTTCATCGTCATCATCGGTGGACTGGGCCTCCTCGTGTTCTGGCTAATGCGACGAGGGAGCAAACAGACCGTCAACGCTGCCGCCCAGCAGATGGCGAAGGCCCGGACGGCAGTGCAAAAGCAGGTCGATGCGGTAGCCAACGACATTCTCGACTTGGAGGACGAGGTTCGGGTTGCCGACAATCGTGAGGCCGACCAGTTCTACAACGAGGCCGGCGAGACCTATCGTACGGTCACCGAGCAGCTACCAAACGTAGAGACTCCACAGCAACTGATCGAACTCTCGAACGATCTTGACGTTGCCATCTGGCAACTGGACTCTGCGGAGGCGCTCCTTGATGGCAAGCCGAAGCCCCCCCGTCCGGAGCCAAAGCGACTGGAGCCGGTCGCCCCTCCCTCACAGGATCGGGTCACCGCTCCAGCCCCCCGTCCCGATTACCAGCGCCGCCCGTCACGGCGAAGTTCCTATCTAGGGCCGGGAATGATGGAAATCCTTTTTGGTGTCGCCGGTCAGGTTCTCGGTGGGGGCGGGGGGAGTACCCGCCGCGGTCGCATCGGTTCCAGCGGCCGCCGGTCATCGACTCCCACACCGCGGGCCGGTCGTGGCGGTGGAGTTGTTCCGGGACCGGGAGCTCCTGTCGCCAGGCGATCCACCCGGAGGTCCGCGACACGGCGGTCCCCAAGCCGCAGTACCAGGCGTCGGTCCGGTGGCCGCCGGATCCGCGGTGGGGGTCGACGACGCAAGTAGGCGACGCTGATCTTACCGGCCAGCTTTGTGGTGGCCGGCGAACATATACAATTGAAATGAACTAGGGAAGGAATCAAATGAGTTTTTTGAAGCGGCTCTGGGGTTACATCGCGACGTTGTTCAAGGGCGGCGCGGAGAAAATGATGAAGCCTGAAGTTGAGATCGAACAGGCCATCAACGAAGCGAAGAAGCGTGACCAGGAATTGCGCAACCAGGCGGCCAAGGTCGTTGCTCATCGCACCCAACTCGAATCCAAGATGGAGGGTGCGGCCGATGACGTAGGCGAGGCACGCGAGATGGCCAAGCAGGCAATCCTCAGGGCCGAGGAGGCTAAGACGTCCGGTGACGCTGCCGCGCAGGACAAGTGGACCAGGGCCGCTCAGTCCATTGCGATGAAGCTGCAGGCTTCGGAGAACAACCTCAGCACGCTCAAGACCCAGTATGAGACTGCCACCGTACAGGCCGACACGGCCAAGCAGGCTGTTCAGTCAAACGCGATGCGGGTTTCGGAGCTTGCAGCGAAGAGGATGGAGCTGCTCGGCACACTCGAAGCGGCAAAGATGCAAGAGTCCGTCAATGCGGCCGTCGATGCGTTGTCCAACACCATGGACTACGACATGCCTTCTCTCGAGAAGATCGAAGAGAAGATCCAAGCCCGCGAAGCCCAAGCAATGGCCAAGGCCGAGCTTCGGGAAGTCACCCCCGAGGGTTCCGAGATGGAACTCAAAGAGGCCATCAACATGGCCCAAGCCGACGCCAAGCTAGAAGAGCTCAAAGCGGAACTAGGCCTGGCGTAGCAACCCAGGGATTCAACGATGGTGAATGGCCTCCTCTCCCATCAGTCCCCCCTCCGGGGGAAAGTACCCCCGGCGCTAGCCGGGGGTAGGGGGCTCTTCGCAGGTGTCTGAACCACGCGGCCCGGCCCGAAACGCGTAGCGTGGTACCCATGCTCAATCCATACGAACGCTCCGCCGAAGTCTACGACCTCTACTACGGCTGGCTCGACTACGAGACTCACGCAGCCACAGTCCACGACATCATCCGAGCCAAGAAACCCGCCGCCAGGTCCCTCCTCGACATCGCCTGCGGCACGGCCCGCTACACCGAGCAGCTTGCTCAGTGGTACGACGTAGAAGGACTCGACATCGCGGAGTCGATGTTGTCGGTAGCGCATCGCCGAATGCCCGCAACCAAGTTCCATTTGGCCGATATGGTCGATTTCGAGCTCGGCAAGACCTACGACGCTCTCGTCTGCATGTTCTCGTCCATCGCCTACATCACGACCCCCGGTGACCTCCGGGCCATGATCGAGAGTTGCGGACGTCACCTCGATCGTGGTGGCGTCTTGATCATCGAGCCCTGGTTTGCGCCTAGCGCTTGGATGGACAGTCACGTGGGTAGCCGGATGGTGGAGGGCGACGGCCTCACCGTTGCCCGCATCGACACGAGCCAGCGCGACGGCAATCGGGTAACGATGCGGTGGGCCTGGGCCGTCGCTTGGGAAGACGGCGACGCCGACGCCTACGTCGAGGAACACCCCACCGCCTTATTCACAGTTGATGAGTACCTCAGAACGTTCGCCGCCTCGGGGTTTGCCGCTGAATACGACCCCGAGGGGCCGCTGGACCGCGGGCTGTACGTCGCGGTCAAGCGATAGAGTTTTTCCCGTTCTTGAGGACGTCGTGCCGCATATGCGGCTTGTTCTATCGCGGGGCCAGATCAGCGAGAACGGATCGGATTCACTAGTTAGTAGTTAACGAATCGCAACGTCATCGGATACCGGTGGTG
>JAYEIP010000041.1:0-3374 GCA_034660155.1 Actinomycetota bacterium | reverse complement strand
AGTCCGCGGCCACCTCGATCCAATCCACTCCCCAGTTCCACCCCTGCAGAACAGCACCCGATACATAGAAGACCACCGCTCCCACGGCGGCACCGCTGACCACTCTCCAGTACCTACCGAGAAGGAAGAGGCCGATCATTGGAACGGCAAACTGTGGTTTGTAGAGCAGCCCGGCCAACACCAGGCCAGCACCCAGTTGCTGGTCCTCATGAACCAGTCGCCATGCTGCAGCAATCAGAAACACGGTCAACGCGGTGTTGGAGCCCCCGGTCACCGCACGAAACATCGGCCAGAAGAGAAGAGCTGCCGCAACCGCGAGGCCGACATATCCTCGCAGCCAGGGGATCATTGGCCGAACCAGCAACACTGCGCCCCACAAAAAAAGCGCCATGATCATGGTGTGGAGGAGGTAGGACCAGTGGTAGTCGAGACCGGCGAGCGGTTGGTAGGCCGCGGCTACCTGCGGCGGGTATGCATAGAAGCGGGCCACAGCTCCATCCGTTGTTGCATGGAGCCCGGCTTGCGCTTCGGCCTGGCGGTCTAACTCATACAGGTTATCCCAATCGCCGGCGGAAGCGATCTGGCCCGCTCCGTAAAAGGCCGGGTAGTCACCACCGAGGCTCTCAGCAGGAGCACTCGAACCACCCGCAGCGACAGCTCCCAGAATCACTGCGAGAGCGAGTGCAACAATGATCGCCAGCGGGTAGACCTGAAGACGCCACGCCCCTCTGTCCGGCGAGGGCGCCTCTCCCTCGCCGTCGTTCGCTCGCACCAATTTGTGCTGATCGGTCATGACGGACGGTCCGCGGTCACGTCGATCCGATCGTAAGCACCCCTCCACAACCGCCATCTCAAGCCAATCACGTCGGCCAGCGTTGTCACATATGACAATGCAGTGACCCGGCTGTCTTCTTTGTGGGCCCATCTGACGGGTACTTCGACGATGCCTAAGTCGAGATGGCGCGCCAGAGCAAGGGTCTCTACATCAAATGCCCATCTATCCACCACGGACCGCTCGAAGATTGCCTGGGCTGCGTTTGCCGAGAACAGCTTGAAGCCTCGCTGCGAATCAAGGACACCAGGAAGGGCGATGAGTCGGATGAGCCAGTTACCCAATCGTCCGGCGGCCGGTCGGAGCCCCGATTGCATACGAGCCACATCAGCACCAGCTACCGCGATCGAAGCGAATGCCACCCCCGATCCACCAATACGCTGAAGTTCACCTTCGAGACGAGCGAGTTCGCTGATCGGCGTAGAACCATCCGCATCGGTGAAGAGCCTCAGATCCCCGGCGGCGGCCAGCATCCCCACTCGGACCGCATGTCCTTTGCCCATATTTCGCTCTGTCCGAATGATCTGGAGATTGGGACAAGAACTTGCAGCAACGGCTGCGGCTGTTGCATCGCTGGACCCATCGTCAACCACGATGACCTCCGTATCCCCCGCCCGGGAAGCCGCAAAGGCCGCGATCGACTCGAGCGTCGACCCGATGCGATGCTCCTCGTTATAGGCGGGCACGATGATCGATAGGGTCGTCATAGACCAACTCCGACTGCGTCATGGGGTGACGACGGCGACGGAAACACAAGCCGCAACATAGGGACCTTCATGAGAAGGTATCGGACCAATAGCAACGGTCTTTAGAAAGCCGCTCCCCGCAGTCGAGATCAAGTCGACCGATAATCCATCTCCCCCGCTTCAATCGGGTGATCGATCCAATTCTGCGCCGGAGGGAGCGGACAGGAGAAGTCCTCGTCGTAGGCGCAGTACGGATTGATTGCCCGATTGAAGTCGACAACGAACCGACCGCCCTGCTCGGGTTCGAGAGGGGCGTAACGCCCGCCGCCGTAAGATTCCGCGCCGCTTGTCGCGTCACGAAAAGGAATGAAGATCTCATCCTCCTCTCCCCGCAGCGCGATCAGCGTCTTGGAGCCGTCGGGGAAAGGAACCGTCACCGCACCCGCAACCGGATAGCGCGACGACCCACCCGTCGACGATGTGATCTCGAGGTCCGAACCGGCCTCTTCCATCGCCACCTCAAATACGAGCGCGGGATCGACACCGAAGTAAGCCAGACCGACGAACGCTGCCATGACCTCGTCCGACAGTGGTGATGCGTAGTGCGAACCGAAAAAATCGTCACGTTCCGCTCGCCATTTGGCGACTTCGTCTTCGTACATCAACAGTCCCGACTCGGGGCGCGGCATGATACCGAAACGGAAGTCGGCTCACCATGCTGCCAAGATGGGGACGGGTGGCGACGTCGCGGGGCCGCCCGACCCTAGCTTCAAGCGGTTCCGCAGAGGCACTGTGACATACACGACGTCAGGAGGTCAGGTTCAGATGCGTCCTCACTACCTAAGTGCTCTCTTCGCTCCAACATCGGTGGCCATGTTCGGGGCAAGCGATCGTACCGACTCGGTTGGCCAGATCGTCTTCAAGAACCTGCTCGACGGTAGCTTCGAAGGCGAAATCTATGCGATCAACCCACAACGCTCGGAGGTCCAGGGCCGGAAGGCATATCCGGATCTGGAATCCATCAGTAAACCCATCGATCTCGCTATCGTCGCCACCCCTGCAAAAACAGTGCCGGCAATCGTTGAGGCCTGTGGGGTGTACGGGATCAAGTCCATGATCATCCTCTCCGCCGGGTTCCGGGAGGTAGGGGAAACAGGCCGCGCCATCGAGGACAGCGTCCGGGATACCGCTCGCTCCTACGGCATTCGTTTCCTCGGCCCCAACTGTCTCGGCATCATCCGCCCCAGCATCGGTCTCAACGCTACCTTCGGCAACAACAATGCGTCCGAGGGCGGCGTCGCGCTGGTGTCGCAATCCGGGGCGCTGTGCACTGCGATCCTTGACTGGGCAGAGACCAGAGACGTCGGGTTCTCCGCGGTGGTCTCCACCGGGATAGCCGCCGACCTCGATTTCGGTGAGGTTCTCGACTACCTGGCATCAGACCCGAAGACGGAGAGCATCTTCCTATACGTCGAGGGCCTCCAGGACTCGCGACGTTTCATGAGCGGGTTGCGGGCTGCGTCGCGGATAAAGCCGGTGATCGCGATCAAGGCCGGGCGCCACTCTGAAGGGGCAGCAGCCTCCATGTCACACACCGGCGCGCTGGTTGGCGGAGATGAGGCCTTCAGCGCCGCGCTCGCTCGGTCCGGTGTTGTCCGGGTCGAAACCATCAGCCAGGTCTTTGCTGCGGCCGGCACGCTCTCGTCGAAGTACCGCAGCAGCGGGGACCGCATCGCCATCGTCACCAACGGTGGCGGACCGGCTGTTCTTGCCGCCGACCATGTGCCCGAGGTAGATCTCAAGCTTGCGGAGTTGGGCGAGGCCACCATCAAAGACCTAGATGAAGCTCTCCCCCC